>NZ_JBEAFH010000031.1:0-226716 GCF_040061575.1 Klebsiella sp. CB_Kp196
GTTGTTTGTGAAGTGATTCACATCTGCCGTGTCAGTGGGAGCGCATTATAGGGAGTTATTCGGCGGTGACAAGCGGTAAAATGCAATTTTATTTCAACCGCTCACCTTTTATACATAACGCTTATTTTTGCTGCTTTTTGATAGCATCCGGCAGGTCTGCCAGGCTATTAAGTACCCAATCAGCGGCACTTTCGGCTTCTGGGGTCACCGGCTTGCCGGTGCGCACTAATACTTTCGTGCCGACATTGGCCGCCAGAGCTGCCTGCATATCTTCGACTTTATCGCCAACCATAAAGGAAGCCGCCATATCAATATGCAGATAGTCGCGCGCCGAAATCAGCATACCCGGATGCGGCTTGCGGCAGTCGCAGGTCTGGCGAAACTCTTCAACGGTTCCCTGCGGGTGGTGCGGACAATAATAGATACCATCCAGATCAACGCCGCGATCGGCCAGCGACCAGTCCATCCACTCCGTCAGCGTTTCAAACTGCTCTTCAGTAAACTTACCGCGGGCGATACCGGACTGGTTGGTCACCAGCACCAGCGCGTAGCCCATCTCCTTTAATTGACGCATTGCGTCAATGACGCCATCGATAAATTCAAAGTTGTCGATTTCATGGACATAGCCGTGATCGACATTAATCGTGCCATCACGGTCAAGAAAAATTGCGGGTACTGACATTGCCACCGGTTTGCTCCTGATAAAGGCTAATGCGCGTAGTATCGCATGTTTCCGGACGCAAGAAAGTGCTCATTATACAGAGTCAGATTGATTTAGACGTCTGGATGCCTTAACATCCATTTCATTGACAGGCATCGCCTGGACACGGCAGAAGAAAATGCCACGGCAAACGGCTAAACGATAATAAATAACTGATGATTAAACTTTCGAATATTACCAAAGTGTTCCAGCAGGGAAATCGCAGCATACAGGCGCTGAACGATGTCAGCCTGCATGTCCCCGCCGGGCAAATTTATGGCGTCATCGGCGCTTCCGGCGCGGGTAAAAGTACGTTAATCCGCTGCGTTAACCTGCTCGAACGTCCAACGCAGGGCAGCGTACAGGTAGGCGGCCAGGAACTAACGGCGCTGTCAGAAAAAGAGCTCACTCGCGCTCGTCGCCAGATTGGCATGATCTTCCAGCACTTTAACCTGCTTGCCTCACGCACCGTATTCGGCAACGTGGCGTTGCCTCTGGAGCTGGATAATACGCCGAAAGATGAAATCAAGCGCCGGGTGACCGAGCTGCTCGATCTCGTCGGTCTGGGGGATAAACACGATAGCTATCCGGCAAATCTCTCCGGCGGTCAAAAACAGCGCGTGGCCATCGCCCGTGCGCTGGCGAGCAATCCAAAAGTCCTGCTCTGCGACGAAGCCACCAGCGCTCTGGACCCGGCCACTACGCGTTCGATTCTGGAACTGCTGAAAGATATCAACCGTCGCCTGGGCCTGACGATTTTGCTGATTACCCATGAAATGGATGTCGTCAAACGCATCTGCGATTGCGTTGCCGTTATCAGCAACGGCCAGTTGATTGAACAGGATACGGTGAGTGAGGTCTTCTCTCATCCCAAAACCCCGCTGGCGCAACAGTTTATTCAGTCAACGCTGCACCTTGATATCCCGGATGATTATCAGGCCCGCCTTAAACCTGAAGCGCTTCCCGATAGCGTGCCCATGCTGCGCATGGAGTTTACGGGTCACTCCGTTGATGCCCCGCTTCTTTCTGAGACTGCCCGTCGTTTTAACGTGAATAACAACATTATTAGCGCGCAGATGGATTACGCGGGCGGCGTGAAGTTCGGCATTATGCTCACTGAGATGCACGGCACGCAGGAAGATACCCAGGCCGCAATCGCCTGGCTACAGGAACACCATGTAAAAGTAGAGGTACTGGGATATGTCTGAACCAATGATTTGGCTGCTGGTTCGCGGCGTATGGGAAACGCTGGCCATGACGTTTGTCTCCGGCTTCTTCGGTTTTGTTCTCGGCCTGCCGGTCGGCGTGCTGCTGTACGTCACCCGTCCGGGGCAAATTGTCGCTAATGCGAAGCTCTACCGCACGCTTTCGGCGGTGGTGAATATTTTCCGCTCGATTCCTTTTATTATCCTGCTGGTGTGGATGATCCCATTCACTCGCGTGATCGTTGGCACGTCGATTGGCCTGCAGGCGGCTATCGTTCCGCTGACGGTCGGCGCTGCGCCGTTCATCGCCCGTATGGTGGAAAACGCCCTGCTGGAGATCCCCACCGGCCTTATCGAAGCATCCCGCGCCATGGGCGCAACGCCGATGCAGATCGTGCGTAAGGTTCTGCTGCCGGAAGCGCTGCCGGGCCTGGTGAATGCGGCAACCATCACGCTCATTACGCTGGTCGGCTATTCCGCGATGGGCGGCGCCGTCGGTGCCGGTGGTCTCGGGCAGATTGGCTATCAGTACGGTTATATCGGCTACAATGCAACGGTAATGAATACCGTACTGGTGCTGCTGGTTATTCTGGTGTACTTAATCCAATTCTCAGGCGATCGTATCGTCCGGGCTGTGACTCACAAATAACATTACACAATACAGAATCTTACAGGAAGGAAATAACATGGCCTTTAATTTCAAAACCTTTGCGGCAGTCGGCGCGTTAATCGGTTCTCTGGCTCTGGTGGGTTGCGGTCAGGACGAAAAAGATCCTAACCATATTAAAGTCGGCGTTATCGTCGGTGCGGAGCAGCAGGTTGCGGAAGTCGCGCAGAAAGTAGCAAAAGAAAAATACGGCCTTGATGTCGAACTGGTGACTTTCAACGACTACGTTCTGCCGAACGAAGCGCTGAGCAAAGGTGATATCGACGTTAACGCCTTCCAGCATAAACCGTATCTTGACCAGCAAATCAAAGACCGCGGCTACAAGCTGGTTTCCGTAGGTAACTCTTTTGTTTACCCGATTGCGGGTTATTCGAAAAAAATTAAATCGCTGGACGAACTGCAGCCGGGCTCTCAGGTTGCGATTCCTAACGATCCCACCAACCTTGGCCGCTCTCTGCTGCTGCTGCAACAGGTTGGCCTGATCAAACTGAAAGAAGGCGTTGGTCTGCTGCCAACCTCTCTGGATATTATTGAAAACCCGAAAAACCTGAAAATTGTTGAGCTGGAAGCCCCGCAGCTGCCGCGCTCTCTGGATGATGCGCAAATCGCTCTGGCGGTTATCAATACCACCTATGCCAGCCAGATTGGCTTAACGCCGGCAAAAGACGGTATTTTCGTGGAAGGTAAAGAGTCTCCGTACGTGAATCTGATTGTCGCTCGCGAAGACAACAAAGATGCGGAAAATGTTAAGAAATTTGTTCAAGCCTATCAGAGTGATGAAGTTTACGAAGCGGCTAACAAAATCTTTAACGGCGGTGCGGTGAAAGGCTGGTAATCTTTTCTCAGCGTAATATCATTCAGGACGGGCTTTATGCCCGTCTTGTCATTTATGCAAGCACCTGATTCAATAGCGCCCTGTTTTATTATTTATTGAGGAAATACTATGCGTGCTTTACCGGTCTGTTTGTTAGCACTCATGTTAAGCGGTTGTTCTATGCTAAGCAGATCTCCCGTCGAGCCTGTACAAAGCACCGTAACCCCGCCTGCCAAATCGGAACCGGCAAAACCGAAAGCGACGCGTCCGGCCCCGGTAAGAATCTATACCGATGCAACAGAATTGGTGGGTAAACCTTTCCGCGAACTCGGCGAAGTCACCGGTGAATCATGCCAGGCCTCGAATCAAGACTCTCCGCCCAATATCCCGACGGCGCGCAAGCGCATGCAGATTAACGCTGCAAAAATGAAAGCCAATGCCGTGCTGCTGCACCGCTGCGAAGTGACCAGCGGAACTCCGGGCTGCTACCGCCAGGCCGTCTGCCTTGGTTCAGCGCTTAACGTCACGGCGCAATGAGTGATTTTCAGTTTGCGCAGATAGGCGTTATTCGCTCGCCCTATAAAGAAAAATTTGCCGTCCCCCGCCAGCCTGGGCTGGTTAAAAACGGCGGCGGCGAATTACATCTTCTGCCCCCCTATAACCAGGCCGATGCCGTACGTGGCCTGGAAAACTTCAGCCATCTGTGGATCCTGTTTGTGTTTCATCAGACCATGGAAGGCGGCTGGCGCCCGACCGTGCGCCCTCCCCGCCTCGGCGGTAATGCGCGGATGGGCGTTTTCGCCACCCGTTCGACCTTTCGTCCTAATCCAATCGGTATGTCGCTGGTCGAGCTAAAAGGTATTCGCTGCCAGAAAGAACACGTCGTTCTGGAACTCGGTAGTCTGGACCTGGTGGATGGTACGCCGGTCGTGGACATCAAACCTTACCTGCCCTTTGCCGAAGCGCTGCCGGAAGCCAGCGCGAGCTACGCGCAGCAGGCACCGCAGGCGGAAGTGGCGGTGAGCTTCACGCCCGAAACAGAAGCCCGGCTTTTAGAACTGGAAAAGCGCTATCCCCGACTTAAGGTGTTTATTAGCGAAGTTCTGGCGCAAGATCCGCGCCCGGCATATCGTAAAGAAGAAGACCCGGGAAAGACCTACGCCGTCTGGCTGCTGGATTTTAACGTGCGCTGGCGGGTGATTTCGTCCGGTTTTGAAGTCTTTTCTCTCGAACCACGCTAATTTTATTTTCCTCTCTTTTGGCATCTTTGCCACACTGGTAAACTAAACCACTTTTTTGTGTCAGGCTGGCTCCCAGCCTGTATCGATCGTCCAAATGGAACCGTAACAACATGCGTACTAGCCAATACCTGCTCTCCACTCTGAAGGAGACACCTGCCGACGCCGAGGTTATCAGCCATCAGCTGATGCTGCGCGCCGGGATGATCCGCAAGCTGGCCTCCGGGTTATATACCTGGCTGCCGACCGGCGTGCGCGTCCTGAAAAAAGTCGAAAACATCGTGCGTGAAGAGATGAACAACGCCGGTGCAATCGAGGTGTTAATGCCGGTAGTTCAGCCCTCTGAGCTGTGGCAAGAGAGTGGTCGTTGGGAACAGTACGGCCCGGAACTGCTGCGTATTGCTGACCGTGGCGAACGTCCGTTCGTACTCGGCCCGACTCATGAAGAAGTGATCACCGACCTGATTCGTAACGAGCTGAGCTCTTACAAACAGCTGCCGCTGAACTTCTATCAGATTCAGACCAAATTCCGTGACGAAGTGCGCCCGCGTTTCGGCGTGATGCGTTCCCGTGAATTCCTGATGAAAGATGCTTACTCTTTCCATACCTCTCAGGAATCTCTGCAGGAAACCTACGACGCGATGTACGCCGCGTACAGCAAAATCTTCAGCCGTATGGGCCTGGATTTCCGTGCGGTACAGGCTGACACCGGTTCTATCGGCGGTAGCGCATCTCACGAATTCCAGGTGCTGGCGCAGAGCGGCGAAGATGACGTGATCTTCTCTGACTCTTCCGACTACGCGGCCAATATTGAGTTCGCCGAAGCCGTTGCGCCGAAAGAGCCGCGCGCGGCCGCCACTCAGGAAATGACGCTGGTCGATACGCCGAACGCCAAAACCATCGCCGAGCTGGTTGAGCAGTTCAATCTGCCGATTGAGAAAACGGTGAAAACCCTGCTGGTCAAAGCGGTAGAAGACAGCAAGTCTCCGCTGATTGCCCTGCTGGTTCGCGGCGATCATGAGCTGAACGAAGTGAAAGCGGAAAAACTGCCGCAGGTCGCCAGCCCGCTGACCTTCGCCACCGAAGAAGAGATCCGCGCGCTGGTGCAGGCGGGTCCTGGTTCTCTGGGCCCGGTTAATATGCCCATTCCGGTGATTATTGACCGTACCGTTGCCGCAATGAGCGATTTCGCCGCGGGCGCGAACATCGACGGGAAACACTACTTCGGCATCAACTGGGATCGCGACGTCGCCACCCCTGAAGTGGCTGATATCCGTAACGTCGTGGCGGGTGACCCGAGCCCGGACGGTAAAGGTACGCTGCTGATTAAACGCGGTATCGAAGTGGGCCACATCTTCCAGCTGGGTACCAAGTACTCTGAAGCGATGAAAGCCTCCGTACAGGGCGAAGATGGCCGTAACCAGATCCTGACGATGGGCTGCTACGGTATCGGTGTGACGCGCGTGGTGGCGGCCGCCATTGAGCAGAACTTTGACGATCGCGGGATTCTGTGGCCGGAAGCTATCGCCCCGTTCCAGGTTGCGATTCTGCCGATGAACATGCATAAATCCTACCGCGTGCAGGAGCTGGCCGAGAAGCTGTACGCAGAGCTGAGCGCGCTGGGTATCGACGTGCTGATGGACGACCGTAAAGAGCGTCCGGGCGTGATGTTCGCCGATATGGAGCTTATCGGTATTCCGCACACCATCGTGCTGGGCGACCGTAACCTCGACAACGACGATATCGAATATAAATATCGTCGCAGCGGCGAGAAGCAGCTGATTAAAACCGGCGATATCGTGAATTACCTGGTACAACAAATTAAAGGTTAACGCCAAAAGAGGCTCTGGTTTCAGAGCCTCTTTTTTACAAGGATTGTAATCATGGCTAAACAACGGGCAAATTATGTCCTGCTTTTTCCCGCATTGTTTTTACTTTCGGCCTGCACGGTAGACGTCAGCCGGTCCGCGCCTTCCGCTTCCGCTATTAAGCCACCATCGCAGCAATGGGCAGTTAAACTTCAGCGCCAGAGCTCGGTGGCTAATAACACGCTGACTGAAATTAACGCACAAGACCTGCTCCCCGGCGATCTCCTTTTCTCTTCCAGCATTGGCGTGACGTCCCTGGGGATTCGTGCTTTTAGCACATCGTCCGTTAGCCATGTTGCTATCTATATCGGTGATAACCAGGTTGCAGAAGCAACCGGCGCTGGGGTGCAGATTATTCCGCTCCAGCAAGCAATGCAGCACAGCGATAAGCTGTTTGCCCTAAGAGCGCCTGACCTCACGCCGCAACAGGCCGCAGGCATTAAAAATTTCGCCTATAAAAACAGAAACAGCGGCTATAACTATCGCGGCATCATTGAATTTGTGCCCTTTATGGTAACCAAACAGCTCTGCTCCCTGAATCCCTTTTCGAAAGATTTCCGCCAGCAGTGCGTGAATGGCCTGGCCAAAGCGCAGCTTAGCGATGCCGTTTCCGGGGACAAAAAAATGTGGTTTTGTTCTGAGTTTGTCAGCGATGCCTTCGCGAAGGCCGGACACCCGCTGACCCTGGCTCAACCGGGCTGGATTAGCCCATCAGACCTGCTTCATATGCGTGAGGGGGACGTGGCAAACTTTAAGCCCGAAACACAATTGCAGTATATCGGGCATCTTAAATTGGGAATTTATATCAAGACAAGCCGTCTCGTAGGACTCAATTAACTAACGAGAATTGCAGTCTTCTTTTTGATAAAACTTGCCTGGTGAATCCACCGCCAGAACTTTAACCGGCGCTCCCGAATCCGGGTTCGCTTCCAGCGTAAAGTGCCCCTCGACCACCAGCAGCACCGGGCGAGTATCCGTTCCGCGCGCCGCGGCATAATCACGCTCGAGCTGCGCGTTATTCGCGACTGCCACTCGCTTGCCGGTTGCGCAATCGGTAAAGGTCGCGGCATCCGCCATATAGAAGTACATTCCGCGCATCGCCATTGGCGTGATGGGCAGGCTGGATTTGACTGACTCAAGCGTATAGTTCAGCGTAGACTCGATGGGATTACCGTCGCGATCGAGCATTTCCAGCTTGTCGCCCTTCGCCCGATAGTAAGACTTCTCGCCTTTGCTGTCGGTCAGCACCAGCTTATCGGCCGTGCGCGCCCAGGTGCCATAGGAAGCAAAGGAGGAAGGCTCGCGACTGACGCCCTGATACCGCTCGTTCATCACCCAGGTGCCGTCTTTCTCAAGAAAGAGCGAAGTTTCGATGCCTTCGCAGTCGGCACACGGCAGCACGCCGCGCCAGCTCTGCTGCATCGGCTTTAGCTCTTCCATCGGCGCCGGTTGTAGCGTGTCCATCTCCGCGCGATGGTTACAGCCGAATAGGGCAAAAAGCGAGCATGCCGCCACGACTGAAAATACGATTTTCTTCACTGTAAATTCCTTATTATCCATTCCACCGGTTCGCCATGCCTTTAATGACGAACTTTCCCACGCAGCGCCTTAACTGAGGATTTTTGCGCCTTTGAGGCAAGCCGGCGCTCTTTTGACGCTCTGGTCGGCCGCGTCTCCCGGCGGCGCTTCTGCACTGCGGTTAATTCTTGTATTAAGGCAACCAGACGCGCAATCGCCGCTTCGCGATTCATCTCCTGGCTGCGATATTCCTGAGCCTTAATGATAACCACACCCTCGGCAGAAATTAAGTGATGGCTGGAGGTAAGCAGACGTTCCTTATAATACTCGGGCAGGCTCGATGCCTTAATATCAAAGCGCAAATGGATAGCCGTCGATGCTTTATTGACATGCTGACCGCCCGCCCCCTGGGCGCGTATCCCGGAAAGCGAGACCTCGTCATCCGCAATCGCCACGCTGCGGCTAATCGTAATCATGCGGATGTTTGCCAGGCCGTTAAATGAATTTCCAGATTATTCTTAGCGTCAGATAACCAGATAGCGCCATCCTGGATAGTCGCCTGTAGCGACATTGTCCGATCGGCAAAAGCACTGAGCTGCGCCAGCTGAGTATCATCTAAATACCATACGGTTAGCTTTGAAAACTGTGCCATTTTGCTTTTATTTTGCTGCCACCAGATTTCTGCCGCCCGGCTATTATAGGCAAACAGCGCCACCTCTTGCGCCCGCGAACAGGCTTTTTTAATCCGCCGTTCGTCCGGCAGCCCCAGTTCAATCCATAGATCAACGCCCAGATGATCGTTTAGCAGCCAGAGTTCAGCTTCATCATCGGAAGACAGACCGCGGGTAAACTGCAGACGCTCGTCGGCGTATTTCATCCACGCCAGCAGGCGCAGCATCATGCGCTCCTGGGTTTCTGACGGATGCTGGGCAAGCGTCAAACTGGCATCCAGAAACTGGTTGCGGTCCAGGTCGGCCACGTTCACCGTCGCTTTATAAATCGTCGCTTTCAGCGCCATGAGGAAACTCCTGATAAAAATGGCGTTCATTGTAGCGAAACTGGCGGCAAAAGGCTGTCAGCAATCACAGGATCCCCTTTCATCCTGCTGATATTGCTTAAATGACTATGGTATAGTCACCTTGCTAAACAGAGTTTATCTTCGTAGGCTTAAACTTACATCCCACGGTTAAGTCAGAACGCTGACAGGAGGGCATGTGGACAAATATTGTGAGTTAATACGCAAGCGGTATGCGGAAATAGCCAGCGGGGACCTTGGGTATATCCCGGATGCGCTAGGTTGCGTGTTGAAAGTATTGAATGAGGTTGCGGCGGATCAGGCCCTTGCTGAGTCAGTCAGGGAAAAGGCCGCATATGCGGCGGCAAACTTACTGGTGAGCGATTATGTCAATGAATGATACTTATCAACCCATCAATTGCGATGATTATGACAACCTCGAACTTGCCTGTCAGCACCATCTGGTCCTGGCGCTGGAGCTCAAAGATGGCGAACAGCTGCAAGCGAAGGCCAACGATCTTATCTCGCGCAAAAATATCGAGTATCTCGTCGTGGAGCTCGCCGGTGACGTCCGCGAACTGCGCCTGGATAAAATCGCCAGCTTCAGCCATCCGGAAATCGGTACGGTAGTGGTCAGCGAGTCCTGAAGCAAAACGGGTGGCTCAGCCGCCCGTTTTCATCCACATCATCTGCACGCCTTCACCTTCCTGAACTTTCCCATCGACGGTACTAAACAGACCATCGGCTGCGGCGATAAGCGTTTCGCCGTAAAACAGCAGCGGCGTGGTATCGCGCCGCCAGGGCGCAACGTTGAGCTCCTGCCAGATTTTCTTCAGCTTGCGGCCGCCCTGGCGACCGACGATATGCAGATTACCGCTGGCGCGAAAACGAATAGTGACCGCTTCATCCTGGCGCGGGCCGCGTAACGGGCCGCCGGCCAGGAGCTTCAGTTCGCCAAGGCCGTCGGGTAACGGCAGCGGTCTGGCAATATCGCGCCACGCCAGCACCGTCTCGCTCTGTCCGGGGAGATATTTCACCCAGTGCAGCCGTTGCTGATAGCGACGAACGGCGAAGTGGCCAAGGCGCAGACAGGGATACGCATCCTCGCGCGCCATCGCCACTTCACGCCAGATACGCTCCGGCATCTCGCGCGAAGGCATCGGCGCATTGAGCCCAGCCAGCCAGCGGCGCAGCAGCGCGGCCCGACGCGGCGCGCTCATGGCCGCCAACGGTTCGATAGTCAACGCGCCATCCTCCGCCACCAGCGTTGCCAGCTCCGCAGCGAGCATTTCATCCAGCAGCTGTTCCTGCTCGCCGCACAGGCTGGCGCTGCGCGCTACGGCCTCGGCGAAGTGCGGCCAGCGAGCGTTAAGCAGCGGAACAATTCGCAGGCGGAGAAAATTGCGATCGTAGGCGTCGTCCTGGTTACTTTCGTCTTCAATCCAGCTGAGCTGATGGGCTATCGCCCACCGGTGCAGGGAGTCGCGGCTTTCGTTAAGCAGCGGACGCAGCAGTTTCGTCCCGGCAAAATCGGACTCGCCGGCCATCGCCGAAAGCCCGGTTGGGCCGCTCCCCCGCTTAAGCGCCAACAGAAAGGTTTCACACTGGTCGTCAAGATGCTGTGCCGTCACCAGCGCTTCGCCGGGTAATAGCGCCGAACGGAAAGCCTGATAGCGCGCCTGACGCGCGTGGGCCTCAATCCCCAGCCCCTCATCGGCGAGCGCCACCCGTTCAACCAAAAGCGGTACCTGCCACTGCTGGCATATTTGTCGGCAGTGCGCCACCCAATCGTCGGCGTTCGCGCTGAGGCCGTGGTGTATATGCATCGCCCGCAGCTGAACGGTAGGATCCTGTTCGCGCCAGCAAACCAGGCGATACAGGAGCACGCTCGAATCCAGCCCGCCGCTAAAGGCCACTAAAAAATGGCGGTGCGGCTGTAGCGTTTGCGCCATGTCTGGGATCATCATCATGAGAGTACTAACTGAGGAAAGCGTGTCCGGCACGTTACCCGGCAGAACACGCTCTGACAAGAATTACTGCTGATAAATCTCCAGCGGTAGCCCGTCCGGATCGTTAAAAAAGGTGAATCGTTTACCGGTGAAGGGGTCGATACGAACGCCTTCACAGGCCACGCCGTGGGCCTCAAGATGCGCAACGGCGGCATCGACATCATCAACGCTAAACGCCAGATGGCGCAGCCCGCAGGCTTCGGGGCGGCTCGGACGCGCAGGAGGAAACGGGAATGAAAAGAGTTCAATAACATATTCGCCATTCAGCGCCAGATCGCCCTTCCATGAATCGCGCTCCTGGCGATAGAACTCGCCCTGCAGGGTGAACCCCAGAATGTCGCAGTAGAAGGCTTTACTCTTCGCATAATCCGTCGCAATGATGGCGATATGGTGAACCCGTTTTAAACCCAGCATGGTACAACTCCTCCAGTTGAAGCCAACAACGTTACTCGTTCAGTTCGTGAGTACGCAAGCGCTTAGTCATTTTTTAAGACTCGAACCCAGTACACGCCGTCTTCATCGCGTTTCGCGCCGTGGATATCGGTTTCGAAACCCGGATAGTGGCGGCCGATGGAGCACAGCATAAGCAGGAAATTGAGCACCGCGCGGCTCTCCTCGGCGATCATCTCGCCGGGCATCAGCAGCGGCACGCCGGGCGGGTACGGTAGGATCATATTCGCTGAAATACGCCCGACCAGATTCTCCAGTTCAATGGTTTCCACTTCGCCTTTAATCTGCCGCTGCCAGGCCTGATGCGGCGTCATTTTCATCTCCGGCAGGACGTCGAAAGCGCTAAGCATCAGCTGCGAGAGCTGGTGCTGGCGAATCAGACGATGAATACCCTGAGCCAGATCCTGAATACGCATGTTGCGGTAAAAATCCGGATCTTCGGCGTACAGATCCGGCAGCATGTTTTTCACCCGTAAATTGAGATCGTAAGCGCGTTTGAACTCGGTCAATCCGCGCAGCAGCCCCATCGCCCGGGTTTTATCTATACCGATACTGAACAGGAACAGCAGGTTGTACGGCCCGGTTTTTTCTACCACCACGCCGCGCTCATCAAGGAACTTCGCCACCAGCGCGGCCGGAATGCCTTCGCTATCCATGTTGCCCTGCTCGTCCATACCGGGCGTCAGAATGGTGACTTTCACCGGATCGAGGAACATATGGTCGTCATCGGCGTCCTGAAAGCCATGCCACCTTTCTCCGGGTGAAACCGGCCAGCACTGCGCTTCCCCCACCTCTTCCGGCTGCCAGATATCAAAAAACCAGCCGTCAGACTCTTCGCGCAACCGCTGCACCTCTTTACGAAAATCCAGCGCCCGCTCAATCGAACGCTGAATCAGTCGTCTGCCGGAGTTGCCGCGCAGCATGGCGGCAGCCGTCTCAATGGAGGCAACGATCGGGTAGCTCGGGGAGGTCGAGGTGTGCATCATAAAGGCTTCATTGAAGGTATCCTCATCATAGCTGCCTTTAATATGAATCAGCGAAGCCTGCGATAGCGCGGCCAGCATTTTATGCGTCGACTGCGTTTCAAAGATCACTTTCCCCGCAATACGATCGCCGCTCATCCCGCTTTTACCCTGATAGATCGGATGAAAATGGGTATAGGGCACCCAGGCGGAATCAAAGTGGATTGACGGTACGTCGAGGGTCTCTTTGATCCAGGTGGTGTTATACAGCAGTCCGTCATAGGTGGAGTTGGTGATCACCGCATGCACAGGCCACCCGGCGCCGCCTGTCGCATTAACCTTTTGCTGAATACTGTCACGGGTAAATTCGTGCTTGGGTATGCCGCCGAGGATCCCTAGCGCATTGCGCGTCGGCTTTAGCCACAGCGGCACCACGTCGCTCATCATCAGTAAATGAGCCAACGATTTATGGCAGTTGCGATCGATAAGCAGGGTGCTGCCCGCCGGAGCGGAATACATACCGACAATCTTATTCGACGTCGAGGTTCCGTTGGTCACCATATAGCTCTGTTCGGCGCCGAATGCGCGGGCAATATACTCTTCCGCCTCCAGATGCGGACCGCTATGATCGAGCAGGGATCCCAGCTCCGTCACGGAAATAGAGACGTCGGCCTTTAGGGTATTCCCGCCAAAGAAATCATAAAACAGACAGCCCACCGGGCTTTTTTGATATGCCGAGCCGCCCATATGCCCGGGGGTACAGAAAGTATATTTCCCCTCCTGCACATAGTTGAACAAGGCTTTGGTAAACGGCGGGGTTATGTTGTCGAGGTATTCGCGGGTGTATTGACCGATGCGGGTAGCGATCTCTTCCGCCAGCCCCAGCGCGTATTCAAAGAACCATAGCGTCATGCGCAGGTCCTGGCTGCTGACGTCCATCGTCGAATGGGCGTTGATAAATGCGTACAGCGGTAGATATTCATTTAAGCAATTAATATCGCTGCACAGATCAACGCTGTATTCATCCCAGTCAAAAATAACCCCGCAGATCCGCGGATTATGCTCGATAAATTGCAAAAGATCGGCGCTATTTTGCGGCCAGATGGTCTGGAAACCTTGCCGTTGCAGGGCGGCTTCCAGTTCTTTGATCGGTTCGTCTTTATAATAGACGCCGTGGGGACCCATGATCGCAATGATATTCACGCTTTCCTCCTGAATTTACCTAAGGAAAGCATCATATCACCCCGCCAGCGCTAAGCACTGGCGGATTTATCTCTATTACAGCGCTTTCCACGCATCGCCCCAGGCAATGCCTGCGCCGGGCTCATAGTAGGTCGGCGCCACGTTGCACCACGCCCCTTCAGGTAGCGGTTTACACTGATACAGCGCGCCGTGGTTATTAACGATATCGCCCGCTTTCCAGGTCTGGGTACTGCTCCAGGAAGGATAGCTGATGGTGTCGCTGTCTTTGCCATCGGTCGTTTCATCCGCAGCAGCAGCTTTAGCCTTCACGTTCAGGGTGTACGTTGCCGTGCTGGATAAGGTCCCGTCGCTTACCGTCAGGCTCACCACATATTGCGCATCGCGATCTTTTTCCGGAGCGGTAAAGGTGATAACGGCTTTATCCTGTCCGCTGATAGTCTGACCGTCCTGCGACATCCAGGTATAGGTGAGCTTATCGCCATTCGCATCGGTAGAGCCCTCCGCGCTCAGGGAAACCCTGGCGCCCGCTTCGATAGCGCCAATCGGACCGGCGATACGCGCAACCGGCGCCACGTTAGTTTCCTGCGCAGGCGTGGTATCGTCAGGCGTCGCCGGGGGAGTATCCTCGGCCTGGCCGGTATCGTCGATGATATTGACGTTGAAGTGGCTCTGGACGCACTTCGCATAGTCACCTTGTTTAAAGGCGCTATACGGCGTCTGGTAGCCCACCAGCTGGCAGGCGTTAGTCTTGCCGTCAGCGGTGTCCGGGCTCCATCCCCAATCCTCTTCCCAGTAAATCGGTAACGCGCCCGCGCCGCCTTCATCGAACTGCTTCATATTCTTACAGCCGAGAACTTCATCATCAGCAATCGGCACTTTCAGGTAGTTTGCGAACTCTTTGTAGTAGGCAATACGGTTCAGAGACTGCGCGTTCTCTTCCGCCCCGCCGCACTCGACGCCGCCGTTGATAATTTGAATGGTGACCCCAAAACCTTCAACCAGGCCATTCGCTTTATCATGATCGTTTGGTACCCAGGTTCCGTCGATGACGTGCAGCATAGAGGGCTTCGGCGGCTGCGGGTAAACGAAGAAGAACACCGCGCTCGCCAGGTTCATCCAGGTATCCGCCACCCGCTCCGGTTTATCCAGTAGAGGACGAACGTCGCCATCGTACATGGCATCGGAGAACGGGCCGTAGTTGTAGTTATAGGAGAGCTGTTTTGCGCCGCGGCCAAAGTAGCTCAGGTAGTCGCCGTCTTTATCTTTACCGCAGGGCCAGGTCTGCCCCTGCCAGATATCCGGGTTACACTCCCCGTTGTAGCCGCCTTTCTGACCTTCAACCCAGCCCACTTCACGGAGATAAACCAGCGCCTGGCGCCACTCGGGAATATCGCGCCAGCTTTCGTGGCCGCCGGTTTCCTGAGCAAAGTGGGCAAACATGGTTGCCAGAGATTTACGGCATATGGCATCGCTATCGCGTCCGTCGGTATAGGTCCCGCAAACCGCAGGGAATTTACCAATAGCTTTCAGAAAGTTAGAGTAGGTATATTCTGCCGCGCGCATCGGAAACAGATATTCCCAATCCTTTTCGGACAGAATGCTTTCCACGCGCTTCACGTTTGCCGGGTTAGTCGCCAGACCCGGCTCGATTTTTTCAACTTCGCTGTTCGGCAGCGTTTGAATCGATGATTTTACCGATGTCATGAGCGGAAAGTCGGTTAAGGCTTTTTCTTTCTCGGCCAGGTCACTCGCCTTGATGGTTGTCGCTTCCGTTGCGCCAAGCAACGGTGTGGCCTGTGCGGCCCCCAGGCTTAACATGATCCCTGCGGCCACGGCGCTTAATGCGACGGTTTTGTGCAATGCCATAGTATTTCTCCTTTATCCTTGTTAACGGCCTGCCGGGTCGCAATCCCTGGCAGTTGCTGCAGTTTCAGGAGAGATCGGCATCATCGGCTAATCACATTAGCTCTTATTCATCTCATCTCGTCTCAGTAAACAACACATAAAAAAAGGGCCGGAAAATCCGGCCCTTAGGGATAAAAAATGAGTCAGATAATCAGGCGTAGCCGTAGCTCATCAGACGCTGATAGCGACGGTTCAGCAGCTCTTCTTCACTCAGAACATCGAGGTCAGCCAGATCGGCCAGCAGCTGCGCTTTCAGAGAGGCGGCCATGACTTCCGGATTACGATGCGCGCCGCCCAGCGGCTCAGGAATGATGGAGTCAATCAGCTTCAGCTCTTTCAGACGCGGGGCAACAATCCCCATCGCTTCGGCGGCCAGCGGCGCTTTATCGGCGCTTTTCCACAAAATGGAGGCACAGCCTTCCGGGGAGATAACGGAATAGGTGCTGTACTGCAGCATATTCACTTTATCGCCCACGCCGATTGCCAGCGCGCCGCCGGAACCACCTTCACCGATAACGGTGCAGATAACCGGGACGCTCAGACGCGACATTTCACGCAGGTTGCGGGCAATCGCTTCAGACTGGCCGCGCTCTTCCGCACCGACGCCCGGATAGGCGCCCGGGGTGTCGATGAAGGTGATGATCGGCATTTTAAAGCGTTCGGCCATTTCCATCAGGCGCAGTGCCTTACGATAGCCTTCCGGCGCCGGCATACCGAAGTTGCGGCGAATTTTCTCTTTGGTTTCGCGCCCTTTCTGGTGGCCGATAATCATTACCGGACGCCCGTCCAGACGCGCAATCCCGCCGACGATAGCTTTATCGTCAGCATAGGCACGGTCACCGGCCAGTTCGTCGAATTCGTCGAAAGCCAGGCGGACATAATCCAGGGTGTACGGGCGACGTGGATGGCGCGCCAGTTGCGCAACCTGCCATGCACCAAGATCGGCGAAGATCTTGCGCGTCAGCTCTACGCTCTTTTCACGCAGGCGATGCACTTCTTCATCGATATTAATATCCAGTTTCTCATCCTGGCGGCTAACCGCAGTCAGAGAATCGATTTTCGCTTCCAGCTCTGCAATCGGCTGTTCAAAATCAAGGAAATTCAGACTCATAGTATTCCTGTATTAGTCAAACTCCAGTTCCACCTGCTCCGAGCCGATAAGGCCACGCAGATCGTTAAGTAAACGATCGCTCGGAGAGACGCGCCATGTTGCGCCAAAACGCAACCGCGCGCGTGCATCCGCCCTCTGATAATAGAGGTGTACTGGAATAGTTCCCGAACGGTGGGGTTCCAGAGACTGACGGAGTCGGTTTAAAAGCTGGTCATCAATTTGCCTGTCCGTCAGCGAGATAGCAAGCCCGCGAGCATATTTTTCCCGGGCTTCGTCAATGTCCATGACTTCACGAGCGGTCATTTTAAGCCCCCCGCTGAAGTCATCAAAGCTGACCTGTCCGCTGACGATAAGTATGCGGTCTTTTTCCAGCAGCTGCTGGTATTTATCCAGGGCGTCGGTGAACAACATCACCTCCAGACGCCCGGAACGGTCATCCAGCGTGCAGATGCCGATACGATTGCCGCGCTTGGTGACCATGACCCGCGCGGCAATAACGAGCCCGGCCGCCGTGGTCACTTTACCACGATCGGTCGGATGCATGTCTTTGAGTCGTACGCCGCCTACGTAGCGCTCGATCTCTTTCAAGTACTGGTTAATCGGATGCCCGGTCAGATACAGCCCCAGGGTCTCCCTTTCGCCATCCAGCACGACCTGTTCCGGCCACGGCTGGCAGCTGGCGTAGGACTGTTCGATTTGCTCCGGCTCTTCCGCCAGTACGCCGAACATGTCCGCCTGACCGATAGCTTCGGCTTTGGCGTGCTGATCGGCGGCTTTTAGCGCATCGCCCAGTGAATTCATTAACGCCGCGCGATGCGGCCCGAGGCGATCGAAGGCCCCGGACATAATCAGTTTTTCCAGCACCCGGCGGTTGAGCTTTTTAATATCCGTACGCGCGCAGAGATCGAACAGCTCGCGGAAATAGCCGCCCTGATTACGGGCTTCAATGATCGCTTCTATCGGACCTTCGCCGACGCCTTTGATGGCGCCGATACCATAAACGATTTCGCCATCGTCGTTAACGTGAAAATGGTACAGGCCGGAGTTAATATCCGGCGGCAGGATTTTCAGCCCCATCCGCCAGCACTCATCCACCAGGCCGACGACCTTCTCGGTGTTATCCATATCCGCGGTCATTACCGCCGCCATAAATTCAGCCGGATAGTGCGCCTTCAGCCACAGCGTCTGATAGGACACTAAAGCATAAGCGGCAGAGTGCGATTTGTTAAATCCATAACCGGCGAACTTCTCTACCAGGTCAAAGATTTTAATCGCCAGTTCGCCGTCAACGCCGCGCTTTCTCGCCCCTTCTTCAAAGGTGCCGCGCTGCTTGGCCATCTCTTCCGGCTTTTTCTTACCCATCGCACGACGCAGCATATCCGCGCCGCCGAGGGTATAGCCGGAAAGCTCCTGGGCAATCTGCATGACCTGTTCCTGGTACAGGATAATGCCATAGGTTGGCTCCAGTACCGGTTTCAGACATTCGTGCTGCCACTGTACGTCCGGATACGATATCTCTTCGCGACCGTGCTTACGGTCGATAAAGTTATCCACCATTCCCGACTGCAGCGGCCCCGGTCGGAACAGGGCCACCAGAGCGATCATATCTTCAAAGCAGTCAGGCTGCAGACGCTTGATCAGATCCTTCATACCGCGCGATTCAAGCTGGAAGACGGCGGTGGTTTCCGAACGCTGCAGCATGTCGAAGCTTTTTTTATCATCCAGCGGGATAGCGGCGATATCCAGCGGCCCCTCGCCGTTCTTCTCGCGGCGGGCGTTGATCATCTCCAGCGCCCAGTTAATGATGGTGAGCGTACGCAGACCGAGGAAGTCGAACTTCACCAGCCCGGCATATTCAACGTCGTTCTTATCAAACTGGGTAACCGGATGCTGGCCCGCTTCATCGCAGTACAGCGGGGCAAAATCGGTTATTTTGGTGGGCGCAATCACCACCCCGCCCGCATGTTTACCGGCGTTACGGGTGACCCCTTCGAGCTTACGCGCCATGTCGATCAGCGCTTTAACCTCTTCGTCCGCCTCGTAAATCTCCGGCAGCTGCGGCTCGGCTTCAAACGCTTTCGCCAGCGTCATCCCCGGATCGGGCGGTACCAGCTTAGAAATGCGGTCCACAAAGCCGTACGGGTGGCCCAGCACGCGGCCAACGTCGCGGATAACCGCTTTCGCCGCCATGGTGCCGAAGGTAATAATCTGCGAGACCGCATCGCGACCGTACATGTCCGCGACGTGTTCAATCACCTGGTCGCGCTTCTCCATACAGAAGTCAACGTCGAAGTCGGGCATGGAGACACGTTCCGGGTTTAGGAAACGTTCGAACAGCAGGTCGAACTCCAGCGGATCGAGGTCGGTAATTTTCAGCGCATAGGCCACCAGCGATCCGGCGCCGGAACCACGTCCCGGCCCTACCGGCACGCCGTTATCCTTCGACCACTGGATAAACTCCATAACGATCAGGAAGTAGCCCGGGAACCCCATCTGGTTAATCACCTGCAGCTCAATATCCAGGCGTTCATCATATTCAGGACGGCGTTTAGCCCGTTCATCCGGATCGGGGAACAGGAATTCCAGACGCTCTTCCAGACCCTCTTTGGATTTCTTAACCAGATAATCTTCGGTGGTCATATCCCCCGTCGGGAACTGCGGCAGGAAGTACTCGCCAAGGCGCACGGTCACGTTACAGCGTTTGGCGATCTCCACGGTGTTTTGCAGCGCTTCGGGAATATCGGAAAAGAGCTCGCACATCTCCTCTTCGCTGCGCATATACTGCTGCGGCGAGTAGTTGCGCGGACGCTTGGGATCGTCGAGGGTAAAGCCGTCGTGGATAGCCACGCGGATTTCATGGGCGTCGAAGTCGCCCGGCTCAAGGAAGCGAACATCGTTGGTCGCCACCACCGGTAGGCCGCGGGTTTCCGCCAGTTCTACCGCCGCATGCAGGTAGGGCTCTTCATCCTGACGGCCGGTGCGAATGAGCTCAAGGAAGTAGCAATCAGGGAAATGTTGTTCATAAAAATCAACGCACTGATCCACCAGCGCCATGTTTCCGCGCAGCAGGCTACGACCCACGTCGCCCATACGCCCGCCGGAGAGCAAAATCAGCCCTTCTTTTAATTCGATCAGCCAGTCGCGATCGATAATCGGGCCTGCCGCGCCGTAGCCGCGCTGATAGGCTCTGGAGATCAGCAGCGTCAGGTTTTGATAGCCAGTATTATTTGCCGCCAGTACCGTCAGCTGACTCAGTTCATCGCCAAGCAGATCGCTCTGAACGTGAAAATCTGCCCCGACGATGGGTTTAATTCCGGCACCGTGCCCTGCTCCGTAGAACTTCACCAGCCCGCAAAGGTTGGTAAAATCAGTGATCGCCAGCGCAGGCATGCCGAGCGCGGCCGCCTTTTTTACCAACGGTCCGGTTTTCGCCAGACCATCGATCATGGAATAGTCGCTGTGCACCCGCAGGTGTACGAAACGTGGTTCAGCCATCTTCAGATTCCGCGTTACTTGATTGCTTGCGTGTCAGTTCAGGACGCCAGGCCCAGCGCGCGTTTCACCGGGCCAAAGCTGCGCCGGTATTGCTCGATTACGCCATGTTCCAGCAGCTTTTGCAGATGAAAAGCGGTGGGATAACCTTTATGTTGCGCAAAGCCGTACTGCGGGAACTCCCGGTCCAGTACGGCCATTTCAGCATCGCGCGTCACTTTAGCCAGAATAGACGCGGCGCTGATTTCCGCCACTCGGCTGTCGCCTTTGACGACCGCCAGTGACGGCATCGGCAGCGGCGGACAGCGGTTACCATCAATAAGAACAAACTCAGGGGAAACGCGCAAACCGGCAACGGCGCGCTGCATGGCCAGCATGGTCGCGTGCAAAATATTCAGCTCATCGATTTCATGCGGCTCAGCGCGACCGAGGCTCCAGCACAGCGCTTTTTCTTTGATCTCGTCAAATAGCGCAAGGCGGCGTTTTTCGCTTAGCTTTTTTGAGTCGTTAAGACCGACGATCGGCTTTGCCGGATCGAGAATAACCGCGGCGGTCACCACTGCGCCAACCAGCGGGCCGCGTCCGACTTCATCGACTCCCGCAACCAGATGGGTATGCGGATATACGAATTCCATCATTTTGCTAACTCCAGTACGGCATCCGCCGCCTGCTCATCAGCGTTGCAGCGGATCTGCTGATGCAGCGCGCGGAAGGTTTCATGCATATCGTGGCTGGTTTTTCCGTCGGCCAGCAGCGGCTTCAGCGCCTCGGCCAGCGCCTGCGGCCGGCATTCATCCTGCAGCAGTTCTTTAACCAGTTCGCGCCCGGCCAGTAAATTCGGCAACGACACATAGTCGGTCTTCACCAGCCGTTTCGCCAGCCAGAAGGTAAACGGCTTCATCCGATAGCCGACAACCATCGGACACTTAGCCAGCATACACTCCAGCGCAGCCGTGCCGGAGGCCAGCAGCGCGGCATCGCTGGCGATCATCGCATCGCGCGCCCGGCCGTCGAGCAGGTGGACGGCAAGATCAGGCGCCGTTTCCGCTTTGATGCGCTCGAACTGTTCCCGCCGCTTCGCGTTGACCAGCGGGACAACCACTTCCAGGTCGGGATAATGGTCTCGCAGGAGCTGCGCCGTTTTCAGAAAATCAGCGCTGAGCATCTCAACTTCCGCCCCGCGGCTTCCCGGCAGCAGCGCCAGGCAATGCACGTTACGATCGATCCCCAGACGGTCGCGCGCCGCGCCTTTATCCGGGTCCAGCGGCATCGCATCCGCCATCGTGTGGCCGATAAACCGGCAGGGAACGTTGAATTTGTCATAAAACGCTTTTTCGAAAGGCAGAAATGCCAATACCAGATCGGTGGATCTGCCAATTTTGAAAACGCGTTTTTGCCGCCATGCCCACACCGAGGGGCTGACGTAATGGATGGTTTTGATACCCTGCTTCTTCAGATTACCTTCGAGGGTGATATTGAAGTCAGGCGCATCAATGCCGACGAATACGTCTGGCTTAAGCTCGGTCAATCGACGGGTGAGATCGGCGCGAATATGCAGCAGACGGCGCAGGCGACCCAGCACTTCCACAATGCCCATCACTGCCAGCTCTTCCATCTCATACCAGGCTTCGCAGCCTTCCGCCTGCATCAACGGCCCGGCAACGCCGACAAAGCGGGCATCAGGTATGCGGGCTTTGAGCGCGCGGATAAGACCGGCACCAAGAATATCGCCGGAGGTTTCTCCGGCGACCAGGGCAATCGTCAGGGGACGCAATTCAGCCATTAACGAATCAGGCCGCGCGTGGAGCGGGCAAAAAAGTCGGTAAAGGTCTGCACTTCGGGATACTGCGCCGCCAGCTCGGCAATTTCAGCTTTCGCTTCGTCCAGCGTTTTACCGCTGCGGTACAGCAGCTTATACGCGTTACGAATCGCAGTGATCGCCTCACGGCTGAAGCCGCGGCGTTTCAGCCCTTCGATGTTGACGCCAAACGGCGTCGCGTGGTTGCCCTGCGCAATCACGAACGGCGGAACGTCCTGCGCTACGCCGGAGCAGCCGCCCACCATCACGTGTGCGCCAATAATGCAGAACTGATGCACGGCGGTCATACCGCCGATGATAACAAAATCATCCAGCGAAACGTGGCCCGCAAGGGTCGCGTTATTGGCCAGAATACAGCGGTCGCCCAGCGTACAATCGTGCGCCACGTGGGCGTTGATCATCAGCAGGTTATCGCTGCCCACCTTCGTTAATCCACCGCCCTGTACTGTGCCACGATGAATGGTGACGCTTTCGCGGATGCGGTTGCGATCGCCAATTTCCACGCGGGTCGGTTCGCCAGCATATTTCAGGTCCTGGTTAACTTCGCCGATGGAAGCGAACTGATAGATCTCGTTATCGCGGCCAATTTTGGTATGGCCGTTGATGACAACGTGAGATTTCAGTACGGTACCTTCGCCGATTTCGACGTTAGCACCAACAATACAAAACGGGCCAACGTGGACGTTAGCGCCAATAACGGCGCCTTCTTCTACAATGGCGGAAGGATGAATAAAGGCGGTTTTATCAATCACGTATCAGGCCTCCCGGCTACGGGCACACATCATCGTTGCTTCGCAAACCACTTTTCCGTCAACGGTTGCAACGCCTTTAAAGCGAGTCAGACCGCGGCGGGTTTTTTCAAAAGTGACTTCCATAATCATCTGATCGCCAGGCACGACCGGACGTTTGAAACGCGCTTCGTCAATCCCGGCAAAATAATACAGCTCGCCCGGTTCCAGTTTTCCAACGCTTTTGAATGCCAGAATGCCGGTGGCCTGGGCCATAGCTTCGAGAATCAATACGCCCGGTAAAATCGGCTTACCAGGGAAATGCCCCTGGAAAAACGGCTCATTTACAGAAACATTTTTAACTGCGCGTAGAAAACGACCTTCTTCAAAATCCAGCACGCGATCGACCAGCAGGAACGGGTATCGGTGAGGCAGAAGTTCCAGAATCTCTTCAATGTGCAGAGTATGAGTGTCAGTAGTCAAAATACTCTTCCTGTCTAAATATCCTAAAAGGCAATAATAACACGGCCTGCGGCAATCTCATGAATGCAACAGGCCGAAAATTTAATGTGGCTGGACGCAGCACTAATCTTGTTGATTAACCTTGCGCTCAATGGCTTTGAGGCGCTTGCTCATATCATCAATATTCAGTACCAGCGCAGCGGTCTTACGCCAGACCTTATTCGGCTGCAGCGGGATACCTGAAGAGTAAACCCCTGGCTCTGTGATAGGACGCATAACCATTCCCATCCCCGTAACGGTGACTTTATCGCAGATTTCCATATGGCCGTTGATCACGCTGGCTCCGCCAATCATGCAGTAGCGGCCGATCTTCAGGCTGCCCGCCATGATGACGCCGCCAGCAACCGCGGTGTTGTCGCCAATCACCACGTTGTGCGCAATTTGACACTGGTTATCAATAATCACGCCGTTACCGATGACGGTGTCGTCCAGCGCACCACGGTCGATGGTCGTACAGGCGCCAATCTCCACGCGATCGCCAATAATTACGCGACCCAGCTGTGGGATCTTAACCCAGTTGCCGCGATCGTTCGCGTAGCCGAAGCCATCTGCGCCAATCACCGTGCTGGACTGGATCAGGCAATTCTCGCCGATCTCAATGTCGTGGTAAACGGTGACGTTGGCCCATAAACGCGAGCCGGCACCTATTTTCGTATTTTTCCCAACGAAGCAGCCCGCGCCGATAACCACGTTATCACCGAGGATGACGCCCGATTCAATCACGGCGTTTGGGCCAATCGCCACGTGGGTACCCAGCTTCGCCGTCGCATCGATGACCGCGCTGGGCGCGATATCCTGCGCCGGCTGCGGCGTGGTATCAAGAATTTGAGCCATGCGCGCGTAGGTCAGGTAGGGATTACGCACTACCAGCGCGGCGCTATGAGCAAAAGGTAAATCATCCTGCGTCATCACGACGGCAGATGCCTGGCAAGCGGCCAGGTGTTCACGGTACTTAGGATTTACCATGAAAGTAATATCGCCCGCTTGTGCGGACTGCATGGACGCAACGCCGGTGATGACGATATCGCCATCACCGTGTAATTCTGCATCCAACTGCTGGGCTAAATCAGCCAGTCGAATTGAAGGCATTACTTATTTAACCTGTTTCAGCACATCAGCGGTGATGTCTTTTACATCGCTGCTGTTGTATGCAACGGCATTAGAGTCAACAACCAGATCGATGCTCTGATCTTTAGCCACGCTCTGCACGGCGCTCTGAATACGAGTCACCAGCTTGCCGCGCTCTTCGTTAGAACGACGTGCACGATCCTGTTCGAAAGACTGCGCTTTCTGGGAGAAAGTCTGGCGCTGAGCCATCACGTCTTTTTCCAGTTTGGTACGGTCAGAGCCCGCTTTCATGGACTGCAGACGCTGCATTTTAGACTGCAGGTCGCCTTCCATACGCTGCAGCTCGCTCGCGCGGCCTTTAAACTCGTTTTCCAGCGTGTTAGAAACGCCTGTTTTCTGGGCAACCTGTTGGAAGAGGCTGTTCATGTTAACCATTGCAATTTTATCTGCCGCCTGAGCGGAAGTTACCATTGCTAAACCCAGACCTGCAGCTAATAACCACTTTTTCACAATTAACTCCTTACCATCCCATGAGTACCCAGGGGTACCGTTATTTGCGTGGCCAGGCGACAACCTCAGTTATCGCCAATAGTCAGCGCTATACTGCAACTGCACTTACATTCCATTGTAGCCAATACCATTACCAGGTTTTACCGATGTTAAACTGGAACTGTTCGGCTTTGTCTCCATCGTACTTTTTAAACGGCTGAGCGTAGGAGAATACCAACGGCCCTAACGGCGACATCCACTGTACTGCGATACCCGCAGACATACGGATATTACTTGGATCGCTGTAGTCCGGGTAACCACCATATGCGGCTGAATCCCAGTGAGTATCCCACACGGTACCCATATCCCAGAAGACGGAAGTACGGACCGAGTTCGCATATTTATCGCTAATAAACGGCGTCGGGGTGATCAGCTCAAGGCTGGCAACCGCCATGGCGTTACCGCCCACCGCATCATCAGACTTACACGGTGCGGACTCGCTGCTCTTACATTCGTTATCGTAGCTGCTGTCGTCGTCATGACGGCTGCTGGCCGGGAAATAAACCGCTTTCGGACCGATAGTATTGGACTGGAAGCCACGCACGGTGCTTGAACCACCGGCATAGAAGTTCTCATAGAACGGCATCTCTTTACCGCCCAGACCATCGCCATAACCAAAGCGGGTACGACCCAACATCACCCATTTATGATCGTCATCGATCGGTACATAGGTCGCGGTATCGAGCGTCGCTTTGTAATATTCGTTATCCGATCCCGGAATCGTCACTTTACCGTTCAGGTTGACGCGTGAGCCTTCGGTCGGGAAGAAGCCACGGTCGAGCTTGTTATACGTCCAGCCGTAGTTGAAGGTGAAGTCGTCAGCGCTGAACGAGTTTCTGTCGTTGGTGTTGTCCGGATACTGCCCCATCGAATTCAGATAACGCCACATGGATACCTGAGGCTGCATGTTGGATAGCTTGTTATGCACATAGCCCAGGCCCGCGCGCAGCGTATTGTATTCGTTAACCGGGAAGCCCAGCGTGATGTCTGTACCATAGCTTTTGTTGGTATAGTCAGACAGGTCCGCATCGTTAGCGTCGAAGTCGTTATAGAAAACACGACCGCCGAGGCTGACGCCATCCACGGTAAAGTACGGGTTCGTCACCGACAGTTCAGTATAGGTCTGATAGTCGTTTTTGGTGCCGTTAATCCCAACGGAATAGCCGGTACCGAGCCAGTTATCCTGCTGAACGCCGGCCTGGAAGCTGACGCCGCTTTCCGTACCGTAACCAACGCCGAAGTTAAAGCTACCGGTGTTACGCTCTTTAACCTTATAGACCACGTCAACCTGATCCGGGCTGCCCGGAACGCGCTGCGTATCGGTATCAACCGTTTCAAAGTAGCCTAAACGGTTCAGACGATCTTTACCCTGATCGACCAGGTCGCTGCCCAGCCAGGCGCCTTCCATCTGACGCATTTCTCGACGCAGAACGGCATCTTTCGAGGTGTCGTTGCCTTCGAAGCGAATTTTACGCACGTAGTAGCGGTTACCCGCATCGACGTTCACGTGCAGCTTCACGGTCTTATCGCTATCGCTGATTTCCGGCTGGGACTGAACGCGCGGATAGGCATAGCCGTAGCGACCAAGGAGTTTCTTAATGTCATTCTCCATTTTGGTCACTTTGGTGCCGTTATACAGCTCGCCCGGCTCCACTTTGGTCAGCGCTTCGATTTCTGCCGAATGCCCCGCCAGATCACCCGTCACCTGCACCCCAGAAAGCTTGTACTGATCGCCTTCGGTAATGTTGATGGTGATGTAGATACCTTTTTTGTCCGGCGTCAGGCTAACCTGCGTGGAGTCAATGTTGAAACGAGCATAGCCGCGATCCAGATAGTAGCTGCGCAGCGTTTCAAGATCTCCCGCCAGCTTCTGTTTCTGATATTTACGATCGCCCACCACGTTCCACCACGGCACTTCATCGCGCAGCTGGAAGGTAGAAATGAGTTCATCGGTGCTGAATGCGTGGTTGCCGACGATATTGATCTGCTGGATTTTCGCCGAGACGCCTTCCTGGAATACCAGCTTCAGGTCGACACGGTTACGCGGCAGCGGCGTCACGACAGCTTTAACGCTGGCGCTGTACTTACCGACGCTGTAGTAGAAATCCTCCAGCCCCTTTTCGATATCAGCCAGCGTGGTGCGATCGAGGGATTCCCCTACGCGCACGCCGGATGCCTCAAGGTTTTGCTTGAGCATGTCATCTTTCACCGACTTGTTACCGGAGAAAGTGATGCTGGCAATCGTTGGACGCTCTTTCACCTGCACCAGCAGGGTATCACCATCGCGCAGTACGCGGACGTCCTCAAAGTTGCCGGTGGCAAACAGAGCACGGATGGTGTTACTGATATCATCATCGGTTACGGTATCGCCAGGACGCACTGGCATACTGAGGAGGGCCGCACCAACAGCGACTCGCTGAAGGCCTTCGAAATGAATGTCCTTCACCACGAACCCGTCAGCACCGTATACGGTTGCGCTGCTAAACAGCAGCGACGCTATGAGCAACTTTTTCATCGCCATCGTTATTATGCGTTCTTCCTAACAAACTCTCTTACAACCGAGAGAAATCATTGAAAAGTGCAAGCCCCATTAACAGCACCAGCAATATTGAGCCAATGCGATAACTAAAGTCTTGAACTCGCTCGGATACCGGCCCGCCTTTCAGCTTTTCAATCGCCAAAAACAGCAGATGTCCCCCGTCGAGAACGGGAAGCGGGAACAGGTTGATTATGCCGAGGTTCACGCTGATCAGCGCAAGGAACATCAGATAGTAAATCAACCCAAATTCCGCTGACATCCCAGCCCCCTGGGCGATAGAAATCGGCCCGCTGAGGTTGTTCAGTTTGACATCACCGGTTATCAATTTGCCCAGCATTCGGACCGTTAACGACATCAGTTGCCAGGTTTTATCCGTGGCTTCAGCGATGGCGGCAAACGGCCCGTACTGACGCACTGTCTTATATTCATCAGGCAGCGGGATGACCTTAGGTACGACCCCTGCAAACCCCTCCGCTTTGCCTTTGGTAGACTTCGTATCCGGCGTCAAGGTCACCGACAGGGGGCTACCCTGCCGCTCGATGTCCAGAACTAATGCCCTACCCGGATTATCACGCACCAGATTAACAAACGTCATCCACTGCGTTAACGGTTGACCATCGACTTTAACGATCCTGTCGCCCGCTTGCAAACCCGCCTTCTGCGCCGCCGAGTCAGATTGTACTTCAGCCAGGACGGTATCAATCTGCGCGCTGCGAGGCTGAATGCCCAACGAGGCAACCGGATCTTGTTTATCCGGCTCAAACGCCCAGTGCTGCAGATCGAGGATTTTATCCTGACGTTGATTGGTCCCGAAAGGGGCGACCGTAACTATTGTTTGCCGATCGCCTATCTTCGCCACCAGCGCCATACGTACTGCATCCCAATCAGGCGTTTCGATGCCATCTATCGCTTTAAGTTCCGTTCCTTTTGCAATTTGTGCTTGCGCGGCGATCGAGTTGGGCGTTATGTCGCCAACGACCGGACGCACGCCTGGCACGCCGATAATAAACACCAGCCAGTAGGCAAAAATGGCAAAAAGGAAGTTCGCGATTGGCCCCGCGGCAATAACGGCGGCGCGCTGGCCGACGGTTTTGTTGTTAAACGCGGAGTGACGCATCTCTGGGGCCACGGGCTCAACGCGTTCGTCAAGCATTTTGACATAACCGCCCAGCGGAATAAGGGCGATAATAAATTCCGTTCCTTGCTTGTCAAAACGGCGCCACAGCGCTTTGCCAAAGCCGATTGAGAAACGCTCAACGCGGATACCGCAGCGGCGAGCAACCCAGAAATGGCCAAACTCATGGACGGTGATCAACACGCCCAGCGCAATAATAAAAGCAGCCAAATTCCAGAGAACGCTCAGCATAAAACCTTCCGTCAAATCGTCCTGAAAACCAACAAGAGTAGGCAAGCAAACACGGGCACCGCGGCCGTCAGGCTATCGATACGATCGAGAATACCGCCGTGTCCGGGAATCAGATTTCCGCTATCTTTAATGCCAGCTTCGCGTTTAAACATGCTTTCGGTCAGGTCGCCGAGTACCGAAGCCAGGGCCGCGACAATAGAACACACCAGCAGCACCATCGGCGTGACATTCAGATGGGCCCACCAGCCGTAAGCCCAGGAGATAACCGCTGCCGTTAACAGACCGCCGAAAAAACCCTGCCAGGTTTTACCCGGAGAAACCTTCGGCGCCAGCTTATGCTTACCGAACATTTTTCCGAACATGTAAGCGCCGGAATCCGCGCCCCAGACCAGAATCATTACGTACAGCAACCACAGCGCACCGCTATAATGGTCATCGGTATAATGCCAGGCCCGAAGCGCCAGCATGCCCCAAAAAAACGGCACGATGGTCAGGACGCCAAAAATCAGACGGAGCGTTTTTGAATTGCGCCAGAAAGCCGCTGAAGCAGGGTAAGTGAGCACTAAAAGCAGCGCGACGACCCACCAGCCTAATGATGCCCATAGCGCGCCCTCAACCAGCGGTTGATGAACGTCATAATGGTATTCCGGCATCAGGAATAGCATCAGCGCCAGCAGCAGACCGCAAAGCACTGACAGCCAGACTCTCTGGGTAGTTGAAGTGAAACCGCTAAATTGCCCCCACTCCCACGCGGCGAGCATACAGACGACTAGCGTAACGATGGCAAAACCCGCAGGCGGCAGTAAAAAAAGCGCCGCAATAACAACGGGTATTAAGACGAAAGCAGAAATCAGGCGATACTTCAGCAAAAGTGACCCCCATCAGGCATTGTTGCCGCCCGGCTCAGTGCCGCCGAAGCGACGCTCTCGATTAACAAAGGCATGGAGTGCACCTTCAAAGTCCTGTTCAGCGAAATCGGGCCAAAGAACATCCGTAAAGTAAAGTTCGGCATAGGCAATTTGCCAAATCAAAAAATTACTAATGCGATGCTCTCCCCCGGTCCTAATAACTAAATCTACGGGAGCCAGTTCATGCATGCAGACCTGCTGGCTCAGCATCTCTTCTGTGATTTGCTCGGGCTGAAGCACCCCGTCTTGCACCTGTTTGGCCAGATGACGAACGCCCTGGACGATATCCCAGCGGCCGCCGTAGTTCGCCGCAATATTCAGGGTCAAACCGGTGTTGTTCTCAGTCAGCGCCTCCGCTTTACGAATACGCTCCTGGAGACGCGCATTGAAGCGCGTGGTCTCGCCGATAATACGCAGGCGCACATTATGCCGGTGCAGACTTTTCACTTCGCTATCCAGCGCCCAGACAAACAGCTCCATCAGCGCGCTGACTTCCTGCGCCGGGCGATTCCAGTTTTCACTGCTGAACGCGTATAACGTCAACGCTTCAATACCATTATTCGCCGCGAAAGAGACGGCGCGACGAACAGATTTAGCGCCGGCTTTATGGCCAAAGGCGCGGATCTTTCCTTGCCGTTTTGCCCAACGCCCGTTGCCATCCATAATAATGGCCACATGACGACAGCCATGCGCAGGCAACATTTCGCTGACAGTTTGATTAGCAGACAACATAACGCGTTTTAAGTCCATAATAAGGATTAGCTAAGCTACTAAACACGGGCCACCGGTCAGCGCTGGATACGCATTTTTATCCGGTGCCGGAGCTACGGCCAATCGCAGAGAACAACCAAAAGCTTTACGCAAAAAAGCCGTGTCTTGCCACGGCCACCGTAATCTTTCACACCAAAATGCAACGATCGGATGGCGCAGACTATATCACTGAAGCACAGCGCCCACAAATATCACAACGCGTATCAGAATTTGCGCCACGCCGTCAGGAGCTGGCCTGCGCTTACCCGGGCCATCGCATCAATAGCCAGCACTTCATCAATACTTTGCGGCTCATTTAACGCCTGTTGATCCAGCACCGCCTGATTTATCGCCGCAATATCGGTAAAGCGAATATCCCCGTTCAGAAACGCCGCGACCGAAACTTCATTTGCCGCATTCAGCGCCGTGGTCGCCGCCTGGCCGACATCAAAAGCCTCCATGGCCAGCTTCAGACAGGGGTAACGGCCGTAATCCGGCGCCGAGAAGCTCAGAGTGCTCAACTGACAGAAATCCAGCGGTTTCACGCCAGAATTAAGGCGTTTTGGCCAGCCCATCGTGTGGGCAATCGGCGTACGCATATCCGGCTCGCCGAGCTGCGCCAGGACGCTGCCATCCTGATAACGTACCATCGAGTGAATCACCGATTGCGGATGGATCAGGACTTCCATCTGCTGCGCCGAGGCGTTGAACAGCCAGCGGGCTTCGATATACTCCAGCCCTTTGTTCATCATGGTGGCCGAATCGACAGATATTTTGCGCCCCATCGACCAGTTTGGATGCTTGCATGCCCGATCGGGGGTCATCGCCGCCAGTTCAGAAATCGCCGTTTCCCGGAAGGGACCGCCGGAGCCGGTGAGCAGAATCGACGCCACGCCGTTCTGGGTTAAATCAGCGTATCCCAGATTATGTTGAATTGTTTCCGGCATACTCTGAAAAATCGCATTATGCTCGCTATCAACCGGCAACAATCGTGCGCCGTACTGCTGCACGGCATCCATAAACAGACGGCCGCAGGTCACCAGCGACTCTTTGTTCGCCAGCAGCACCGTTTTACCCGCACGAATGGCTGAGAGCGTCGGCACCAGTCCTGCTGCGCCGACAATCGCCGCCATCACCTGCTCAACCTCGTCCAGCGCCGCCACTTCTGCCGCCGCCTGCTGGCCGCTCATGACTTCCGTTCGGCTGCCCTGCTCGCGCAGTTGCGCACGCAGCAGCTCCGCGCTGTGCGCATCGTCCATTACCGCGTAACGAGGGGAGAATTCCAGACATTGTTCAACCATACGGTCGACATTTTTCCCGGCGACCAGCGCGGTGATAGAAAAGCTATCAGGATTATGGCGCACCACATCCAGCGTGCTGCAGCCGATAGAACCGGTCGAACCAAGAATGGTTAATTGCTTCATGAGGCGTCCAGAATAATGAAGACAGGATAAAAAGCAAAACGCCGCCAGCAAACCCTTATGCATCAATTATCGGTTGACAGAGCGGAGGCGCAAGGCCTTTGACATGGCGCCAAAGGCTACAAGGCCAGCCGTCTAAACGCAATCCCGAAAATTGAGCGTACGGTCTCCTGTACGGCGTTTCAGATTTTACGCAGGCCGATCGTTAGACCTGCGTGTCGGCAGAGAATCAGAACTGCATCAGTTCCGCTTCTTTATCCGCCAGCGCCGCATCAACTTTCTTGATAGCAGCATCAGTCATTTTCTGCACATCTTCCTGAGAGCGGCGATCGTCATCTTCGCTGATCTCTTTCTCTTTCAGCAGCGCTTTGACTTTGTCGTTGGCATCGCGACGAACGTTACGTACGGCAACGCGCGCCTGTTCAGCTTCGCCACGCACGATTTTGGTCAGATCTTTACGACGCTCTTCGGTCAGCGGCGGCAGCGGAACGCGGATATCGCTGCCCGCAGAGCTTGGGTTCAGACCGAGGTCGGAAGCCATAATCGCTTTTTCAACGGCCGGGCTCATGGAACGATCGAAGACGTTGATCTTCAGCGTGCGGGAGTCTTCTACCGTTACGCTAGCCAGCTGACGCAGCGGAGTCGGCGTGCCGTAGTATTCCACGATAATGCCATCCAGCAGGCTGGGAGAAGCACGACCCGTGCGTATTTTGCTGATTTGGGTTTTGAACGCTTCAACGCATTTGTCCATGCGTACTTCAGCATCTTTTCTGATATCGCTAATCACGTTACGAATCCTTGAAAACTTGTCTCAGACAGACCAGACGGTCACCCACTGCAAAAGTGAGCTAAGTATAGTCATGTTTATGCTCAGCGTCTTTCAGGCTGCGGGTCAGCCGCAGCATTCCGTCCACAGAGCATGTTGAAAACCATCGGGTCAAAAACCCGAAAAAGTAAGGCCGAATATTACCCGTATTTGACGCTGACGGGAATTACTCAGTAATTAATGTGCCTTCTTTTTCACCCATCACCACGCGGCGCAGCGCGCCAGGCTTATTCATATTGAATACGCGAATCGGCAGTTTGTGGTCACGCGCCAGGGTAAAGGCCGCAAGATCCATCACTTTCAGCTCTTTATCCAGTACTTCGCTGTAGGTCAGCTGATCGTACATCGTTGCGGAAGGATCTTTGGCCGGGTCAGCGGTAAATACACCGTCGACTTTGGTGGCTTTCAGTACCACATCGGCTTCAATTTCAATGCCGCGCAGGCAGGCAGCGGAATCGGTGGTAAAGAATGGGTTGCCGGTACCCGCGGAAAGAATCACCACGCGGTTGTTACGCAGCAGGCTGATAGCTTCCGCCCAGCTGTAGTTATCGCACACGCCATTCAGCGGAATCGCTGACATCAGGCGGGCGTTCACATAGGCGCGATGAAGTGCATCACGCATTGCAAGGCCGTTCATGACCGTTGCCAGCATGCCCATGTGGTCGCCCACAACGCGGTTCATACCCGCTTTCGCCAGACCAGCACCACGGAAAAGGTTACCGCCACCAATCACTACGCCAACCTGAATACCCAGCTCAACCAGTTCTTTGATTTCCTGAGCCATGCGGTCAAGTATGCTCGCATCAATACCGAAGCCTTCTGAACCTTGCAGAGCTTCGCCACTTAACTTAAGCAGAATACGTTTGTAGACGGGTTTTGCATTGGTAGCCATGTTTCTTTCCTGAGACTGTCAACGAATGAGATGAATTAATTCTGGCGACATTGTACGTCGCTTTTCAGCGTGCCCACTATAGCGGTTGGCTGAATTTACACATTAGGCGCAAAAAGAAGCCGCCCTCAGGCGGCTCCTTTTGAAAATTAAGACTGCTTGGACATCGCAGCAACTTCTGCTGCAAAGTCAGTCTCAACTTTCTCAATGCCTTCGCCCACTTCAAAGCGGATGAAGCCAGTCACGTCAGCGTTGTGCTCTTTCAGCAGCTGAGCAACGGATTTGCTCGGGTCCATAACGAACGGCTGACCGGTCAGAGAAACTTCGCCGGTGAATTTCTTCATGCGGCCTTCAACCATTTTCTCTGCGATTTCTTTCGGCTTGCCAGACTGCATGGCGATGTCCAGCTGAACCTGGTACTCTTTTTCCACCACTTCAGCGGAAACGTCTTCCGGCTTAACGAATTCAGGCTTGCTTGCAGCGATGTGCATAGCGAGCTGTTTAACCAGCTCTTCGCTCGCGCCTTTAGCGGCAACCAGAACACCGATACGCGCGCCGTGCTGGTAAGAGCCCAGAACTTCGCCTTCCAGGGAAGAAACGCGACGGATGTTGATGTTCTCACCGATTTTAGCAACCAGCGCAACGCGTTCTTCTTCGAACTGTGCTTTCAGAACTTCAACGTCGGTGATTTTGCCTGCAACAGCTGCATCCAGAACTTTGTTAGCAAATGCCTGGAAGCCACCATCTTTAGCCACGAAGTCAGTCTGGCAGTTAACTTCCAGAATGATGCCGTAGGTGCCATCGATTTTAGTGATGATCACGCCGTCAGCGGCAACGTTGCCCGCTTTTTTCGCTGCTTTAATAGCACCGGATTTACGCATGTTTTCGATTGCCAGCTCGATGTCGCCGTTCGCTTCAGTCAGCGCTTTTTTGCAATCCATCATGCCTGCGCCAGTACGCTCGCGCAGCTCTTTTACCAGGGATGCGGTAATTTCAGCCATTCTTTATTCCTCGGGAGATGTGATCGGCCCGGTTCCAGGAACCAGACAGATTTGAAAGTGAAAAAGGGGCCGCTAAGAGGCCCCTATTTATACACGGTACTAAATAAGGGTATGCCTTATTATTCAGCTTCTACGAAGCTTTCTTCCGCCTGAGAAGCCAGATCCTGAGAACGGCCTTCACGAACGGTAGCAGCAACAGCGCTCAGGTACAGGCTAACTGCACGGATTGCGTCGTCGTTACCCGGGATAACGAAGTCAACGCCGTCCGGATCGGAGTTAGTATCAACGATAGCAAATACCGGAATACCCAGGTTGTTTGCTTCTTTGATTGCGATGTGCTCGTGGTCAGCGTCGATAACGAACAGCGCGTCCGGCAGGCCGCCCATGTCTTTGATACCGCCCAGGCTGTTTTCCAGCTTGTCCAGCTCACGAGTGCGCATCAGCGCTTCTTTCTTGGTCAGCTTGTCGAAAGTACCGTCCTGGGACTGAGTTTCCAGGTCTTTCAGACGTTTGATAGACTGACGAACGGTTTTCCAGTTAGTCAGCATACCGCCCAGCCAGCGATGGTTCACGAAGAACTGGTCGCAGCTGTTAGCAGCGTCTTTTACCGCTTCGCTTGCAGCGCGCTTAGTACCAACGAAAAGGATTTTGCCTTTGCGAGAAGAGATCTTGTTCAGTTCAGCCAGAGCTTCGTTGAACATCGGTACAGTTTTCTCAAGGTTGATGATGTGAACTTTGTTACGCGCGCCGAAGATGAAAGGCTTCATTTTCGGGTTCCAGTAACGGGTCTGGTGACCAAAGTGAACACCAGCCTTGAGCATGTCGCGCATGGAAACAGTTGCCATGTTTAAAACCTCTATAGATAAAAGTTGGGGTTATGCCTCCACGTATCCCATATTACCGACCCCAAAGGGCACCCCGGAATATGTGCCGATACGTGTGTGTTGTTACACAAAGTGAGATTTGTCGCTTCAGTCCATCTTGTGTATCTGAGAATGGAACAGAAGTCCGGCGCGCTTTATACCACAAAACAGGAGCAGACACCAACTGTTGTTGACGTCGCGTGCTGCTAATGATTCTCAATTTGGCAGCAGGACGCCCGGACTGTTAACATTGTTCAGACATAATCTATTATTGTCGAAAAAATCGACACTGCTGGACACAATCCATGGCTATTTCTATCAAGACATCTGAAGACATCGAAAAAATGCGCGTTGCCGGCCGCCTGGCCGCTGAAGTGCTGGAAATGATCGAACCCTACGTAAAACCGGGCGTCAGCACCGGCGAACTGGATCGCATCTGCAACGATTATATCGTTAACGAACAAAAAGCCGTATCCGCCTGCCTGGGCTACCACGGCTTCCCGAAATCCGTCTGCATCTCTATTAATGAAGTGGTGTGCCACGGGATCCCGGACGACGGCAAGCTGCTGAAAGATGGCGATATCGTCAACATTGACGTCACCGTCATTAAAGATGATTTCCACGGTGACACCTCGAAGATGTTTATCGTCGGTAAACCGACCATTCTGGGCGAGCGCCTGTGCCGCATTACCCAGGAAAGCCTCTATCTGGCCCTGAAAATGGTCAAACCGGGCGTTAATCTGCGCGCTATCGGCGCGGCTATCCAGAAATACGTCGAAGCCGAAGGTTTCTCCGTCGTGCGCGAGTACTGCGGCCACGGTATCGGCCGCGGTTTTCATGAAGAACCGCAGGTGCTGCATTACGACTCTCCGGAAACCAACGTGGTGCTCAAACCCGGCATGACCTTTACCATTGAACCGATGGTCAACGCGGGTAAAAAAGAGATCCGCAGTATGAAAGACGGCTGGACGGTAAAAACCAAAGACCGGAGCTTGTCTGCGCAGTATGAGCATACTATTGTGGTGACAGACAGCGGCTGCGAAATACTGACGTTACGCAAGGATGACACCATCCCGGCGATAATCTCGCACAACGAATGATGAAAAGCCGGCGCCAGCCGGCTTTTTTATGACGGGCACCCTGTGGGCCGCCGCAAGCGACGTTAAAAATCGCTCCCGGCGATTTTTTATGGGCGATAGTTTTTTATTATGGTGGCGCGATGAGCAACTCTTTATCTGATACTGTCTCCCCTGCCCTGGCCGACCAGCCGGCGAATCCGGGCTGCTGGCCGCAGAGCGACTTCAACTGCGCGGCTATCAAGGCGCACATCGACGCTTTTCAGCGCTGGCTGGGCGAAGCGTTTGACCACGGCATCGCCGCAGAGAGATTGATTGAGGCGCGCACCGAATTTATCGATCAACTGCTTCAGCGGCTATGGGTCGAGTACGGGTTCGGGTCGATGAACGACATCGCGCTGGTCGCCGTCGGCGGTTACGGCCGCGGCGAACTGCACCCGCTTTCCGATATCGACCTGCTTATCCTGAGTCGTAAAAAGCTGCCCGATGAGCAGGCGCAGAAGGTCGGCGAGCTGCTGACGCTGCTGTGGGATATCAAGCTGGAAGTCGGCCACAGCGTGCGCACCCTCGAAGAGTGCCTGCTGGAGGGGCTGTCGGACCTCAGCGTCGCCACTAACCTGATTGAATCGCGTCTGCTTATTGGCGACGTCGCGCTGTTCCTTGAACTGCAAAAACATATATTCAGCGACGGCTTCTGGCCATCGGAAAAGTTCTTTGCGGCAAAAGTCGAAGAGCAGAATGTACGCCATCAGCGCTATCACGGGACCAGCTATAACCTCGAGCCGGACGTGAAAAGCAGCCCCGGCGGCCTGCGCGATATTCACACCCTGCAGTGGATCGCGCGCCGCCATTTCGGCGCCACCTCGCTTGATGAAATGGTCGGCTTCGGTTTCCTGACCGAAGCCGAGCGCAACGAGCTTAACGAATGCCTGCATCAGCTTTGGCGCATTCGCTTTGCGCTGCATCTGGAGCTCAACCGCTACGATAATCGCCTGCTGTTCGACAGGCAGTTCAGCGTCGCCCGTCGCCTGCGTTACGAAGGCGAAAGCAACCAGCCGATCGAGCATATGATGAAGGATTTCTTTCGCGTCACCCGCCGGGTGAGCGAGCTGAACCAAATGCTGATCCAGCTGTTCGAAGAGGCGATTCTGGCGCTCACCGAAGATGAGAAGCCGCGGCCGATTGACGATGATTTTCAGCTGCGCGGCACGCTAATCGATCTGCGCGATGACACGCTGTTCATCCGCGAACCGCAGGCGATTCTGCGCATGTTCTTTATGATGGTGCGCAACAGCAGCATTACCGGCATCTACTCCACCACGCTTCGCCACCTGCGCCACGCCCGCCGTCATCTGACGCAGCCGCTTTGCTATATTCCGGAAGCGCGGACCCTGTTCCTCAGCATGCTGCGCCATCAGGGCGCGGTCAGCCGGGGGCTGCTGCCGATGCACCGCCATAGCGTGCTGTGGGCCTATATGCCGCAATGGTCGCATATTGTCGGTCAGATGCAATTTGACCTGTTTCACGCCTATACCGTTGATGAACACACGATCCGCGTGCTGCTTAAGCTTGAGAGCTTCGCCAAAGAAGAGACCCGCAGCCGCCATCCGCTGTGCGTTGAACTGTGGCCGCGCCTGACGCATCCGGAGCTGATCCTTATCGCCGCCCTCTTCCACGATATCGCGAAAGGACGCGGCGGCGACCATTCGATTCTCGGCGCGCAGGACGTGCTGAAATTCGCCGAGCTTCACGGTCTTAACTCGCGCGAAACCCAGCTGGTGGCGTGGCTGGTGCGTCATCATCTGCTGATGTCGGTCACCGCCCAGCGTCGCGATATTCAGGATCCGGAAGTGATCAAGCAGTTTGCCGAAGAGGTGCAAACGGAGAACCGTCTGCACTACCTGGTTTGCCTGACCGTCGCCGATATCTGCGCCACCAACGAAAACCTGTGGAACAGCTGGAAGCAGAGCCTGCTGCGCGAGCTCTATTTCGCCACCGAAAAACAGCTGCGCCGGGGGATGCAAAACACGCCGGATATGCGCGAGCGGGTGCGTCACCACCAGCTACAGGCGCTGGCGCTGCTGCGGATGGAAAATATTAATGAACAGGCGCTGCACCAAATCTGGAACCGCTGCCGCGCCAACTACTTTGTGCGCCATACGCCAAACCAGCTCGCCTGGCACGCGCGTAATCTGCTGCAGCACGATCTCAGCAAACCGATGATCCTGCTCAGTTCCCACGCCTCGCGCGGGGGCACCGAGATCTTCATCTGGAGTCCGGATCGTCCTTACCTCTTCGCCGCCGTTTGCGGCGAGCTGGATCGACGTAATCTTAGCGTTCACGATGCGCAGATCTTCACCACCCGCGACGGCATGGCGATGGATACCTTTATTGTTCTTGAGCCGGACGGCAGCCCGCTTTCCGCCGACAGGCACGAAATGATCCGCGTGGGCCTGGAACAGACCATCAGCCAGCGCAGCTGGCAGCCGCCGGCGCCCCGTCGTCAGGCGGCGAAGCTGAGGCATTTTTCCGTGCCGACGGAGGTGAATTTCCTGCCGACGCATACCGACCGGAAATCCTTTCTTGAGCTGATTGCTCTCGACCAGCCGGGTCTGTTAGCGCGCGTCGGCCAGGTGTTTGCCGACCTCGGAATTTCGCTCCACGGCGCGCGAATTACGACAATTGGTGAGCGAGTAGAAGATTTATTTATAATCGCCACCGCAGACCGGCGCGCCCTTAATAATGAGCTACAGCAAGAAGTGCAACAACGGTTGACAGAGGCCCTCAATCCAAACGATAAAGGGTAACGTATTTTTTTAAGTAAATGGAAAGAGTAAACAATGCAGCAATTACAGAACGTTATTGAGTCCGCTTTTGAGCGTCGCGCCGACATCACGCCGGCAAACGTGGATACCGTAACCCGCGAAGCGGTTAACCAGGTGATTTCTCTGCTTGATTCCGGCGCGCTGCGTGTCGCTGAAAAAGTTGACGGCCAGTGGGTCACCCATCAGTGGCTGAAGAAAGCGGTTCTGCTCTCTTTCCGTATTAACGATAACCAGGTTATCGATGGTGCGGAAAGCCGCTACTTCGATAAAGTCCCAATGAAGTTCGCGGATTATGATGAAGCGCGTTTCCAGAAAGAAGGTTTCCGCGTCGTTCCGCCGGCGGCCGTTCGTCAGGGGGCGTATATCGCTCGCAACACGGTTCTGATGCCGTCCTATGTGAACATCGGCGCCTACGTTGACGAAGGTTCGATGGTTGATACCTGGGCGACCGTGGGTTCCTGCGCGCAGATCGGCAAAAACGTCCACCTGTCCGGCGGCGTCGGCATCGGTGGCGTACTGGAGCCGCTGCAGGCTAACCCGACCATTATCGAAGATAACTGCTTTATCGGCGCGCGTTCGGAAGTCGTTGAAGGCGTCATCGTCGAAGAGGGTTCCGTTATCTCCATGGGCGTATACCTCGGCCAGAGCACCAAAATCTACGATCGCGAAACCGGTGAAGTCTTCTACGGCCGCGTTCCGGCGGGATCCGTCGTCGTCTCCGGCAACCTGCCGTCAAAAGATGGCAAGTACAGCTTGTACTGCGCGGTTATCGTCAAAAAAGTCGATGCCAAAACCCGCGGCAAGGTTGGAATCAACGAACTTCTGCGTACCATCGACTAAGCAGCATGAAAAGCGGGAGGCATCCCGCTTTTTTTATATATTGAGCTGGCGAAGATGGATTTTTTCGTTAATTATTCAAAGATTACGATGATATCAAAGGTACCGTTATGTACGATAATCTGAAAAGTCTTGGTATTACCAATCCTGATGAAATCGATCGCTATAGCCTGCGGCAGGAAGCCAACAACGACATTCTGAAAATCTACTTTCAGAAGGATAAAGGCGAGTTCTTCGCCAAGAGCGTCAAGTTCAAATATCCGCGTCAGCGCAAAACCGTTGTCGCCGACGGCGTGGGCCAGGGATATAAAGAAGTCCAGGAGATTAGCCCTAATCTACGCTATATCATCGACGAGCTGGATCAAATCTGTCAGCGCGATCGCACCGAAATCGATCTGAAACGTAAGATCCTCGACGATCTGCGTCACCTCGAAAGCGTGGTGACGAATAAGATCAGCGAAATCGAATCCGATCTGGAAAAACTGACCCGCAATAAGTAAGCCTGATACGGGCCAGATGCTGGCCCTGTTTCTCTCTGCCTCATCCTCTTTTTTCTCACTTACCCCCACCGGCAGCATCAGCGAATATCAGCTATTCCTCTCTGATATCATTTCATCTCATATCCCTATCTACATGAATGACATAATAAAATAAGTCGCTGTATGTTCAATTTCCACCTGAAAGGAGATCATACGATGACACAGGAAATTGAACAAAAATTTTATACCCTACAATCTGCGCCCTGGCTGGATAAGACCGGTTTTGAAAAAGGACGGCAGCACGATCGCCAGCCGCTGGGCTTTATTCTGCCCGCCAATACGCCGCTGCACATTCGCCAACCGGATATCAGCAACGGCAACTCGATTCTGCGCCTGCTTTGCAATGATACCGCGCTAGAAAGCACCAGCACGATCGCCACCGGCTGGAAAACGGTCAGCGCCACGGTCGACACCGTTCCTTTTGTCGATACGCTGTTTACCGACCAGTCCAGCGAATTCACCGTCATCTACCAGCAACCTGCGGCAACTAAACCGCTGCCGTGCTGGAAAGCAGGACAATCTGAGGATGAATTTTTCCTCAGCTGGGAGAAAAATCAATCCGCACTCGCGCTGCTTGATTTAGATGTGATTAACCTGCTGCTGCCCTACGCCGACCGCGATAATGCGATGAAAGCGGGCTTATCCTCGCTACACGCTTATTACACCCACCTTTTCAAATGCTATAACGACTGGGCTGGGCTAAGCGATCGCCCGGATGCGCCGTGGAACCAGGATGTCGCCAACCGCTACTTTGTGCGGGCAGATAAACACGGCGTCGGCGCAGCCTATTATCACCCCTGGTGGTGCGCACATACATCATCAACGTTAGGTGAAGGCTGGCTGGATAACGTTGCGACGCAGTGGGTTATTCTTCATGAAATTGCGCACGGGTATCAGGGCAAATTTATGCAGGACACCACTCTGCCCGTCAATGAGGTGTGGAACAATATTTACGCCGCTTTCTATCAGCAGCTTACCCTGAGCCAGGATAATCATCTCTATGTGGATGGCTGGCTCTATAACTATGGTCAGCAGGCCGTACAGGAACTCCAGCTGATGACCTATATAAAAGACCAGACGCCGGTCGCCAGCTGGGGCCTGCGTCCGCGCCTGCAATTCCTGATGCTGATGTTGCTAAAAGCAGGAACCAAAGCCTTCAGCGCCTTTAACCAGAACTATCGTGAACTGGCCAACGGCGATAGCTTCCGGCCGTCCGATTATCAGCTTATCGATATGTTGGCTACCGCCATTGCCGCCGCCGCAGGGTATGATGTCACGCCGTTTATCGAGCTATGCGGCTTAACGCTGGAAATTACCACTAAGGGAGATATCGCCGCGCTGGCGGCAAAACCGCTCTATCCGCTATATCTTTTCCTTCCGCAAAGCGAATGGGATAGCGCGCGGCGGCAGCTGGGGCTGGACTCCTTCGTCTGGCTGGTGGATAACAGCGAACTGGTGGCATTAGGCAAAACGGGGACGCTATCCCTGACGTTCAATATCGACCAGCTGGAACAAATTTACGGGCGAACGCTGACGATTAAAGATAATTGTGGCACGCATTATTCACTGGTTGTTAATGATGACACGTTGATCCTGAATGATATTCCAGTCGGCGTTTACCAGATCGATCCTCCGAAAGGCCGTTCACAAAAATATCGTCCGGATATCAGCTATCTCGTCGTAAAAGAAGGGGCGAATGCGGCTACCATCAACTACACCCGACAATGCGATACCCGCGGGCGTAACGTGACAATGAGCTTTTTAGGTATTGGCGACACGCCGTTTGCATATCTGGATATCGATTTCGAAAATCAGCAGCTTACGCTGAATATTACCAGCGCCACGCCGCACAACAACTACCCTGACGCGCTCTATGCCGGCGTATGCGTACTTTCCGCCAGCGGCGAAAAAGTCTTTGAGCGCAATATGAACGGCACAAACTGCGCCACCGGTAAGGTGATTATTCCCTTCGGCCCTCACTATCACTTGTATATTACTCACGTCGAGCCGGGACGTCTGAAAGCCTCCCCGGAGTATTTACCGCTGATCGCGGGCGAGAAATGCCAGCTGATGCGTATTGATGAGAGTGGGCTTTACAACTTTATCCTCGATAATAATCCGGCGGAAGATTTACTGGCTATTTTCGAGCATGACGCTCAGGCGATGCGTAACCAGCCTTCGCTATTAGCGCAGGAAGAGAACGTATGTAAAAACGATCTCTGGCTGATGCTCTCCCATATTGAAGAGCCCAAGCGCAGCAGGCTGCTTAAAGAGTATGCCGATGTTCTGCCTCAGGATAATAGTGAACCGGGCGAGTTGACGGGCAAGAGCGTGACCCTCAATCTCAGAGGACAGGGCAACAAAGATTTTTGCCAGATCGTTATCGATAATCAACAGCACGCCATGATGGTCACCACCCGTACCGGCGCGCCGCACCCGTATTATGTCTCCCATACCTACGCCAGCATTACGGTAACCGGGGCGGACGAAACGGTGGTTTATCACCGCAGCTATGCCGGAGCGACCAACAACCTGGCAAACATCGAAACTATCGCCCTCGCTGAAAACATGATCATTGAGGTTTTCCATGATGAGCCATTCCGCTCCAGCGCCAGCAATGATACGACGCATCGCGCCATTACGCTGAAGCAGCACAACCGCTGGCGGGTAGTGAAGGATGGGCTGGAGACCTGTTCGCTGGTGCCAGACCCGGAGGATAAAGAAACTACGGATGCTGAGGACGAGGCTACAGAGCTGTATGGCGATCTCTTCTGCTGGCAGCTACTTGGCAATGATAATATTCGTTTTGCGACGATGGAGATGGATATTGGCCGCGGCGCGCTCACCTTTACCGCCAGCCCCGTGGTGCCGAATAAGCACTTTACGACGGCCTATGCCGCGGTGAATATCTACAATACGCGCGGCTCGGTGGTTTATCGCCAGTCCATTAAAGGCTCATCGCAGCTTGGCGACTATATAGATACGGCAATACTTGATGAGGGCTATATCATCGAAGTATTCCATGCCGAAGCCGGCGATCGCTCCGTCATTATCAACCCACAAAACGGTAACGCCTGGCCACAGCCTCATACCGTCTCCTGGCAAGTCACGGCCCGCGGACTGCAGCGCCTGTAATTCCCGTCCCCGCTCCCGCCGCAGGCGGGAGTGTTTTTAGCGCTGCTCATCGAGCTGTAGCGCAATATACAGCAGCAGACGATCGTCAAAATTACCCAAATCCAGCCCCGTCAGCTCAGAGATACGGTTCAAACGGTATTCCAGCGTATTACGGTGGATAAACAGTGCTTTCGACGTCGCCAGCGGCTGCACGTTATGACGAAACCAGGCCTGTAAGGTGCGACGCAGCAGGCCGTTGTTATCCATCGCCTTCAGGCGAACCAGCGGGCGCGCCAGCTCATTAGCCTGCCAGCCACCGCGCAGGCTATCCAGCAGTACCGGCAGCATCAAATCCTGGTAAAAATAGCTACGGCTCTCCGGCATCCGCTGTTTACCGACCATCATGGTGGTTCTGGCGGTGCGATACGAGCGAGCAATGCTGCCCGGTCCGGTAAAAAAGTTTCCCAGCGCCACGCGAAAACGCAGCTGACCGTTCTCTTTCATCCTGCTAATGAGCTGCTCGACCCGTTTGCAGTGATCTTCCGCATCCCAGCGGCCAAAGGCGTTCAGCGCGGGCTTCAGTACCACCATTTCGGTCAGCGAGACAATGGCCACCAGATTATTACGGTCCGGCGTGGTCAACGCGGTCTGGAGCTGCTGCAGCTCCGCCATCGCGCTGTCTACGCCCAGCTGGCCGCTATCCACTTCAATCATAGCCACCACGCGCGGTTGGTTGAGATCGATCCCCAGACGCTGGGCCCACTCGGTCAGCGCCGGGGTGTTCTCTTCCGCCTGAATCAGGTTCATCACCAGCTCTTCGCGCAGACGGCTATCCTGGGCCAGGAGATGCATCAGCCGCGATTGTTCCAGCATCATCTCGGCGGTCATACACACCAGTTCACCGTATTTACGCAGCGACTCCGGTTCGCCGGTCAGGCCGATAACGCCGACGATCTCCCCTTCCAGACGCAGCGGCAGGTTGATCCCCTGGCGCACGCCGTGCAGATGTCGGGCAACGGCATCATCAATATCGACAACGCGGCCCTGGGAAAGCACTAATAGCGCGCCTTCGTGCAATTCACCAATTCGCTCGCGGTCTCCGCTACCGATAATGCGCCCGCGGGCATCCATTACGTTAATATTGGTATCAATGATGCGCATCGTACGCGCCACGATATCCTGAGCCATTTTGGTATCAAGATGCCAGCCAGCCATGTAACCCTCCCGTGAGCAGGCTAACAGCATAAAAGAGTTGGCAACACGCTGCATTGTGCATTTGCACAAAGCCGGGCTAAGAAATATGGAGTTGTGGAAGATATCACAGAACGAAAAATGGAAGGGGCGGCAGAAATAAAAAAGCCCCTTTCCTCCGCAAGGAGAAAAGGGGCTTTGCGAACCGTCAGGGATTACTGCATCAGCAGATAAATCGACGTATCGCCGCGCTGGATATTCAGCGCCAGAACCGACGGTTTGGCATCAAAAATTTTGCGCAGGTCGGCAATATTTTTCACCGGCTGCTGGTTCGCGCCAACGATAATATCGCCTTTCTTCAGGCCAATCTGCGCCGCCGGCGTTCCCGCTTTCACGTTACTCACCACGACGCCTTTATCCTGACCTTTGTTGCTCATTTCCGCACCTTCAATACCGTTGAAGATGGTGCTTGAGTCAACCTGGTTCTGATTGCTCTGCTGCAGCTCAACGGTCACCGTCACCGGCTTGCCATCACGCAGCAGGCCAAGCTCGACTTTGCTGCCGATCGGCATGGTCCCCACCTGGGCACGCAGCGCGGCAAAGCTGCTGATCGATTTACCGTTCAGCGTGGTAATCACGTCGCCGGCTTTAATCCCCGCCTTAGCGGCCGCCGAGTTCGGCATCACCTGGCTGACGAACGCGCCGCGCTGAGCGTCAACTTTCATCGCTTTCGCCAGTTCGGAATTCAGCTCGGTCCCCATGATGCCCAGCTCACCGCGCTTAACCTGGCCAAATTTGACCATCTGATCGGTCAGGTTTTTCACCATGTTGCTCGGAATAGCGAAGCCGATACCAATGTTGCCGCCGTCCGGCGCCAGAATCGCGGTGTTGATACCGATCAGCTCGCCGTTCAGGTTAACCAGCGCGCCGCCGGAGTTACCGCGGTTGATCGCCGCATCGGTCTGGATAAAGTTTTCATAGTTTTCAACGTTCAGGCCGCTACGGCCCAGGGCGGAAACGATCCCCGAGGTCACGGTTTCGCCCAGGCCAAACGGGTTACCGATCGCCACGGTGTAATCGCCGACGCGCAGGGCGTCAGAGTCCGCCAGCTTAATCGCGCTCAGGTTTTTCGGATCCTGGATTTGAATCAGCGCAATATCAGAACGCGGGTCTTTGCCGACCACTTTCGCGTCGAACTTGCGGCCATCGCTGAGCTGAACTTTGATAGTAGTCGCGTTATCCACGACGTGGTTGTTAGTCACAACATAGCCTTTAGCGGCATCAATAATCACCCCGGAACCAAGGGCCATAAATTTCTGCTGCTGGCCGCCGTCGCTACCCGGCGCACCGCCCTGCCCGCCGCCCTGACAGAACGGAGAGCTCTGGAACGGAGAACCATCCTGACAGAACGGCGAATTGTCGCCAAAGAACTGCTGGAAGTTACGCGGCATCCGCGGCGTATTAACGGTGGTGCTCCCCTCAACGTTAATGCTCACGACCGACGGCATCACTTTTTCCAGCATCGGCGCCAGGCTTGGCATCTGCTGCGCATTAGTCGCCGAAGAAGCTGTTTCCGCCGCGCTCGCAGAGAGAGGGGACAACGCCAGACCTAAACTCAGAGCCAGGGCACTCATTGCTAACGTGGTTTTTTTCATAGGTTTCAATCTCAATTTCAGATAACGAATAGTTGCTGTGTTGGTGACTATCAGAGTCATTTTATAGCGCGAAGTTCCGGAATGAAGTTTTGGTAAAAGTAAAAATTTATTGTCCGTCTTTACAAAACTCACCCTTATTCTACGGCCATCAATCGTCGATATTCATCCCATGCATACAAGTCGGTCATTCCGCTGATATAGTCCTGAATGAGACGACAGCGATAATAATATTCCATCACTGGAAACTCCGGATTATTGCGCGAAATCTTATTTACGGCTTCTATGTAAGCTAACCGATGACGAGTTGAAAGTTTCTGAAAAAGACGTGATGCAATCGGTAAACTTCGCACCCGCTCTTTTTCCACCAGCAAACTAAACTCATCCAGCGATAATTTTAACAGCGGCTGGTATATATCTAACAGACCGCTGATCACGCGATAGCCCTGCAGCTCCAGCTGCTCGACATCCGGATGGCTAAACACATGTTTTACCGCGACATTTTTATATAGTTCAAGAAGCTGGCTGCAATCGCTATCGTCCTCAAGCAGCGCATGGTTAAAGTCACCGCTAAAAATCTTCGCCAGGTTATCAATAAACCGCCGCGCCGCATACGGTACCAGCCTATTGAGCGTATTAACCCGTAAATACATAAAAAACTGATCTTCGGTACTCCGGCTCAGAGAATTCGCACGCGATTTCTCCCAGGCGTTTTCGACAACCTGATTAAACAAGGAGCCTTTTTCGTGAACGCCCCAGGCTTCATAGAGATGCTGATAAAGCTGCTCTACGCTGAAGATGCGTTTTTCTACCGCATCTTCAAGGTCGGCGACGCAATATGAGATATCATCCGCGGCTTCCATAATCCACGTTAATGGGAAGCGATTGTAAGGAGCCAGATCCAGTTCTTTACGCAACCTCGCAACATAGCCCTCTTCGGCTAAATAATAACCAGGTTTTTTCATTAAATAATTGTGGCTAGCCGGCGGTTCCCCGCGCCACCATGCCGGACGCGTATATTTTAGAATACAGCCCACCTGCGCCCAGGTGAGATTCATGCGCATCAGCGTATGCACTAAGCGAATACCCTGCGCATTGCCTTCAAACCAGCATAAGTCCTGGCGAACCTTACGCCGCAGCTCATTCAGCTGGCTATCGCCTTCCTGCAGGCGCAGCGCCGCAACCACGCAGCGATCGTCGGTTAACGGCTGGCTGGCCGCATCGCCGGGGAAGAGCCGCTGGCTGAACCAATCATTAATTGCCGCCTCGCCAAAATGGCCAAATGGCGGATTGCCGATATCGTGCATCAGGCAGGCCATTTCAACAATGCTCTCGAACGGCCCGGTAAGCTCATCCAGCCCGTAGCTTTCCAGCAGCTTCTGCTCTTTCAGACGACTCAGCACCTCTTTGGCGATGTAGCGGCCCACCTGCTGAACTTCCAGAGAGTGGGTCAGCCGCGTACGCACCGCGGCATTGCGCTCCAGCGGGAAAACCTGGGTTTTTTGCTGCAGCCGGCGGATCGCCGGCGAGTTGATGATGCGTCCGCGATCGCTTTCGAAAATTCGCAGGATTTCACGCTCCGTCTCAACGCCCTGCGGTGAACGGTAGCGGCGACGCCAGTTAATCTTGTTGCGAAAATCGATCTTAGCCATGATCTCCCCCGAGCGAGCAATAACGTTTCCTTCTAAGCGCATGATAGACTATGCCGCTAAAACCCACACATCGCGAGTAAATCTATGAAAATCGGTATTATTGGCGCAATGGAAGAAGAAGTTACCCTTCTGCGCGACAAAATCGACAACCGCCAGACCATCACTATCGGCGGCAGCGAAATCTACACCGGCCAGCTGCAGGGCGTTGATGTCGCTTTGTTGAAATCGGGCATTGGCAAAGTCGCCGCCGCCATGGGCGCCACTCTGCTGATGGAGCACTGCAAGCCGGATGTGATTATTAACACCGGTTCTGCGGGCGGCCTCGCGTCGACCCTGAAGGTTGGCGATATTGTCGTCTCCGACGAAACGCGCTATCACGACGCGGACGTCACCGCGTTTGGCTATGAGTATGGCCAGCTGCCGGGCTGCCCTGCCGGTTTCAAAGCCGATGATAAGCTGATTGCCGCCGCAGAGACCTGCATCAGCGCGCTGAATCTTAATGCGGTTCGCGGACTCATTGTCAGCGGCGATGCATTCATCAACGGTTCCATTGGTCTCGCCAAAATCCGCCACAACTTCCCGCAGGCCGTCGCGGTAGAAATGGAAGCCACCGCCATCGCGCACGTCTGCCACAACTATGGCGTACCGTTTGTTGTCGTTCGCGCGATCTCCGATGTTGCCGATCAGCAGTCGCATCTGAGCTTCGACGAGTTTCTCGCCGTTGCCGCGAAGCAATCCACCCTGATGGTGGAAAACCTGGTGCAGCACCTGGCTCGTGGCTAAGTCGCTCAACGCGGCGCTTGCCGTCCTGATGCTGCTTGCCCCGGCGTGGCTTTTCGCCGCGCCGCGGGTGATTACGCTCTCTCCCGCCAATACTGAACTGGCGTTTGCCGCGGGTATTACGCCAGTTGGCGTCAGCAGCTATTCCGATTATCCCCCGGAAGCCGCAAAGATAGAGCAGGTCTCCAGCTGGCAGGGGATGAATCTGGAACGCATCGTCGCCCTTAAGCCCGACCTGGTGCTGGCGTGGCGCGGCGGTAACGCTGAACGCCAGGTGAATCAGCTAAGCTCGCTCGGGATAAAAGTCATCTGGGTCGAAACATCGACCATCGAAGAGATTATCGCAACGCTTCGCCAGCTGGCGCAGTGGAGCCCGCAGCCGGAAAAGGCGCGGCAGGCGGCGCAGAAAATGCAGGACGCGTACCAGGCCTTAAAAACCCGCTACGCGAGCGGGCCGAAAAAACGCGTTTTTTTACAGTTCGGCGCCAACCCTCTCTTTACCACCAGCAAAGGCTCGATTCAGGATCAGGTTCTGACGCTGTGCGGGGGAGAAAACATTTTTGCCGCCAGCCGGGTTCCCTGGCCGCAGGTGAGCCGTGAACAGGTACTGGCAAGGCAGCCGCAGGCCATTGTCATCGCCGGCGACGCCAGTCAACTTCCCGCCGTTGAGCGCTATTGGCAGAATCAGCTAAAAATTTCTTTTATTGCGCTACATGGCGACTGGTTTGAACGCGCGAGCCCACGTATTATTCTCGCCGCAAAACAACTCTGTACTGCGCTCGAGCAGATAAAATAATCACCTGCTAACCCAGGTGCTAAAAGGCTATCCCACCAGGCGCAATTGTTGCAGCCAGTTTGGACACGGGCGGCGCGGAACACCCGGAGCGTACATGTGGTACGTGAGGGCGGTGAGCACTGCCCAGGGCCAAACTGGCAAATAAAATCGCCTAATGGGATAGACTCTAAGTGGGAACTGACGATGCTTGTCTATTGGCTGGATATCATTGGCACCGCCGTGTTTGCCATCTCCGGCGTCCTGCTGGCTGGAAAGCTGCGCATGGACCCTTTCGGCGTGCTGGTATTAGGCGTGGTCACCGCGGTAGGCGGTGGCACCATTCGCGATATGGCCCTTGCTAACGGCCCGGTATTTTGGGTTAAAGACCCTACCGATCTGGTGGTGGCGATGGTCACCAGCATGTTCACTATTCTGCTGGTACGCCAGCCGCGCCGGTTACCGAAATGGGTGCTGCCGGTACTGGACGCCGTCGGTCTGGCGGTATTTGTCGGTATTGGCGTTAACAAAGCCTTTCTTGCCCATAGCGGACCGCTGGTGGCCGTCTGCATGGGCGTCGTCACCGGCGTCGGCGGGGGGATCATCCGCGACGTGCTGGCGCGTGAAATCCCGATGATTCTGCGTACGGAAATCTACGCGACGGCCTGCATCGTTGGCGGCATCGTGCATGCGACGGCGTACTACACCTTTCAGGTTCCGTTAGAAAACGCGGCGATGATAGGTATGGTGGTCACGCTGGTCATCAGGCTGGCGGCCATCCGCTGGCACCTGAAGCTGCCAACGTTCGCGCTTGATGAGAATGGACGGTAATAAAAGCAAAACGGTAACCTTAACGTTACCGTTTTTAGCGTTTGCTCACTCTCGCTGTATGAGAGGGCTGGGGAGAAGAGGCTCCCGGGCGCACTATCTTTAGACGCTGAACGAGGAGCCGCAGCCGCAGGTGCTTTTCGCATTCGGGTTGGTCACGATAAAACGCGAGCCTTCCAGACCTTCGGTATAATCGACGGCGCCGCCGACCAGATACTGCAGGCTCATAGGGTCAACCACCAGGCCGACGCCCTGCTTCTCGATAGTCATATCGCCTTCGTTAACCTGATCGTCGAAGGTAAAGCCGTACTGGAAACCGCTGCAGCCACCACCGGTGATGTACACGCGCAGTTTCAGGTTCGGATTGTCTTCATCCGCAATCAGGTCTTTTACTTTAATCGCCGCGGCTTCGGTAAACTCCAGCGGCAACGCTACGTCATCACTCATTTTATGCTCCCATTGATACTTCTGACCGGTTAAAGAATAACCCGACCTTTTGAGCCATTATCCAATACCCGAGTAAATCGTTCAAGTATTCTCCCCGCCGACCGGCTGCGCCTTTGCTTCCTGTTCCGCCTTTTGTTTTGCCAGGGTGCGCTGCAGAATAGTCGAGTATAAAGGCTTACCGCCGAGGAATTGTGCCAATAGTGTTGCGCCGAGACAGGTAATAATCATTGGCAAAATGAGCTGATAGTTATCGGTCATCTCCAGCACCAGCACGATGCCGGTCAACGGCGCGCGAACCGAGGCGGCGAGCAGCGCCCCCATCCCGGCGATGGCAAAGGTGCCGGCATCCAGATGATAGGCCGGAAACAGCGGCGTCGCCGCCATGCCAAACGCCGTGCCCAGCAGCGTCCCCAGCGCCAGCATCGGCGCAAAGATACCGCCGGGCGCGCCGGAAGAGAAGCAAAGCAGCGTGGTAATCACCCGCGCGATAAAAATAAACAGCAGCAGGCCGACGGAAAAATTGCCCGCCGCGGCGATGGGAATCAGGTTAAACCCGCCGCCGGACGCCGCTGGCTGAATCAGGCCCAGCACGCCGCAGCTTCCGCCGATCAGGCCGCCAATCAGCACCCATTTTTTAATGTTGCCGCCGTGGAGCCGCTGGAACATATCCTGGGTGCGCAGCACCAGCGTATTAAACAGCGGGCCAACACAGCCAAAAATCATCCCGAGAATCAAATACAGCCACAGGGTGTTGACCGGCGCGTTGCTGAGCTTACCGACCTCGATAACCGCTTTATCGCCGTTGAAGATACGGAAAACGATGGTGGCCATAATGACGCCGGTAAACACGGCTTTAATGGAGATCAGGTTGTAGCGAAACTGCGGGCGCATCTCTTCAATAATAAACAGAATCCCGGCCAGCGGCGCGTTAAAGGCGGCGGAGAGGCCCGCCGCGGCGCCGGTTGCCAGCAGCGTATGGCGCGCTTCCGGACTGCGCATGCGAAAAACGTCCACCACCATGCGCCCAAGATTGCCCCCAAGCTGCACCATCGGCCCTTCGCGCCCCAGAACCATGCCCGCACCCAGCGTCCCCATGCCGCCGATGAACTTCACCGGCAGTACGCGCCACCAGCGAACGGGACGCAGCTCCTCCAGCGCGCCTTCAATTTCCGGGATCCCGGAGCCGCCCGCTTCCGGCGCAAAACGGCGGACGAGAAAATAGCCCACCATCGCCAGCAAAGCGGAGAGGATAAAGGCCAGCGGCCAGACCAGAAACCAGTGGTCCGCCACCTCTACCAGCGCGCCTATGCGCAGGTTCTGCACCCAGTTGACGCTTTTTTCAAACGCGACGCCGATCAGCCCCGCCAGCGTGCCGACAACGGCCGCCATTAATAACACCGCCAGCGGCGTTTTATCACGCTGAATCAACCGACGCACGGCATCGCTGCGGCGAACGCGTACGAACTGATGTGCTGAAGAAGAGGGGTTTTCTGCTTTCATGCCATTATCAATAATAAGTAATACAAATAGAAAGAAGGTCATTCTAGCCAACCGGACAGGCTCCGTCGTCAAAAAAATGCGCCGTGACCCCATTGTTTCAATTGGGCAAAACTTTCATAACCTTCCTGGAATAACTTAGAATAGTCGACAAAACATTTTTCACGAACCAGGACCCTGGCAATGAGCAAATCTGAAAATCTGTATAACGCTGCGCGTGAACTTATTCCCGGCGGCGTGAACTCTCCGGTACGTGCGTTCACCGGCGTCGGCGGTACGCCGCTGTTTATCGAGCGCGCCGACGGCGCTTACCTTTACGACGTTGATGGTAAAGCGTATATCGATTATGTCGGCTCCTGGGGCCCAATGGTGCTGGGTCATAACCATCCGGCCATCCGCAACGCGGTCATTGAAGCCGCCGAACGCGGCCTGAGCTTTGGCGCGCCGACGGAGATGGAAGTTAAAATGGCAGCGCTGGTCACCGAGCTGGTCCCGACCATGGATATGGTCCGCATGGTGAACTCCGGTACCGAAGCCACCATGAGCGCCATTCGCCTGGCCCGCGGCTTCACCGGCCGTGATAAAATTATCAAGTTCGAAGGCTGCTACCACGGCCACGCCGACTGCCTGCTGGTAAAAGCCGGCTCAGGCGCGCTGACGCTCGGCCAGCCGAACTCGCCGGGCGTGCCGGCGGACTTCGCCAAACACACCCTGACCTGCACCTATAACGATCTGTCATCGGTTCGCGCCGCGTTCGAACAGTATCCGCAGGATATCGCCTGCATCATCGTTGAGCCGGTGGCCGGTAATATGAACTGCATCCCGCCGCTGCCGGAGTTTCTGCCGGGCCTGCGCGCGCTATGCGACGAGTTCGGCGCGCTGCTGATTATTGATGAAGTCATGACCGGCTTCCGCGTGGCGCTGGCCGGCGCGCAGGATTACTACGGCGTTGTGCCGGATCTGACCTGCCTTGGCAAAATCATCGGCGGCGGTATGCCGGTTGGCGCATTCGGCGGTCGTCGTGAGGTGATGGATGCCCTGGCGCCGACCGGCCCGGTTTACCAGGCAGGCACCCTCTCCGGCAACCCCATCGCGATGGCGGCAGGTTTCGCTTGCCTGACCGAAGTGGCGCAGCCCGGCGTGCACGAGACGCTAACCGAGCTCACTAACCAGCTGGCCCAGGGTCTGCTGGACGCCGCGCGCGATGCCGGTATTCCGCTGGTGGTGAATAACGTCGGCGGCATGTTCGGCATTTTCTTTACCGACGCGCCAACCGTGACCTGCTACCAGGACGTGGTGAAGTGCGATGTAGAGCGGTTTAAACGCTTCTTCCACCTGATGCTGGAAGAGGGCGTCTACCTGGCGCCGTCGGCGTTTGAAGCGGGCTTTATGTCCATCGCCCATAGCGAAGAAGATATCGACAACACCGTCGCCGCCGCGCGTAACGCCTTCGCGAAGCTGTAACCTCAACGCCGGGGCCCCCCTGCCCCGGCAATACGCATCTTGTTCAAAAGCATCATTTTGCGTCGGCCCACGCATAACAAGATGCAAACGCGATCGCCTCGAAAGATTGTCATCATCCCGCCTCGTAGAACCCAAAATCGTCGGCAGACAATGGGCAGGCAAAAGCAGATTCTCAGCGGAAACTCAGCCGCAAGGATTGCTCAGAATGACAACACAATCGTCCCCTACACCGCATGACGCCATTTTTAAACAGCTACTGGCCCATATCGATATGCAGCACCAGCGTATTGCGATCCTGGAGCTCCTGCAAAAGCATATTCGCCAGCGGGATCTCATGTTGCTGCTCGAGCAATTGGGGATTCTGCTTAACGCGGGATACACTACCGCCGAGCAGCTAAAAGTGTTTTTTAGCTATATGGGGCAGCGCGGTCGTGACGGAAAACGAATTAGAGCAGTTGCAGAATTCCGCAGTTAGTCCCAACTGAATCCGGGCAAAAAAGGGGATAACATCGCGACGCCCGCCGGGCATCGCGATGGTGAAACGCTACCGGCTCTGCTTTCTCAACAGATAGATAAAGTACGGCGCGCCGATAAACGTCGACAGCAATCCTGCCGGGATTTGGTACGGGAACATCAGCATCCGGCCGCACCAGTCGGCAAACACCAGCAGCACTCCGCCAATCAGGCCGGAGATCGCCATATGCGGCATCGTACGCCGGAATCCCATCATACGCGCAATATGCGGCGCCATTAACCCCACGAAGCTGAGCGGGCCAATCGTTAGGGTTGCGGCCGCGGTCAGACATGCCGCCAGCAGCAGCAGCCCGATACGTGACGGCGTCAGCGCCATCCCGACCGCCCTCGCCGCCTCGCCGCCCAGCGGCAGAATCGTCAACCAGCGTCGGCAAAGCGGCGTCAGCGCCAGCAGAATAAGCATCACCGCGCCGCTGCGCATCACGAGCTCCGGCGTGGCGCTGTAGGTTGAGCCGGAAATCCACGTCAGGATTTGCGCCATTCGCGGATCGCCGCTGGCCTGCAGCATCATCAGCAGCATGGTAAACGCCGTGCTCAGCGCCATCCCCGCCAGCAGCATGCGATGCGGCGAGAACCCGCCGCGTCCGGCGGCAATCAGAATGACCAGCAGCGTCGCCGCCGCGCCGAGGCTACCGGCGGGCAGCAGCCAGCCAAAGGCATTTCCCGGCACGAAGAACAGCATCACCACCACGCCAAACGCCGCGCCCGAGCTGATCCCGAGCACTTCCGGACTGGCCATCGGATTACCGGTTAAGCGCTGGATAATGCAGCCCGCCACCGCCAGCATCACGCCAGCGAACAGCGCCGCCAGAATGCGCGGCCAGCGCCAGGGCATTAGCTCATCCAGTAGCGTACCGCTGGCCCAGTGCCAGCCCTGCGCGTCGCGGCCGAAAGCCAGCGCCGCGACGATGGCCAGCAGCAGAATCGCCAGCCCGCCCAGCGCGAACCACAGCACATGTTGCCGTTCAGCCAGCACGCTATCGCCACCGTTCATCACCGGCGCGCTAATGCTGCGCAGGCGCGGCAGCAGCCATAGCAGCAGCGGCGCGCCAATCAGCGCGGTCACCGAACCGGTGGAGATCTCCATCCACACCCGGGCCAGCCAGAGGATAACCTGATCGGAGAGCCACAGCAGCAGCGCGCCAATCAGGGCCGCCAGCAGCAGGCGCGAGAGCAGGCGACGCGCGCCCAGCATCTTCGCCAACAGCGGCGCGAACAGGCCGATAAAGCCAATAATCCCCACCGCATTCACCAACAGGGCGCTAATGATAATCGCCAGGGTCAACGCCCCCAGCCGCGCCAGCGAGAGCGCCAGTCCGAGGTTGCGCGCCACGCCGTCGTCCAGCCCCATCAGGGTCAGCGGACGCAGCAGCAGTAGCGTTAAAATCGCTCCGCCCAGCAGCTGCGGCCACAGCCGCTGCACCACGCTCCAGTCGGTCTGCGTCAGGGTACCTGTACTCCACAGGAACATACTTTGCAGCCGATCGTGATGGAAAATAGCCATTAGTTGATTAAGCGCGCCGCAGTACAGGCTCACCACCAGCCCTGCCAGAATCAACGTCACCGGCGAGAGGCGTTTGCCCCACGACACGCCAAACACCAGCGCGCCGACAATGCACGCCCCGGCCAGCGCGGCGAACTGCGACGCCAGCACGCCAGGGATCGCCCACAGCGTGGTGACCGTCATGCCCAGCTGCGCCCCGGTCGCCACGCCGAGTGTCGTCGGCTCCGCCAGCGGGTTACGTAGTACCTGCTGGAACAGCACGCCCACCAGCCCCAGCCCGGCGCCGACCAGCAGCGATATCGCCAGCCGCGGCAGCAGGCTGTAGTGGAACAGCATCTGAGCGATATTATCGATATTCGGCTGCCAAAGCGCCTGCCCCCATTCGCTTCGCGGCAGCGCCACGTTGAGGTTGAACAGCGTCAGCGCAGCAGCGACGAGAAGGAGCGTCAACAGCAGTGGTGTCGCCAAAGGCGAAATTCGCGATCTCATGCCGGGCCTCCCTGAGCGTCGGCCAGCACACGGGCAAAATGCATCGCCGATAGCGTCGCGCCATAGAACCACACCGCCGGGACGCGCTGAAAACGCCCTGCGCGAACAAACGGCATCGCTCGCCACAGCGGCGTCGCCATAAGCTGCGCCATCTCCCGCGCATTGCCGTGGTCGAAGCAGATAACGTCGGCGTCTCTGTAGGCCGCCAGCCGGTCAATACCGACGGTGACGCTGCCCCAGAAGGTGGTTTCGCCCTGCCAGGCATTTTTGATGGCAAAGCGGTCGAGCACCTCCTGGAACAGGCAGTTTTGCGCAAAAACCAGCACGTGACGGCTATCAAGCAGAGTAATCATCAGCAGCGGACGATCGCCGCGGCGGGCAAAGCGCGGTCGCAGGCTCTCCATCAGCGCGTCAAATTCCGCCAGATGGCGCTTCGCTTCCCGCTGCCTGCCGATCAGATCAGCCATTTCGCCAAGCGACTGCTGAGCCATCATCAGCGGGCGCTTGCCGTCGCTGAAGGTGAATCCTCGTCCGGGCGCTATACGCGCCAGCTTTTCCGCCGACGGGCCGTATCCCGCCGACCAGACCAGAAACGACGGCTTCATCTGCGTCAGCAGCTCCAGATTGGGCTCGGTACGCAGCCCGACGTCAATCACCGAATCAGGCAGCGCCGGTTCATTGACCCACAGCCGGTAGTTAGGGATATCGGCAACGCCGTAGGGCGTAACGCCCAGCGCCAGCAGCAGCTCTACCGGCAGCCATTCGAGCGCGACAATACGCTGCGGATCCACTTCCGCCGCCCGCGCGCCGCGCATCTGCCACAGCAGCGGCGACAGCGCCATTGCGGTCAGCAGGCGCCGCCGCGTGATGAATGTGAGGTTTTCCATCAATAGACAAAACTTACCGGCGCTGCGCCAGCCGGATGCGGCAGGATCCCCATCGGGATGCCGTAAATTTGTTCCAGGGTTTCGCTGCGCATCAGCTCCGCGGGCGTTCCCTGAGCGATCATCTCACCGCCGCGCAGCGCAACCAGATAGTCGCAGTAGCGCGCCGCCATATTGATATCATGCAGTACGGCGATCACCGTCAGCCCGCGCTGCTGGCTGAGGCGATGGACCAGCGCCAGCACATCCACCTGGTGGGCGATATCCAGCGCCGAGGTCGGCTCATCGAGCAGCAGGCAGCGGCTATCCTGAGCCACCAGCATGGCAATCCACGCGCGCTGGCGTTCACCGCCGGAGAGGCTGTCCACCAGCCGGTGGGCCAGCGGTTTTAGCCCGACCAGCGCAATCGCCTCTTCCACTTTCTCCCGATCCGCCGCGCCAAAACGCCCCAGCGCTCCGTGCCACGGGTAGCGGCCGATCGCCACCAGCTCACGCACCGTCATGCCTTCCGCCGGTGGCAGCTGCTGCGGCAGATAAGCCACTTTGCGGGCAAAGGCTTTACTGCCCCAGCTGTCGAGCGGCTGACCGTCGAGCAAAACCTCCCCGTCCGAGGGCGCCTGATGGCGGCCAAGCATTTTCAGCAGCGTCGATTTGCCGGAGCCGTTATGGCCAATCAGGCCCGTGACTTTTCCCGCCGGGAAGGTTAACGACAGAGGATGCAGCAGCGTTCTGCCGGGCACGCGGAAGGTCACGCGGTCCAGTGAAAACGTCGTATCGGAGTGCGGAGTGATTTCCTGCATAACGGAACCTGGTCAGAGGCGCGGCGAACCGCGCCCGTTAAGTGGTTAGAAACGGAAAGTCGCGGTCGCCACAACCTGGCGCTCAGCGCCCCAGTAGCATGCGTACTCGCTATAGCAGCTGGAAACGTATTCGCGATCGAACAGGTTGTTGACGTTGACCCCGATCGACGAACCCGGCAGACCAAAGCGCGCTAAATCATATTTCACGGTGGCATCCATTAACGCGTAGCCCGCGACGTTGAAGGCGTCATCTTTTTTCCCCGTCGAAGTATCGTTTTTGTAATAGCTTACCGTTGAACCGACATAGCGCGCCCCGGCACCCACCGTCAGGCCGCTCAGAGCGGTTTCGTGGAAGGTGTAGTCGGCCCACAGCGACGCCATGTTGCGCGGCACTTCCGCCGGACGCTTGCCGTTAAAGGTGGTGTCATGCTGGTATTGGGCGTCGGTATAGGTATAGGAAGCCGTCACGTTGACGTTGGCGTTAACCGCCGCCTTCGCCTCCAGCTCAATCCCGCGAGAGCGGATTTCGCCCGTCTGGATGCTGAACGAGGCGTTGTTCGGATCCGCCGTCAGGTTTTTATCTTTGGTCAGCTGATATACCGCGGCGGTCAGCACGACCGGCATATCCTTCGGTACGTACTTCACCCCGGCTTCATACTGTTCGCCGTGGGAAGCATCGAAGGGTTTACCATCCCGCGACGATCCGGAAACCGGCTCAAAAGACTGGCTGTAGCTGAAGTATGGCGAGATACCATTATCAAACAGATAGTTAATACCGCCGCGCCAGGTGAACTGCTGATCGTGATTTTTGGCGAGGGTATTCGCAGGGCGCGTCAGGGTTGAAGCCATCGCATAGTCGTAGCGGCCCCCCAGCGTCATCACCCACTTATCCCACGCCATCTGATCCTGAGCATAGAGACCGGTCTGCTCCATACGGTTCAGCACTGAATAGGGGAAGTTAACGCTAACGTTTGCATTGCCGTACTGCGGATTCTGCATGTCAAGCGCGGAAGCCGTCCCGTAATCGGCGTTCACATCATTGCGCATGCGCGAATAATCCACGCCGGTTAACAGAGTGTGCCCGACCGCGCCGGTAGCGAAATCAGACTGCAGCTGAGTATCAACGGTAAACGTATTAAGGTTCTCATCGGAGCGAACATACGCACGGTTGATTTTGCCTGTCGGCGTATATCCGTTGCCGTAGACCGAACGGTAGAGGGTATGGACGTTGGCATAACGCAGGTTCTGACGCACTGTGAAAGTATCATCAAACTGATGCGAGAAGCTGTAGCCCACCATCTGCTGACGGCGGGACATCTTATTATCCGCTTCGCCTTCGTTAAAGTCCGTCGGCAGCTTATGCGCCTTACCGTTGGCGTCGTAATACGGCACCACCGTCCCTTCACGCGGCAGCCAGCCGTAATATCCGGCATACGGATCGCTCTGGAAATTACTCAGGAAAGTAAAGTCCGTTTTGTCATCCGGACGCCAGCTAAAGGAGGGGGCGACCGCGTAACGGGTAGACTTCGCCATTTGCTGCTGGGCGTCCTGGCTGCGGCCCAAACCGGTCAGACGATAAGACCACACGCCGTCATCATCAATGGCGTCGCTGAAATCAAATCCCGTCTGCCACAGATTATCGGTGCCCATTTTAAACTGGATTTCTTTCAGCGGCTCAGTGGTCGGACGCTTGCTGACCATGCTGACGATACCGCCAGGGTTGCTGTTGCCGTACAGCACCGACGTTGGCCCGCGCATCACCTCAACACGTTCGAGGAAATAAGGGTCCATCGATACTTCGGAATAGTTATTACCCTGCAGCTTCATCCCATCCAGATACTGGTTGGTATTCACCGTTGTCGACGTGGTGAAACCACGAATCGTCACTACATCATAGGTGGTTGAGCTGCCGCGAGTCGAGAATACGCCCGGCGTATAGGCCAGCGCTTCTTTCACCGTCGTCGGCTGCTTCATCTCCATTTCCTGACGGGTCACCACGGAAATAGACTGCGGCGTTTTTTCGATGGGGGTATCGGTTTTTGTTGCGGTAGCCGAATGTTTCGCCGCGATGGTCGCTGCCGGTCCCCAGGCGCTCTCCTGCGGGGCCGGAGCGGCGGTGACGGTAATGGTTTCTTCTTTCGGTTCAACTGCCGCCTGTGCATAAACAGACATGCCGCTAACCGCCGTGGCTACTACAACTGCGATTTTACGCAGCGAGTGATTTGGCTGAGCAGTTTTAAGACGCGCCATGGGTATATCTCTAATAGAAGTGAATGATAACGTAAACGAGAATTATTATTATAACGGGTGACATAATAGGCGAAACGCGCGCGGCAAGGCAAGAAATATGCCCCCTGTGAGCGATCAAAGGATGAATAAATAACCAGACGGTAAGTGTGGGGTTAAACGGCTGTTAATTAAATGACAGAGATAAAAAGGCCCCCTACTACCGGGGTAGTAGAGGGCCTATATTTCCGCCTCCATTCCACCGACAAAGCGCCGGTTTACAGGATGCAACGGCGGGTTAATTGCTGCCGAACATATCCTTAATCCAGCCCGCTACGCCATCGCTCTTCTCCTGCTTCGGCGGTTGCTGCTGCTGATTTTGCTGCTGCGGCTGCTGCCCGGACTGATTGAACGGGTTATTCGCCTGCTGCTGCTCAAGCTGCTGCTGTTGGATCTGTTCGCCCTGGCGGCACAGCGCGTCCGGCGTGGTCGTCCATACCGGCAGCGAGCGCATGCCGCCGCTGCAGACAAAGTTACCGCTGCCATCGACGCCCATATCCACCACGTCTTCAGGCGGAGTCAGCACCAGCGGCGTCGGCGTCTGGTTAGCCAGGTAGCGCTGATAAATTGACATCGCGCCGCTGGCGCCGTACAGCTTGGTCGGCTGGTTATTATCGCGACCCACCCAGGTAATGGTCACCTGACCGCCGTCAATACCGGCAAACCAGGTATCAACGTTGTTGTTGGTGGTCCCGGTTTTACCCGCCAGATGCAGGCCCGGATACTTCGCGCCCAGCTGGCGACCGGTACCGCGCTGCACCACCTGCTGCATGGTCCATAGCGTCATATACGCCGCCTGCGCCGGCACCGCGCGTTCCGCCTGCGGATAGCTCTGATAGAGCACGGTACCATCTTCAGCGATAACGGAACGCAGCGCGGACAGCGGTGCGCGGTTACCCCCGCTGGCAATGGTCTGGAACGCCTGCGCCACTTCAATCGGCGTCAGGTTCAGCGCCCCCAGCAGCATAGACGGCACGGCGTTCAGCTGATTCTTCGGCGCGCCCAGCTTAGTCCAGGTATCGACCACCGCCGGCAGACCCAGCGCCATCCCAAGGTTCACCGTCGGCACGTTCATTGAACGCGTCAGCGCGTCAACCAGCATCACTTTACCGCTATCGCTGTAGCGACGATCGTCGTTCTGCGGCGACCACGTCTGGCCGTTGGACAGGCGAATCGAGATAGGCGCATCGGCAATCCAGGTATTGAGACGATACTGGTTCGGCTGGCTTAGCGCGGTCAGATAGGTCGCCGGTTTTGCCAGTGAACCAATTGAACGGCGCGCCTGCATCGCGCGGTTATAGCCGGCAAACTGCGGCTCCGCGCCGCCGACCATCGCCCGCACCTCGCCGGTGAAGCGGTCGACCACCACCATCGCGGTTTCCAGATCCGGCAGCTTACGCTGTTTCTTCAGCGCCGGAATACCTTCCGTCGCCGCTTTTTCCGCCGCGTCCTGCGCGACCGAGTCGAAGGTGGTAAAGATCTTCACGCCGGAGAGATCTTTCACTTTGTCGCCCAGCTTCGCCTGCAGCTCCTGGCGTACCATCTGCATAAACGCCGGCTGCGGAGAGATCACCCCGCCGCGCGGCTGTACGCCCAGCGGACGCGCGCTCAGCATGTCATACAGTTCCTGATCGATAACCTGCTGCTGCTGCAGCAGACGCAGCACGAGGTTGCGTCGCTCCAGCGCCAGCTTCGGGTTACGCCACGGATTGTAGACCGACGCGCCTTTTACCATCCCCACCAGCAGCGCCTGCTGATCGAGGCTCAGCTCTTCCACCGGACGACCAAAGTAATAGAGGCTCGCCAGCGGGAAGCCGCGGATCTCGTTATCGCCACTCTGACCGAGGTACACCTCGTTCATATACAGCTCAAGGATACGATCCTTGCTGTAGCGGGCATCGACGATCAGCGCCATATAGGCTTCATTAATCTTGCGCCAGTACGAACGTTCGCTTGAGAGGAACAGGTTCTTCACCAGCTGCTGGGTCAGCGTACTCGCCCCCTGCACCGTACGCCCGGCGGTCAGGTTCGCCAGCACCGCACGGCCAATCGAGTAGAGGCTGATGCCGTCGTGTTCGTAGAAATGACGATCTTCCGTCGCCAGCAGGGTATCGACCAGCAGATCCGGGAAGCCGTTGCGCTTAACAAACAGACGCTGTTCGCCGTTGGCCGATTGCAGCATAGTGATCAGGCGCGGATCGAGACGGAAGAAACCGAACTGGCGGTTGTTATCCATATTCTCGATAGTGTCCAGACGATCGCCATTAAAGGTCAGACGCGCGCGCACCTGCCCTTCTTTACTGTCCGGGAAATCGAACGGACGGCGGATCATCTCGATACTGTTGGCCTGTACCGTGTATTCGCCCGGGCGCGTCATCGCGCTCACCTGACGATACTGCGTGGCGTTGAGCAGGCGCACCATTTCGTTTTTGCTGATCTGCATATCCGGCTCAAGGTTGACCATCCGGCCATAAACCGCCGCGGGCAGATCCCAGACTTTACCGTCGATGCGGCTGCGGATTTTCTGATCGAGGTAGACGCCATAGGCGGCAATCAACACCGCGCAGACGACCCCAATCTTAATCAGCAGCCATAGCCAGGCGCGTTTACGACGAGGGGGTTTACCGCCTTTGCCTTTTCCTTTCCGCGGCATCGGTTTTTCATCCTCATAGTCATCATCATCGTAATCGTCGTCGTAGTCCTCTTCCCGGACCCGACGGCGAGTTACCTTTTGTTTTGCCGGGCGCGAGGGTCTCCCCTTACGTCCGATCGGCTCGCGGTCATCTCCCGCCATGCTTTTTCTCCGCAACTTACAGGCGTAAAGGCCTGATTCTCAATGTTTCCCCGATTGGGGGAAAGAAGAAATCTCTCAAATTGACGCCCGACCGTTTTGGCTTTCAGGCGACCATTTATGAACTGCGCGACGCGTTATCATGTCGCTCGCATGATTTTCACTTTAAAAATTCACCATACAAATCATATTGTTACACGTTTCATCATCAGAATAGTTCGGGACACGGAACGGATTGTCCAGGCGATACAGGATAGCACTAAACCGCGACATTCTTAACCAGCATTTTACATCCCCATCGAATAACGAAAGGGAAATTATTATGTTTTTTAACAACATAAAAATGTGCGCCCGTATCGATCCGCAGGCCGCCCAAAGAAACCGGAACGGCGCCGGCGGGAAAGAATATTTCCGCCGTAAAAGAAAAATCATGCAGGTGAAAGAAAAAGAAATTTAAAAGACGACAATGATAAAAAAGCGAGCCGCTTAACATTGATAATTTGGCAGATTTTCTGATGACTGCGGACAAATATTTGTTAAACTGTCAGCCAATTAATTTTTCCGATTAATATATTATGCGCAACTTTATTCTATTCCCGCTTATGGCGGTCGCCCTGCTCTCAGGCTGTCAGCAAAATCGTTCGACAACCCTCAGTCCTGCCGTGAGCGGTCAGGCCCAGCTTGAGCAGCTCGCCTCCGTCGCCGCCGGGGCGCGCTATCTGAAGAATAAATGCAACCGCAGCGATCTGCCTGCCGATGACGCAATTAATCGTGCGGCAATAAACGTGGGTAAAAAACGCGGATGGGCGAATATTGACGATAATCTGCTAAGCCAGCGCAGCGCGCAGCTATATCAACAGCTCCAGCAGGACAGTACCCCGGAAGCCACAAAATGCAGCCAGTTTAATCGCCAGCTGGCGCCATTTATTGATAGCCTGCGCGCCAATAAATAGCGCTTATTTTTATTCCGCTCGCACTATTTTATTCAGCCTGCGGACTCTCCTCAATCGCCCCGCCCGGCCAGTCATCCAGCGCCGCGAGGGTAAACGTTTTACCGTTGAAGCTAAATACGGTGAGATCCTGCTGAATCTGCTCAATAACCAGGTTCGGCAGCGGCGAGTCGCCCTCCTTCCAGGACTGTCCGTTTAATACAATGCTGCGTTTCTCCGCCAGCGAGGCGTAGACGTGCGCGCTATAGCGCAGAGGCGGCAGAGTATCTTCATCGATCGCTATTTCTGGTTCAGCCTTCATTTCTGGCTCGGCTTTAACCGCCGTCACGGCAGTTTTGACCGCCGGTTGATTCAGCGGCACTAACGCCGCATGCGCTACCGGCTGGCTCATCGGCTGCGGCTCGGGCTTATTCCGCCACTGCTCGCCGCCGAACCAGCCGAGCGCAATCAGCAGCGCGGCGTACAGCGGTACGGTCACATAGGGGATCTGCACCATTTTTCCAACTACCGTCGGGGGCGCGGACTGCGGGTACGGCTCTTGCTGACGAACAAGCACGGGCTTCTCCTTAATCAAGACACGCCATCCCGGCCCGCGGTTATGACGCCGCGGGCCGGGAGGTTCAGGTCTTACTTGCTGCTGACCGGCAGCCCGGCACCCTGGGCATCGCCCTGCGGCATTTCCAGCACCGCCACCGACCATGCCGGCAGCGTGACCGTGCCGTCAGCGGCAATCTGCACGCCGTTTGCCAGCGAATTTTCGCCCGCCGCCTGCTGGATCGCGCTCAGCTGCAGCGTTTCACCGGCAAACTCATTCAGCGTACGGCTTTCCGGCGCGGCGTTAATCACCACCACCAGGCCGTCAAGACGGCTATCCAGGCTGGCGCCCGCTTTCACTCCGTCATCCACGGTCATAATCAGCAGACCGGCCTGCTGGTCTGAACCGGTATTACGGAAATCAACGCGCTTCATCACCGCGCTGCCGTCGCCTAAGGTGAACAGCGGGGAGGATTTACGCAGCTCGGTCAGCTCCTGGTAGAACGCGGTCATCTGCTTCAGCTCCGCTTCGCCCGGAGTGGCAACCATCTCTTTGACGCGAGTAATCACGTCATAGTTGCTGCCGTCATCGCTGATGCGCGGCATCCCAACGTTGTAGTTGTTATCCTGCAGGGAATAATCCACGCGGTTGAACCAGTCGCCGGAGTCGTAGGAGTCGCGGGTAAAGGATTTCGAGCGCAGCAGTTCAGAACCTTGCTGGTCGAAAGCGATCCCCTGCCCGAGCATCACCGTCGCCAGCGAAACGGCCTGCATGCGAACGCGGGTCGCCAGGTCGGCTTCCTGGGACGCTTTATAGCTGATCATGTCCCACAGCGTCTGGTTGTCGTGCTTCGAAACATAGTTGACGACTTCCGTCGGGTCTGCGGCATAGCCGCCAGGCGCGCCGTTATAGTCAATTTCGCTGCCTTTCTTCACCGCACCGTCTTTGTCGATCATCACAAAGTCAGCGAGGTTACCGGCCATGCCCAGACGGGTCAGATCGGCCAGATGACGCACCTGGTCATCGCTCAGGCTGGCGAGTTCGTTTGGCAACACGCCCGCGCCGCTGCCGACGCCCTGGTTCTGACGCAGCGCATCGCCGGAATCGAACGGGCCGCCGCCGCGCACGGAGTCGCGCAGGCGATCGGAGAACGTGCCGATGCCGGTACCTTTCAGGTTGATCTGCGAGGCGATTTCAAAACGGTCACTCTGATTAGAGTCCCAGCCTTCGCCGAAGAAGTAGATATCCGGGTTCAGGGCCTTAATGCGCTCCCACGCCGACAGAATTTGCGCTTTCGGGTGATAGCCCATCAGATCGAAGCGGAAGCCATCGATTTTATAGTCCGTGGTCCACACCGCCAGCGAGTCGGCGATCAGCTTGGCGAACATCCGATGCTCCGGCGCAGAGTCGGAACAGCAGGTGGCGGATTCAACGCTGCCGGTAATTTCATTCAGACGCTGATAGTACCAGGGTACGATCTTATCCAGCACCGACGTGCGGTCGGTCGGGCCCGCGGCGTTGGTGTGGTTGTATACCACGTCCATAATGACGTTCATCCCCAGATCCTGCTTGATCGCCTGAATCATGGTGCGGAACTCTTTGATGCGCGTCGTGCCTTCCGGATCGGTCGCGTAGGAGCCTTCCGGAACCGTGTAGTGGAACGGATCGTAGCCCCAGTTGTAGGAGTCGGTCTGCGCCACCAGCGTATTCAGCGCCTGCACCTGCGGATTATCCTGGCTATCGCTCTGCTTAAGCTGATTCAGCACCTCTTCCACGGTGGAGCCGCTGTCGCAGTATCCGGCGAACTCGCTGCTTTTCACCGCGCTGTTCACTTCGCACAGGCGGCTGAACGGCTGCTGAATATCGGCGACTTTGTCGCTGAACTCGTTCACCGTTGCCAGATCGAAGACCGGCAGCAGTTCAACGTGCGTGACGCCTGAAGCGGAGAGCTTCTTCAGATGCTGCACCATATTGCTGTCGCCGGCGGTCAGCGCAAGGTATTTACCGCGCAGTTCGGCCGGAACGGTCTGGTCCCAGGCGGAGAGATCGCGAATATGCGATTCATGAATCGTCATCTTCGCTAAATCCGCTTTTGTCTTCTGGGCATGCGGCATCGTCAGGCTATCCCAGCCGTCAGGCTTCAGGGCGCTGTCGTTGAGATCGACCACCTGGCTGTACTCCGAGTTGGTCGACAGGCTATGCGCATACGGGTCGGTGACTTCGTACTGTTCAACCTTGCGCGACTGCGGGTGATAAACCGTCATCGCATAGCGGTAGAACGCGCCTTTCAGATCGCTACCGCCCTGCCACGACCATGCGCCGGAAGCGCTGTCGCGGGTCATCGGATGGCTGCCAATCACTTTTTTGTCCGCGCTGTAGACCACCACATCCACCTGCTGAGCGGTCGGCGCCCAGACGCGGAAGGTGACGCCGCCGTCGGCCAGCTGCGCGCCGTAGCTCAGGGCTTCCGCCGCTTCGGCATAGGTATCATCCAGCACGCCCGCCGTCTGTACCTGGGTGGCGGAAATCAGGATCCCGTCCTCTGCGGCGGCAATGGCGACCGTTTCGCCCTGCAGCAGCTCGTCAACGTTGGCGTTGTCCGGCAGCTTAAAGGCCGCATAGCTGGAAAGGTGCGGGAAGCGCATGCTGACCTGCTGGCTGACGGTAGTCGGCGTCAGTTTCAGATAGCGGTCGGTAAATTTGCCTTCGCCGTCGGCCGCCACTTTACTGCTGTGGCTGTAGTAGAGGCGCACGAGGGGCTTATCCTGCCCGCCCGGCCACAGCAGCGTATTTTTATCGACCCAGTGGGCTTCGGCCAGCGCGACGCCAAAAGCGGCGCGGAAGGCGTCGGCGCGGGAGTCATAGACCGCGCTGTTGCCGGCGATCACCGATACCGTACGATCGGTAAAGTCGCCAAACGACACCCGCAGGTCGCTATCGATCAGCTTATCGGTGCCGTCGCGAACGATAACGTTAATACAGCCGCTCTCTTTGTTGAGCGGGATCACCCAGTACGGGCCATATTTATCGCTGCCGCTCGGCGTGGTGCTGACATCATTCCAGTCCGCTACCGGCGCGCTCAGCGCGTCGCAGGTTTCGTTGTTCCATAAGTAGAGGTTTTTACTGCTGTAGTCCGCAGCGCTACTGCTGGTAATGCCGGCGATATCCACCAGGTGAATGACCGCCTGCTTTTCTGTCGCCGTGGCCGCTTCGCCGGGTACGGCAACGTCAGGTAAACGTACAACCACATCCTGATTACCAGGAGTGTCGGGATTTCCAGAGGAAGAAGAAGAGGATCCGTTATCGCAGCCGCTAAGTAAAACCAGCGATCCCAGAACCAGGGCATTACGGGTATATCTGAGCATTCGATAGTCCCTATACATGCTGATTAAATTATATGAAGTGTTATATACGCGAAACTATTCCTGGCGCACTTAAGCACCATAAAAAAATAACGAGCATATCTTTAAAGCGCCGATAATTAGATATTCTTGCTCTCTCCGGTTCAATCATCCATTCGCTCATTACGTGGGGGCGTAGGCGGCCGGAGGAGAAAAAATAAAAAGGGAATGACGACCGCAATAGCCAAACTCTTTATGATTCGCAGCGACCTACGCAGATTCCCGCAATAAGCACGCTCACAATAAAAAAAGCCCCACCAATATCGGTAGGGCGGTACCTTTTGCTGAGGGAAATAGAATGAGCAAAGGAATAAAAATGCATAATTCCGTGATGAGATTAACAATATCAAATAAAAAAATAATTAATTACGCGCCTCATATTGTGACGTCCATCATATTATTTTTTATCTGCCAGCAGCTCGCCCAATTAACCTGGAAAATAATTCTCCCGGTAAACTTTACGGATAACGCATTGAGCCCTGCCGATATGACGGCGCCCGTAACCCCCTCCCCGGAAACGGCGCTGCCGCGCTTTACGCTGTTTGGCCTTGCGGAGAAAACCTCCGCCTCCGCGCACGGCGGCAACCTCGACCAGGCGCCCGTATCGGCGCTCAAACTGCGCGTTACCGGCCTGCTCGCCAGCACCGATCCCTCTCGCGCCATTGCCATCATGATGAAAGGGAATCAACAGGTTAGCCTCGGGATTGGCGATAGCACGCCGGGCGGAGAGGCGAAAATCGTCGCTATTTTCCCCGACCGCCTGATTGTTAATTACCGCGGCAGAAATGAGGCTATCCCGCTGTTTAACGACCCGCCTGCCGCCGGCAAAAATAGCGCCGCGCCGCCAGCCCGCCAATTGGCGCAGGAGCTCCGCGCGCAGCCGCAAAATATTCTTCATTACCTCAATATTTCGCCGGTCATGGTTAACGACAAGCTCAGCGGATATCGTCTGAATTCGGGCAAAGACCCGGCGCTATTTCGCCTGGCGGGTCTCAAGGAAAACGATCTGGCGATAGCCCTGAACGGCCTGGATCTTCGCGATAAAGAACAGTCCCGCCAGGCATTAGCCCAGCTACCGGAATTAACTGAAATAACTCTTACCGTTGAACGCGACGGCCAGAAACAAGATATTTATCTAGCCCTGAGGGATGAATAATTGATCATCGCCAACGTCATTCGCCCATTTTCCCTGATGCTGCTGGTATTCGCCGCGCTGTTATTCAAACCGGCCGCGGCGGAAGAGTTTTCCGCCAGCTTTAAGGGCACCGATATTCAGGAATTTATCAATACGGTGAGTAAAAACCTGAATAAAACGGTCATTATCGATCCCAGCGTACGCGGCACCATTACCGTGCGCAGCTACGATATGCTCAACGAAGAGCAATATTATCAATTCTTCCTCAGCGTCCTCGATGTCTATGGCTTCGCGGTGATTAATATGAATAACGGCGTCCTGAAAGTCGTTCGTTCGAAGGATGCGAAAACCGCCGCGGTGCCGGTGGCGAGCGATGCCGCGCCGGGCATTGGCGATGAGGTCGTCACCCGCGTCGTGCCCCTGACCAACGTCGCGGCCCGCGATCTGGCGCCGCTGCTGCGCCAGCTTAACGATAACGCCGGCGCGGGCAGCGTGGTGCACTATGAACCCTCCAACGTCCTGCTGATGACCGGCCGCGCGGCGGTCATCAAGCGCCTGCTAACCATCGTCGAACGCGTCGATAACGCCGGAGACCGCAGCGTGGTGACCGTTCCCCTCGCCTGGGCCTCCGCCGCCGATGTGGTCAAGCTGGTGACCGAACTCAACAAAGACACCAGCAAATCGGCGCTGCCCGGCTCAATGGTCGCCAACGTGGTGGCCGATGAACGCACCAACGCGGTGCTGGTCAGCGGCGAGCCGAACTCCCGCCAGCGGATCATCGCGATGATTAAGCAGCTCGACCGCCAGCAGGCGACCCAGGGCAATACCAAAGTGATCTACCTGAAATACGCCAAAGCCTCCGACCTGGTGGAAGTGCTGACCGGCATCAGCAGCACGATGCAGAGCGAAAAGCAGGCCGCGAAGCCGGTGGCGGCGCTGGATAAAAATATCATTATCAAAGCGCACGGTCAGACCAACGCCCTGATTGTCACCGCCGCCCCGGACGTAATGAACGATCTGGAGCGGGTGATCGCCCAGCTGGATATCCGCCGCCCGCAGGTGCTGGTCGAAGCGATTATAGCCGAAGTGCAGGACGCTGACGGTCTGAACCTCGGCATCCAGTGGGCCAATAAAAATGCCGGGATGACCCAGTTCACCAACAGCGGTCTGCCGATATCCACGGCCATCGCCGGGGCCAACCAGTACAACAAAGACGGCACCGTCAGCAGCTCGCTGGCGAGCGCCTTAAGCTCCTTCAACGGCATTGCCGCCGGCTTCTACCAGGGCAACTGGGCGATGCTGTTAACCGCCCTCTCCAGCAGCACCAAGAACGATATTCTCGCGACGCCGAGTATCGTCACCCTCGACAACATGGAAGCCACCTTTAACGTCGGCCAGGAGGTCCCGGTGCTGACCGGCTCGCAAACCACCTCCGGCGATAACATCTTCAATACCGTCGAGCGCAAAACCGTCGGCATCAAGCTAAAAGTGAAGCCGCAGATCAACGAAGGCGATTCGGTTCTGCTGGAGATCGAACAGGAGGTCTCCAGCGTGGCGGACGCCGCCTCCAGCACCAGCTCGGATCTCGGCGCGACCTTCAATACCCGTACGGTCAATAACGCCGTGCTGGTCGGCAGCGGCGAAACGGTGGTCGTCGGCGGACTGCTGGATAAAAGCGTCTCCGACACCGCCGACAAAGTCCCTCTGCTCGGCGATATCCCGGTGATTGGCGCGCTGTTCCGTTCCACCAGCAAAAAGGTCTCCAAGCGCAACCTGATGCTGTTTATCCGCCCGACGGTGATCCGCGACCGCGACGAGTACCGTCAGGCTTCATCCGGGCAGTACACCGCGTTTAACGACGCCCAGAGCAAACAGCGCGGCAAAGAGAACAACGACGCGATGCTGAGTAACGATCTGCTGGAGATCTACCCGCGCCAGGATACCGCCGCGTTCCGCCAGGTCAGCGCCGCCATCGACGCCTTCAATCTGGGAGGCAATCTATGACCCCCGCCGCTGAACGACGCCCGCTGCTCCCCTTCGGCTACGCCCGCGCGCACAACGTGATGCTCCTGAGCAACGGCGAAAGCTGCGAGGTTTTCTGCCTCGCCGCCACCGCGCCGCAGGCGCTGCTGGAAGCCCGTAGGGTGGCCGGGATGCCGTTCAGCCTCGAACGACTGGAAGCGGAGGCGTTCGAAAAGCTGCTGGTGCTGAGCTATCAGCGCGACTCCGCCGAGGCCCGGCGCATGATGGCGGATATCGGCAACGAGCTGGATCTGTACACCCTTGCCGAAGAGCTGCCGGACACCGACGACCTGCTGGATAGCGAAGACGACGCGCCGATTATCCGCCTGATTAACGCCATGCTCACCGAGGCTATCAAAGAGAAAGCGTCGGATATTCATATCGAAACCTATGAACGCCACCTGCAAATTCGCTTTCGCGTCGACGGCGTACTGCGCGAAATTCTGCGCCCCCAGCGCCGCCTCGCCGCGCTGCTGATCTCGCGCATTAAGGTGATGGCGAGCCTTGATATCGCCGAAAAGCGCATTCCTCAGGACGGTCGCATGGCGCTGCGCATTGGCGGACGCGCCGTCGACGTGCGCGTCTCCACCCTGCCGTCGAGCTACGGCGAACGCGTGGTGCTGCGTCTGCTCGATAAAAACAGCGTCAATCTCGACCTGCTGACCCTCGGCATGTCGCCCGCGCTGCTTCAGCAGGTGGATGGACTGATCGCCCGCCCGCACGGCATCGTGCTGGTGACCGGGCCGACCGGTTCGGGAAAAAGCACCACCCTCTACGCCGCGCTGAGCCGCCTCGATGCACGCGAGCGCAACATCATGACCATTGAAGATCCTATCGAATATGAGCTGGAGGGCATCGGTCAGACCCAGGTTAACGCGAAAGTCGATATGACCTTTGCCCGCGGGCTGCGCGCCATTTTGCGCCAGGACCCTGACGTGGTGCTGGTGGGCGAAATTCGCGACGGCGAAACGGCGCAGATCGCCGTTCAGGCTTCGCTAACCGGTCATCTGGTGCTCTCAACGCTGCACACCAACAGCGCGCTGGGCGCCATCTCGCGCCTGCAGGATATGGGCGTGGAGCCTTTTCTGCTCTCCACCTCGCTGCTGGCGGTGATGTCGCAGCGGCTGGTGCGCCGGCTCTGCCCGCACTGTCGCCAGCAGGAACCGGCCAATGCCGACACCGCCCGCCAGATGGAGATCGCTCCCGGCACGGCGCTCTGGCAGCCCCGGGGCTGCGCCGAGTGCGGCTTTACCGGCTATCGCGGACGTACCGGCATTCACGAACTGCTGCTGGTGGACGATCGCGTGCGTATGGCAATCCACCGCGGCGAAAACGAGGTGACGCTGATCCAGCAGCTGGGGGCGGACTATATCACCCTGCGCCACGCCGGACGGGACAAGGCGCTGGCGGGGATCACCAGCTGGCAAGAGGTGCTGCGGGTTAGCGAACAGCAGATCGCGGAGGCCTCCTGACATGGCGCTTTTTCGCTATCAGGCCGTAGATGAAAACGGTAAAACCCGGCGCGGCGTCCAGCAGGCGGACTCCGCCCGCCACGCTCGCCAGCTGCTGAGGGAAAAGGGCTGGCTGGCGCTGGACATCGCCCCGGCAGCCAGCAGCGGCGGGCAACTGCGTTTTATTCGCCGCACCAACGCCCGCGATCTCGCCCTCGTTACCCGCCAGCTGGCGACGCTGGTCGCCGCCGCCATCCCGCTGGAAAAAGCGCTCGACGCGGTGGCCCAGCAGTGTGAAAAAAACCAGCTGAAAACCCTGATTGCCGGCGTGCGCGGCAAAGTGCTGGAAGGCCATTCGCTGGCGGAAGCGATGCGCGGCTACCCGGGCTGCTTCGACGCGCTCTACTGCGCGATGGTCGCCGCCGGAGAAGCCTCCGGCCACCTCGACGGCGTGCTGAACCGGCTGGCGGACTATACCGAACAGCGCCAGCAGCTGCGCGCCCGGCTGCTGCAGGCGATGATTTACCCCATCGTGCTGACCCTGGTGGCGGTCAGCGTGATCGTCATTCTGCTATCGACGGTGGTGCCGAAGGTTGTCGAGCAGTTTATCCACCTTAAGCAGGCGCTGCCGTTTTCCACCCGCCTGCTGATGGCGATGAGCGATGTGCTGCGCGCCGCCGGTCCGTGGCTGCTGCTGGCCGCCGTGCTCGTCGCTCTGCTGCTGCGCTACCTGCTGCGGCAGCCGGCAAAGCGGCTGGCCTGGCACAGGCTGCTGCTGCGCCTGCCGCTGATTGGCCGGGTCGCGCGCAGCGTTAACAGCGCCCGCTACGCCCGCACCCTGAGCATTCTCAACGCCAGCGCCGTTCCGCTGCTGCTGGCGATGCGCATCAGCGCGGAAGTATTAAGCAACGCCTGGGCGAAGCGCCAGCTGGAAGCCGCCAGCGACGCGGTTCGCGAAGGCGTCAGCCTGCATCGCGCGCTCGAAATGACCCAGCTGTTCCCGCCGATGATGCGCTACATGGTCGCCAGCGGCGAACAGAGCGGCGAGCTCAACGGCATGCTGGAGCGCGCGGCGGATAACCAGGACCGGGATTTGAGCGCGCAAATTCAGCTGGCCCTTAGCCTGTTTGAACCTTTGCTAATAGTGGCGATGGCCGGCATGGTGCTGTTTATCGTCCTCGCCATCCTGCAACCGATACTGCAGCTCAATACCCTGATGAGTATGTAATTGTTCTAATGGAGAAAAATATGCAACGACAGCGCGGATTCACCTTACTGGAAATCATGGTGGTGATTGTTATCCTCGGCGTGCTCGCCAGCCTCGTGGTGCCCAACCTGATGGGCAACAAGGAAAAGGCCGACCGGCAAAAAGTGGTCAGCGATCTTGTGGCGCTCGAGGGGGCGCTGGACATGTACAAACTGGATAACAGCCGCTATCCCACCACCGAGCAGGGGCTGCAGGCGCTGGTCAGCGCGCCATCGGCCGAGCCGCACGCGCGCAACTATCCTGAAGGCGGCTATATTCGCCGTCTGCCGCAGGATCCCTGGGGCAGCGATTACCAGCTACTGAGCCCCGGCCAGCACGGACAGGTGGATATTTTCAGCCTCGGGCCGGACGGCGTACCGGAGAGCAATGACGATATCGGCAACTGGACAATCGGGAAGAAATAGTGCGACAGCGCGGCTTTACGTTGCTGGAGATGATGCTCATTTTGCTGCTGATCGGCGTCAGCGCGGGCATGGTGATGCTGGCCTTCCCCGCCTCGCGCGACGATAGCGCGGCGCAGGCGCTGGCGCGCTTTGAGGCGCAGCTGCGCTTTGTCCAGCAGCGAGGGCTGCAAACCGGCCAGTTTTTTGGCGCCTCGGTGCATCCCGATCGCTGGCAGTTTCTGGTCTTACAGCCCCGCGAAAGCAACGAACCGCCCCCGGCCGGCGACGACTGGAACGGCTATCGCTGGCTCCCCCTGCGCGCCGGACGCGTCGCCACTTCGGGCAGCGTCGCCGGGAACACGCTGCATCTCACTTTTCCGCAGGGCGAGGCCTGGACGCCGGGCGACAATCCCGATGTGCTGATCTTTCCCGGCGGTGAGATGACGCCGTTCCGGCTGACCGTCGGCGAGGGACCGGGTATCGCGTTTAATGCGCGCGGCGAAAGCCTGCCCGAACCGCAGGAGACGCCATGAAAAAGCAGGCCGGTATGACGCTGATTGAAGTGATGGTCGCCCTGGCGGTCTTCGCCCTCGCCGGGCTGGCGGTGATGCAGGCCACGCTCCAGCAAACCCGCCAGCTGGGTCGTATGGAAGAGAAAACCCTGGCCGGTTGGCTGGCGGATAATCAGCTGGTGCAGCTACGGCTGGAAAATCGCTGGCCCGCGCTGAGCTGGTCGGAAACCACGGTGCAGGCGGCGGGCGTCAGCTGGCACATTCGCTGGCAGGGGGTGGAGACCGACCTGCCGCAGCTGCGGGCGCTGGACGTTGAAGTCCGCCGCGCCAAAAGCGATAAAATGCCCGTCTCTTCGCTGCGCACCTACGTGACGCCGCCATGATCCAGCGCGCTCGCGGATTTACCCTCGTCGAAATGCTGCTGGCGCTGGCTATCCTCGCCGCGCTAAGCGTCGCTGCGGTCACGGTGCTGCAAAACGTGATGCGCGCCGATACGCTCACCCGCGATAAGGGCGGGCGCATGCAGGCGTTACAGCTCACGTTCAGCCAGATGGCGGCGGACTTTAGCCAAATCATTCCCCGCCGCAGCCGCGACAGCGCGAGCCTCTTTTTTGCCGGACGTTTTCAGCTCGGCAGCGACGACTGGGCGATCGCCTTTAGCCGCAACGGCTGGCCCAATCCTTTGGGGATCCTGCCGCGCTCGGAAATTCAGAACGTCGGCTACCGCCTGCGCGGGGATCGGCTGGAGCGTCTGAGCTACGACCAGCAGGACCCGCTGCCCGGTAGTCTGCCCACGGTGACCGTTATGCAGCGCGGCGTCCAGGCGTTTCGCCTGCGCTTTTACGCCAGCGGCCGCTGGCAGGATGAATGGCAGCAGACGCAGACGCTGCCGCAGGGGCTGGAAGTCACCCTGACGCTGGAGCAGTCCGGCGAGATCCGCCGGCTGTTTCTGCTTACGTCGGGAGGCAGCCAATGAATACCCGCCAGCGCGGCGTCGCCCTGCTTATGGTGCTGCTGATCCTCGCTCTGATGATGGTGCTGGCGAGCGCCATGACCGAACGCAGCGCGCGGATGTATCAGCAAACCGCTACTACCCTCGATAACCTGCAGGCTAAATGGTACGCGCTGGGGGCGGAAACCCTGGCGGCGGCGCTGCTGCAACGCGACGCGCTCGACTCGCCGAACCAGACCCATCTGGCGCAGAACTGGGCCCAGCAGGGGCGCCGCTTTGCGGTCAATGATGGCGAGATCTACGCCACGATTACCGACGCTCAGGCCTGCTTCAACCTCAACGCCATTAACCAGCTCAGCGGCGACGAAAGCGTTGAAATCCCTTATCCCGCGCAGGTTTTTACCCGACTGCTGGAGAACCTCGGCAGCGAGCCGCTGCGCGCCTTACAGCTGACCGCCGCCCTGCGCGACTGGGTGGATAGCGAGCGCCAGGCGCTGCTGAACGGCGCGGAAGACGAAGTCTATATGGCGCAATCCCCCGGCTATCTGACCGGCAATCAGCCGCTGCAGGACGTCAGCGAGCTGCGTCTGCTGGCCGGGATGGACGCCGCGCTCTATCAGCGTCTGCTGCCCTACGTCTGCGCCCTGGCGGACGAGACGCTGCAGCTGAACGTCAATACCCTGCAGCCCGCTCAGGCCGCGCTGCTGGCGGCGCTCTTCCCCGCTGAACTCACCCTCGTCGAAGCCCGGCAGCTGCTGCAGGCCCGCGCGACCACCGGCTGGAGCAGCGTCGCCGCCTTCCTGTCGCAGCCGCTATTACAAAAAACCGATACCGCCGCCGCGCGTCCGTGGCTGGCGGTGCACAGCGAGCGCTTTATCGCCACCTTCAGCGTGGTGATGGGCAGCGCCCGCTATCAGCAACGCAGTCTCCTGCAAAAGCAGGGGCGAACCTTCAGCGTCGTCCAGCGGCGCTACGGAATCTATTGGGTAGCCGATGAATAACCACCATACTTTTTCCGCCGCCGTGCTGATTATTCGCCTCAATCCCCATGCCGCGACGGCGATATGGCGGCTGGCCGCGCCGGGCGACGCGGCGCAGACTGGCGAGTGGCATCCTGACGCTGGCGACCCGACGCTCAGCCTGCTGGCGCAGCGTCATCCGGCCTGGGTGCTGGTGCCCGCCAGCGACTGCGCGTTTCATCGCGTTACCCTGCCCGCCGGCGCGCGCCGAAATGCGCAGCAGGCGCTGGCGTTTTTACTCGAAGAACAGCTGGCAACGGAGATCGAAGAGAGCCATTTTGCCCTGATCCACCGGGATAAAAGCGACTGTGCCGTGGCGGTGGTCGGGCGAGAGAAGATGCGCGCATGGCAGGCCTGGTGCGAGGGGCTCGGACTCAACGTGCTGGCCCTGACGCCGGATGCCCTTGCCCTGCCGCAGAACCCGACCGGCTGGAGCGCCGTACGCTGCGGCGAACAGTGGCTGTTTCGCTGCGAGACGTGCAGCGGTATGGCGGTGGAAACCCCATGGCTCGGCGAACTGCTGGTTCACTGGCCTGACCTCGCGCCCATCGCCTGCTACTCGCCGCCGCCGGATATCGCCGCGCCGTGGCAGCCTCGCCCGGCGCAGGATTTGCTGGCGCTGGCGGCGAGCAACCCGCAGGCGCGCAAAATCTGCTTACGCCAGGGCAATTTTGCCGCGAAACGCCGGCCGCCGACGCCCCGACGCTGGCGGCCGACGATTGTCGCAACCCTGGCGCTACTGCTGCTGTGGAGCGGAAATCGCCTCCACGACCATCTCGCCCTGGCGCGTCAGGCCGACGCCGCCGTGCAGGCCAGCCGTGATTTTTACCGCCAGTGGTTCAAAGCGGAAAAAAATCTCGTCAATCCACGCCTGCAAATGCAGCAGCATCTGCGCCGTCTGGAAAGCGTGAGCGCCCGGCCGGCGCTCATCTCACGGCTCGGCGCCCTGCAGCAAATCATCGCCGAAACGCCGGGCATTCGTCTGCGCGCCCTGAGCTTTGACGCCGCGCGCAACGCGCTGCAGCTGGAGATATCCGCCGTTTCATCGCAGGCCCTGGCGCAGTTCAGCCAGCGGGCGCGGGCGGGGTTTCGCGTGCAGACCGGCGAGATGAAGCCGCGCGCCGACGGTATTGAAGGGCGTCTGACGCTGGAGGGTAACGATGGATAACCTGCTCGCCTTATGGCAACAGCGTACGCGTCGCGAACGGCATCTGCTGCTGGGGATGGGCGTCATGCTGCTTATTGGCCTGATTTATTACGCCCTCTGGCAGCCCTGGCAAAATCGCGAGGCGCAGTGGCGGCAAACGCTGGCCAGGGAGCAGTCCAGCCTGCGGTGGATGCGCCAGCAGACCCCGCTTCTCCAGCAGCTTAACCAGCGGAAACCTTCTGCCGCTCCGGAAGAACCCTCGACGGTGATTATGCGCGAAGCCGGCCGCCACGGTATCGCTATCGTTCGCCTGCAGCCGCAGGGCTCCCGCCTGAACCTTACCGTGCAGCCCGCCGATTTCCAGGCGCTGATGGCATGGCTGGACGCGCTGGGGCAGGCGGGGATGACCACCGCCACCCTGGCGGTGACCGCCGTGGCGCAGCAGCCCGGTTGGGTGACGATTAATACGCTGGTGCTGGAGCGCAGCGATGAAAAATAAACTCACTATCGCCCTGCTGCTGGCGGCGGTCTATCTCTTCTGGCTGCTGTTTAGCGCGCCGGCGCGGCTGCTTACTCTGGCGCTACCGGACGGCGCGCGGCTCGGCGAAACCACGGGCACCCTGTGGCAAGGAGAAGCCCGTCAGGTCAGCTGGCGCGGTTTTGACATCGCCCATTTACGCTGGGAGTTTGGCTTTTCGTCGTGGCTTCCCGGCTGGCATATCGCGTTTAACGACCCCTCCGGCCTGCGCGGCCAGGCCTGGCTGCACGGTCTGAACGACGTTGTGGTGCGCGAGGGACGACTCGCGGCGCCGGCCCGGACGCTCGGCCAGCGGTTAGCATCCGGCATACCGCTGGAGGCCCGCGGTCAGGTTGTGCTGACGCTGCCCGAGGCCCGCTTTAACGCCGGCGGTTGCCGACAGATGAGCGCCAGCACCGTGCAGTGGCGGGACGCGGCGCTCAGCTCCCCCGCCGGATCGCTCGAACTGGCCCAGGTCAACGGCAAATTAAGCTGTACCCCGGCGGGCGCGCTGGCTGTCGCCCTGACCCAGGACTCCCGTCAGCTTAGCCTCGCAGGACAGGGCGTTCTGACGCCCAACGGGCGCTTTACGTTTAACGGTACGCTGCAGACCCGCCAGACGGCTCCGGCGCTGCTGGCGCTGCTGCTCGCGCAAAACGGCCGCAAAGATGAGCAGGGGCGCACGCCGTGGCAGTGGCAGGGGCAGTGGCGCTCCGGGGAGAAAAAATAGAGATGGAAAATATCGCGCAGTTACCCGAGTTCGCCGCGCAATTCCCGTCAATCTGGGGCGGCTTTTTATTCCTGTCCGGACTGGCGTTCGGCAGCTTTTTTAACGTCGTTATCCATCGTTTACCGCTGATGATGGAACGCGCAGAGGGGGTGAATCTCTGCCTCCCCGCGTCGTTCTGTCCGCAGTGCCGTCAGCCTATCGCCTGGCGGGACAATATCCCGCTGCTGAGCTTTTTATGGCTCAGGGGGCGCGCGCGCTGCTGCGGGCAGCCGATCTCGCGTCGCTATCCCCTGATGGAGCTGACGACCGGCGCGCTGTTTGTACTCGCGGGGTACCTGATGGCTCCGGGCATGCCGCTGCTGGGCGGGCTAATTTTCGTGTCCGTACTGCTGATCCTCGCCGCCATCGACGCGCAAACGCAGCTGCTGCCTGACAGACTGACGCTGCCGCTGCTGTGGGCCGGTCTGCTGTTCAATCTTTCCGATACCTTCGCGCCGCTGGCGGAGGCGGTCATTGGCGCGATGGCCGGGTATTTGTCGCTGTGGTTGGTGTACTGGGTGTTCCGTCTGCTGACCGGTAAAGAGGCGCTGGGCTACGGCGATTTCAAGCTGCTGGCGGCGCTCGGCGCGTGGCTCGGCTGGCAGCCGCTGCCGCAGACGCTGCTGCTGGCTTCCGCCAGCGGTCTGGTCTGGACGCTGCTGCAGCGCCTGGTAACCCGTCGTTCGCTCGAACAACCTCTGGCCTTCGGCCCCTGGCTGGCGCTGGCGGGCGGCGGCATCTTTTTGTGGAGCCAGGTATAAAACACCCTCTGCTCGCGCTGCGCTTCGCAGGGCTACGGGCGGTGCTGGTCCGGTAGCCCGGGTAAGGCGTTTACGCCGCAACCCGGGAACTCTCCGGCTACGAATACTTTTTGGTGCGCCGGGTCGGGGCGGTATTGGCCGGATCGTCGGGCCAGACGTGCTTGGGATAGCGCCCTTTCATCTCTTTTTGCACCTCGCGGTAGCTCCCCTGCCAGAAGGCGCCTAAATCGCGGGTGATCTGCAGCGGGCGCTGCGCCGGCGAAAGCAGCTCCAGCACCAGCGGCACGCGCCCCTGGGCGATAGTCGGAGTGGTCGCCTCGCCAAACATCTCCTGCATCCGCACCGCCAGCGCCGGCGGGTTTTCATCGTGATAACGAATCGTAATGCGGCTACCGGTCGGCACCGTATAGTGCGTGGGCAGCTCGCTGTCCAGCTTCTGGCGCAGCGGCCACGGCAGCCAGTTTTGCAGCGCCTGACGCACGTCCAGCGCCTTCAGGGCGCGCAGCGAATGGACGCCCGCCATCTGCGGCAGCAGCCACTGTTCAAGCGAGGCCAGCAGCGACGCCTCGTCAACGGCCGGCCACGCCTCCTCCGGCAGCCACCGCGCCGCGCAATGTAGCCGCAGACGCAGCTGCTCCGCCTCCGGCGTCCAGCTGAGCACGCTCAGTCCCTTCTCGCGGATCCCGTTGAGCATCGCCTGGTGCAGCTCCTCTTCCGACGGCTTCGCCAGCGGCTGGGTCTTAATCACCAGGCGTCCGATACAGGTGCGCCGCCAGGCCTTCAGCGTGCCTAACGCCTCATCCCACTCGACGATATCGGAACGCCGGGCCAGGGCCGGACACTGCTCAATCAACGCGTGAATATCGACCGGCAGCGCCAGCAGGATCCGCGCGTCCGGCGATGCGCTTCCCTGCAGCAGCAGCGGCGCAATCAACCATTCGTGGCGGCCCAGCGCATCGTCGGCGTCGAGCATCGCCCCCATCCCGTTAGCCAGCTGGTAGCGCCCCTCCTGGCCGCGACGATGGGCGATACGGTCGGCAAAAGCGGAAGCCAGCAGCGCCGCGATGTTGTCGGCGTCGGGCTGACCGCCGCGAACCGCCAGCCTTTTCATCAGCTGCTGCGCCCGCTGCTGCCAGTTACCCTGCTGACGGGCAAACGCCGCGCTAAGATCGCTATTGCCGCCGCGCGGCGGCTCTTCAAGGATCGCCGCCAGTTTAGCCGCCGTGGCGGCGCCATCGGCATCCTCCGCCGCGGTCAGCATCGCCGCCAGGCGCGGATCGTTGCCCAACGCCGCCATTTTGCGCCCGCGCGCCGACAGCCGCTCGCCTTCCAGCGCAGAAAGGTCGGTGAGCAGACGCCGGGCCGCCGCCAGGTTGGTCGCAGGCGGCAGATCCAGCCAGCTGAGCTGGGCCGGGTCCTGGCATCCCCACTGCAGCAGCTCCAGCAGCAGCGACGACAGATCGCTTTGCAGAATTTCCGGGTCGCCCTGCGCCGCCGCGCGCTCGGCCTGCTCTTTAGCCAGCAGATGCAGGCAGATACCCGGCGCCAGGCGCCCGGCGCGTCCGGCGCGCTGGGTCATTGAGGCCTGGCTGATGCGCTGCGTGACCAGGCGAGTGAGCCCGGTGCGGGCGTCAAAGCGGGCGACCCGCTCCTGGGCGCTATCCACCACCAGCCGAATCCCCTCGATGGTCAGACTGGTTTCGGCGATATTGGTCGCCAGCACCACCTTGCGCATCCCGGCGGGCGCGGGCAGTATCGCCTTACGCTGCTCGCTCAGCGGCAGCGCGCCGTACAGGGGGCAAAGAATCACATCGCTCGCCACCCGCTCCGCCAGCCGCTCCTGAACGCGCTGAATCTCTCCCACCCCGGGCAGAAAAAGCAGCATTGAGCCATTCTCGCTGCGCAGCAGCTCCGCGGCGGCCACCGCCACCGCCTCGTCAAAGCGCTGATGGGCCGGCAGCGGCAGAAAACGCCGCTCAACCGGAAACGCGCGCCCTTCAGAGACGATAACCGGCGCCTCCGGCAGCAGCCGCTGCAGGCGTTCATTGTCCAGCGTCGCCGACATAATCAGCAGTTTGAGATCGTCGCGCAGCCCCTGCTGAACGTCGAGCAGCAGCGCCAGCGCCAGATCCGCCTGCAGGCTGCGTTCGTGGAATTCATCGAGGATCGCCAGCCCCACGCCGGTCAGCTCCGGATCGCGCTGGATCATCCGCGTTAAAATGCCCTCCGTCACCACTTCGAGGCGCGTGTTCGGCCCGACGCAGCTCTCCGCGCGCATGCGATAGCCCACGGTCTCGCCGGGCTTCTCTCCCAGCAGTTCCGCCAGCCGCTGCGCCACGTTACGCGCGGCCAGCCGCCGCGGCTCCAGCAGGATTATGCGTCCGTTGATGTTACCTTCGGCGAGGATTTGCAGCGGCAGCCAGGTGGATTTCCCGGCGCCGGTTGGCGCATTAAGCAGAACCTGCGGCGCATGCTGCAGGGCAGAGAGAAGTTCAGGGAGGACGGCGGCAACCGGCAATGAGGACACGAAACGCTCCGGAGGTTAACATTTGCGGGCAAGCATTGTAGCATCCCGGTAATTCATTACCGAGTCTCTATCATGTCCGAGCCGAAAAGGCTGTTTTTCGCCATTGAACTTCCCGGGGACGTTCAGCAGCAGATCGTGCACTGGCGCGCCGCCAGCTTTCCCGGCGATGCGGGTCGACCGGTGGCGGCGGCTAACCTCCATCTGACGCTGGCGTTTCTTGGCGAGGTGAGCGCGGACAAGCAGCGGGCGCTGTCAGCGATGGCCGGACGGATCCGCCAGCCGGGCTTTACCCTGACGCTTGACGATGCCGGGCAGTGGCTGCGTTCGCGGGTAGTGTGGCTGGGCACCCGTCAGCCGCCGCGCGGGGTGCTGCAATTAGCGAATATGCTACGCGCCCAGGCCGCCCGCAGCGGTTGCTATCAGAGCCCGCAGCCGTTTCATCCGCATATCACCCTGCTGCGCGACGCGCGCCACGCGGTGCCGATTCCGCCGCCCGGATTTAGCTGGGCGTTTGCGGTCAACGAATTTGTGCTCTACGAATCCAGCTTTAGCCGCGGGCGTACCCGCTATCAGGCGCTGGAACGTTATCCCTTCGACAAGGAAAGCTGATGCTGTTCACTCCTCCCCTGCAGTCCGCCACCCTGGTTAAACGTTACAAACGGTTTCTCGCCGACGTGGTCACCCCCGACGGCCGCGAGCTGACCCTGCACTGCCCCAACACCGGCGCCATGACCGGCTGCGCCGCGCCGGGCGATACCGTCTGGTATTCCACCTCAGATAATCCTAAGCGTAAATATGCCCACACGTGGGAATTAACTGAAACCGTAGAGGGCGCGACAATTTGTGTTAATACTCTACGTGCTAACACGTTGGCAAAAGAGGCGATTCTGGCAGGAAATATTCCCGAGCTTTTGGGCTATAACACGCTGAAAAGCGAAGTGAAGTATGGTGATGAAAGCAGCCGCATTGATATTCTGTTACAAGCAGATGACCAACAAAACTGCTATATTGAAGTGAAATCGGTTACGTTGGCGGAAAAGGAATACGGTTACTTCCCCGATGCGGTTACCGCACGCGGTCAGAAGCACCTGCGGGAGCTGATGAGCGTGGCGGCAGCGGGCGATCGGGCGGTGATTTTGTTCGCCGTGCTGCACTCGGCGATAGACCGTTTCTCACCCGCGCATCATATTGATGCCAGATACGCACAGCTATTGATTGAGGCGCAAAAAAAGGGGGTGGAAATTCTCGCCTACAAGGCGGAACTTTCTACCGAGATGATGACTCTGAATAAGCCGATTACCGTGGTGTTAACCCCCGGTAAATAAACGGCTAAATAGTATTCGGGTCGCGAGCGCAAATACGCTTTTCCTCACAGGGTTGTCAAGTGTAACGTTTAGATAATTGCTATCCGGAAAAGCATCTGCTATTTATAGCGGCCTGATTTTTCCCCCAACACGGGGATCGATAGTGCGTGTTAAGGAGAAGCAACATGCAAGAAGGGCAAAACCGTAAAACATCGTCCCTGAGTATTCTCTCCATCGCTGGGGTGGAGCCGTACCAAGTGAAGCCGGGCGAAGAGTATATGAACGAAGCCCAGCTGGCGCACTTCAAGCGCATTCTTGAAGCGTGGCGTAATCAACTTAGGGATGAAGTGGATCGCACCGTAACGCATATGCAGGATGAAGCTGCTAACTTCCCGGATCCGGTAGACCGTGCCGCTCAGGAAGAAGAGTTCAGCCTGGAGCTGCGTAACCGCGACCGCGAACGTAAACTGATCAAAAAGATCGAGAAAACGCTGAAAAAAGTCGAAGACGAAGATTTCGGCTTCTGTGAATCCTGTGGCGTTGAGATTGGTATCCGTCGTCTGGAAGCGCGTCCGACCGCCGACCTGTGCATTGATTGCAAAACGTTGGCGGAAATTCGCGAAAAACAGATGGCAGGCTAATCACTTCGCTGACGCATCTCTGGCGGGAGCTTTCTCCCGCCCTGATGCTTTAGTCATACGATGACAGATTCCCACTACATCGGGCGCTTTGCCCCCTCACCTTCCGGCGAACTCCACTTCGGCTCATTGATTGCCGCGCTTGGCAGCTATCTGCAGGCTCGGGCACAGAACGGTATCTGGCGCGTGCGCATTGAAGATATCGATCCGCCGCGTGAAGTCCCCGGCGCCGCCGAGACTATTCTTCGTCAGTTAGAGCACTTCGGCCTGCACTGGGACGGAGAGGTACTCTGGCAGTCAAAACGCCACGAAGCCTATCGTGAGCGCCTGGCCTGGCTACGCGAGCAGGGCCTCTGCTACTACTGCACCTGCACCCGCGCGCGTATCCACGCTATTGGCGGCCTTTACGACGGCCACTGCCGTGATTTACGCCTCGGCGCGGAAAACGCCGCTCTGCGCCTGCGGCAAACGCGTCCGGTCCTTGAATTTTATGACCAGTTGCGCGGTACGATCGTCGCCGACGAGCCTCTGGCGCGTGAAGATTTTATTATCCACCGTCGCGATGGGCTGTTCGCCTATAATCTGGCGGTGGTGGTGGACGATCATTTTCAGGGCGTCAGCGAAATCGTCCGCGGCGCCGATCTTATCGAGCCGACGGTGCGGCAAATTTCGCTCTATCAGCATTTTGGCTGGCAGGCGCCGGACTATATCCATTTGCCGCTGGCCCTCAACGCGCAGGGCAATAAACTGTCGAAGCAAAACCACGCTCCGGCGTTATCTACAGGCGATCCGCGCCCGGAAATTGTGCGGGCGCTAACGTTTCTTAATCAGGATGTCATTCAGGAATGGCAGACGCTGAGCATTGAGGATTTACTCAAGTACGCGGTAGCGAACTGGCGGCCGGAGCAAATCCAGCATTCTCAAATGCGTTCTGCTGAGCTATGATTAGCCGCTATTTTTTTGTCCTGAAGTCCGTCTGACACTACGAGGTGTACCATTTTTACCCGAGTCGCTAATTTTTGCCGTAAGGTGCTAAGCCGTGAAGAGCGCGAGGCAGAAGCCGCCGTCGAACAACTACATATGACGGTTATCCCGCGCGAGCAGCATGCAATTTCCCGCAAAGATATCAGTGAAAATGCCCTCAAGGTCATGTACAGACTCAATAAGGCGGGCTACGAATCGTGGCTGGTCGGCGGCGGCGTACGCGATCTGCTGCTGGGCAAAAAACCCAAAGATTTTGACGTCACCACCAACGCCACGCCGGAGCAGGTGCGTAAGCTGTTCCGCAACTGCCGTCTGGTCGGCCGTCGCTTCCGCCTGGCGCACGTGATGTTCGGGCCGGAAATTATCGAAGTCGCGACCTTCCGCGGCCACCATGAAGGCCACACCACCGATCGCGTCACCTCCCAGCGCGGCCAGAACGGCATGCTGCTGCGCGACAACATCTTCGGTTCGATTGAAGAAGACGCCCAGCGTCGCGACTTTACCATCAACAGCCTCTATTACAGCGTGGCGGATTTCACCGTCCGCGACTACGTCGGCGGCATGAAAGATCTGCAGGATGGCGTCATCCGGCTGATCGGCGATCCGGAAACCCGCTATCGCGAAGATCCGGTGCGCATGCTGCGCGCGGTGCGTTTTGCGGCGAAGCTCAGTATGAGCATCAGCGAAGAGACCGCCGAGCCGATCCCGCGCCTGGCGACGCTGCTGCACGATGTACCGCCGGCGCGCCTGTTTGAAGAGGTGTTAAAACTGCTGCAGGCCGGCGACGGCTATCAAACCTATATTCTGCTGCGCGAATATAATCTGTTCCAGCCGCTGTTCCCGACCATTACCCGCTACTTCACCGAGCGCGGCGATAGTCCGATGGAGCGCATCATCAGCCAGGTGCTGAAGAATACCGATAACCGCATTCGCAACGATATGCGCGTTAACCCGGCGTTCCTGTTCGCGGTAATGTTCTGGTATCCGCTGCTGGAAACGGCGCAGAAAATCGCCCAGGAAAGCGGGCTGGCCTACTACGACGCCTTCGCGCTGGCGATGAACGACGTGCTGGACGAAGCCTGCCGCACGCTGGCGATCCCGAAACGCATCACTACTCTGGTGCGCGATATCTGGCAGCTTCAGCTGCGGATGTCCCGCCGTCAGGGCAAACGCGCGTGGAAGCTGATGGAGCATCCCAAATTCCGCGCCGCCTACGATCTGCTGGAGCTGCGCGCCGGCGCCGAAAACAGCAGCGAACTGCAGCGTCTGACCAAATGGTGGGGCGAGTTCCAGGTCGCCGCGCCGCCGGATCAGAAAGATATGCTGGATGATTTAGGCGACGATCCGGCTCCGCGCCGCCGCCACCGTCGTCCGCGTAAACGCGCGCCGCGCCGCGAAGGCAGCGCATGACGCTCGCTTATATCGCTATCGGCAGCAATCTGGCCTCGCCGCTGGAGCAGGTCAACGCTGCCGTTAACGCGCTGGCGGAGATACCGGACAGCCGGGTGATAAGCGTTTCCTCTTTCTACCGTACGCCGCCGCTGGGGCCGCAGGATCAGCCTGACTACCTCAACGCCGCCGTGGCGCTGGAGACGTCTCTCGCCCCAGAGGCGCTGCTCGACCACACTCAGCGCATTGAGCTGCAGCAGGGCCGCACGCGTAAAGCTGAACGCTGGGGACCGCGCACGCTGGACCTCGACATCATGCTGTTCGGCAATGAGGTGATTAACACCCCGCGGCTGACCGTGCCGCACTACGATATGCAAAACCGCGGCTTTATGCTGTGGCCGCTGTTTGAAATTGCGCCTGAGCTATGTTTCCCCGACGGTTTGGCATTGCGCGACGTGCTGGCCAATCTCGGCGCGGAAAAACCCGGGAGCTGGTAATACCCCTTCATTTTTTAGCAATTACGGCGATCGTGGTAATCGGTTGCCTAAAACCATTGCCCCCCTGAATGCGGCTGCTAGAATGCCGGTTAAAATGACTTTCATCATCAGGAAACGTTATGAAACCGACCACTATCGCCCTGCTGCAGAAATGCAAACAGGAGAAGAAACGCTTCGCCACTATCACCGCCTACGACTACAGCTTTGCAAAGCTGTTTGCCGATGAGGGTATCAACGTGATGCTGGTCGGCGATTCGCTGGGCATGACGGTGCAGGGCCACGACTCCACCCTGCCGGTGACCGTAGAAGACATTGCCTATCACACGCGCGCGGTGCGCCGCGGAGCGCCCAACTGCCTGCTGCTCGCCGATCTGCCGTTTATGGCTTACGCCACGCCGGAACAGACCTTCGAGAACGCCGCCATCGTGATGCGCGCGGGAGCCAATATGGTCAAAATCGAGGGCGGCGCATGGCTGGCGGACACCGTGAAAATGCTTGCCGAGCGCGCGGTGCCGGTGTGCGGGCACCTCGGTCTGACGCCCCAGTCGGTGAACGTCTTCGGCGGCTATAAAATTCAGGGCCGCGGCGATGCCGGACAAGTTCTGCTGGATGACGCGCTGGCGCTAGAAGCGGCGGGCGCACAGCTGCTGGTGCTGGAGTGCGTACCGGTCGAGCTGGCGAAACGCGTCACCGAGGCGTTAACCATCCCGGTGATCGGCATCGGCGCGGGCAACGTCACCGACGGGCAAATCCTCGTCATGCATGACGCATTCGGCATCACCGGCGGCCATATTCCCAAATTTGCCAAAAATTTCCTGAGCACAGCGGGCGACATGCGCGCCGCGGTACGGCAATATGTTGCCGAAGTGGAGTCCGGCGTCTATCCGGGCGAAGAACACAGTTTCCATTAAGGAGTGTTGTTGTGCTGATTATTGAAACCCTGCCGCTGCTGCGCCAGCATATCCGTCGTTTACGCCAGGAAGGCAAGCGCATTGCGCTGGTTCCCACCATGGGCAACCTGCACGATGGTCATATGAAGCTGGTTGATACCGCCAAAGCCAGCGCGGATGTGGTGGTGGCCAGTATCTTCGTCAACCCTATGCAGTTCGACCGCGCCGAGGATCTGGCGCGCTATCCGCGTACCCTGCAGGACGATTGCGAAAAGCTGAACAAGCGTAAGGTCGATTTTGTCTTTGCCCCTGCCGCGGCGGAAATCTATTCGCACGGCCTCGAAAATCAGACTTACGTGGATGTTCCGGGGCTGTCGACGATGCTCGAGGGCGCCAGTCGTCCAGGCCACTTCCGCGGCGTTTCCACTATCGTCAGCAAGCTGTTCAACCTGATCCAGCCGGACGTCGCCTGCTTCGGCGAAAAAGACTTCCAGCAGCTGGCGCTGATCCGCAAAATGGTGGCCGATATGGGCTACGACATCGAGATTATCGGCGTGCCGATTATGCGCGCGAAAGATGGGCTGGCGCTCAGTTCGCGCAACGGCTATCTCAGCGCAGACCAGCGCAAAGTTGCGCCGGGGCTGTATAAGGTGATGAATGGCGCGGCGGAGAAGCTGGCGGCCGGCGAGCGCAATCTTGACGAGATTATCGCGATTGCCGCGCAGGAGCTGAACGAAAAAGGCTTCCGCGCCGATGATATCCAGATCCGCGATGCCGACACGCTGCTCGACCTGACGGAAAACAGCCAGCGCGCGGTGATCCTGATGGCGGCATGGCTCGGCGAAGCGCGTTTGATCGACAACCAGATAGTGGCGCTCGTTCGGTAGACACGGGTTAAAAATCGGGCAATACTGCCTGGAATTTCCTCAAGGCGGGCGTCACGTCCGCTTTGTTATCGTTAAGCTTTAAAGGTAGACGTTATGATTCGTAATATGCTGCAGGGCAAACTCCACCGCGTAAAAGTCACGCAGGCCGACCTGCACTATGAAGGCTCCTGCGCTATTGATCAGGATTTCCTGGATGCGTCCGGCATCCTTGAAAACGAGGCTATTCATATCTGGAATGTGACCAACGGTAATCGTTTCTCCACCTACGCCATCGCCGCGGAGCGCGGTTCGCGAATTATCTCCGTGAACGGCGCGGCGGCACACTGTGCGAGCGTCGGCGATATTCTGATTATCGCCAGCTTCGTCACCATGCCTGACGAAGAAGCCCGCACCTGGCAGCCGAAAGTGGCCTATTTCGAAGGCGAAAACGAAATGAAGCGCCAGGCCAAAGCTATTCCGGTGCAGGTTGCCTGATCTACCCCTGCGGCTGGTTGCTTATCAGCCGCGACATTGTCTCCAGCGAATCCGTTCTTAATATATACAGCCTTTTCAACAAGAACGGATTATCGCCCGGCTTTACCTTCCCTCTCACCGTAGTCACCGCCAGATGAAAACCGGCGTCGTTGGCGGCCTGGACCGCCTTAGCGTTATAGCCGCCAAACGGATAAGAGAGATACAGTACGTGGGGGTTAAACTGTGCCAGCGCCCGCCGCGAATGCGCAAAATCAAACAGAATATTGTGATAGCTGCGGCTGAGGAGAATCGGATGACGTTCAGCATCAACCCGATGCAGGAAATGGGTATGCGACTGCACGTCAAAGACGTCCTGGATCTGTTTTAGCTCGGAAATACTCATAAACTGCAGCGATTTCGGCGCCCATTTCTGCGGATGGCGCTTGATGCGCGACGAGATAATAAACGCCGTGGCGTGAAAGCCATACTGTTTGAGGATCGGGTAGGCATAGCGGTTGACCGACTTCAGCCCATCGTCAAAGGTGATCGCCACCGCACGCGCCGGAAGATTCACTTTATTACGCAGATAACCTTCCAGTTGATACATGCTGAGCGTGATGTAGCCCTGGTCGCGTAGCCAGGTCATCTGATTGCTGAAGGCGCGCACGGAAGTCGTCGTTGAGGTATGGCGAAAGCGGGTATTTTCTTCATCACGCAGGATATGGTGATAAGTCAGTACTGGGATGCCGTTATCTTCTTGCGCATCCAGACTGCTCACCCACGCCAGGCGGTTGCCGATACGAATCTGAAACCAGGTTTGATTAAGCCGATCTTTGAGTTTGCTGATAATCGGATAACGCAAATTATTCGCCAGGGTGCCAAATGGCGCGCTGCCCACGGCGGGGGCATCATAGATTGGCGTATCTTTCCAGGTAATGAGATTTTGGTTGCTTAGAGGCTTATGCAGATCGCCAAGGCTATCCTCCACCCGCTGCTTACCCTGTACCGGCCCCAGGTGGCCTTTATCGATAAAGCCGGTCGCAAAGCCAAAATTAAACTCATAGTAATCCGCCGCCGTCGGTACTACCGCCAGAATTTGCCCTGCCCGCACGTTGCCGACGCTCACCACCTGATTGCCAACCTGCGCCCAGATATCCGCATCTTCGGTCGTTTGCATATAACGTGCCGGCACACCCTGCTGGCTTAACAGGCTGGCAGAGGCGCTTAGCGCCGTGAACAGGAGGAGTAAAGCAAGAATTCGGGCAAACATGCGCATCGAGCCGGTAGACAAGAACTGCCGTCATTGTAACAAAAGCCTCATCAATACCAACGCTTAATTCCCGTACGGCTCATGCAGTAGTCGAAAAGGCGGATTTTTTTGCTGCTGATGCCAGAGGCTGCTCACCGCCGGGCCTCCGGCGCTGACAATGGCGTGCCGGAAGGCTTCGCTGCTCAGGTTCTGGCGCAGCAAATACATGCTTTCCAGTAATGGATAGTCGATCCCGGAAATCACTTCACAGTGGGTGTGCTTATGGCTCAGCAGCGCCGCCACGCGATAAGGCGCCGCGCCGGTATTATCGGTCAGAAAAATGACCCCGTCTCCGCCGTCCGTCTCGTGCAGCGCGTCGCACATCATGCGGCTCAGCATATTGCTGCTGAGATTACGCCAGTAGTTGACCGCCCGACACTGCGTCAGCGGCCCAAACTTTTTCTCCAGACGATCCAGCATCTCCTGCGCCAGTTCGTCATGACAGGTAATCACCCAACCTAACATCGCCCACCTCCTTAGCAGGCAAACAATGTAGCAAGGGAAGAGATGAATATCGGTGATGACAATCAAAATTGTTTGCCGGCGCTTCGCTGAACGGGGCAGCGAAGCGCAGTGGTTGGCTAAATTAGCTGCGAAGCCCGCGTCCGCGCTGGATCAGATACCAGCACAAGAGATAAAACGCGACGATAAACACCACCAGCACGCCGAAGGTGGTGGCGAGCGGAACATCGTTAATGCCGAGGAAACCGTAGCGGAAACCGCTGATCATGTAGACGATCGGGTTCAGATGCGACAGCCCTTGCCAGAACGGCGGCAGCAGGGTCAGCGAATAAAAAACCCCGCCGAGATAGGTCAGCGGCGTTAGCACGAAGGTCGGAATAAGGCTGATATCGTCAAAGGTTTTGGCAAACACCGCATTCAGCAGACCGGCCAGCGAAAATAGCACGGCGGTCAGCACCAGGGTCAGGGCGACGAATATCCATGAGTGAACCTGGAACGGTACGAAAAACAGCGAAATCGCCGTCACCAGAATCCCGACGCACAGACCGCGGGCAACGCCGCCGCCCACATAGCCGGCGATAACCACGTGGGTGGGAACCGGCGCGACCAGCAGTTCTTCAATATTGCGCTGAAATTTCGCGCTGAAGAAGGAGGACGCCACGTTGGCGTAGGCGTTGGTGATCACCGCCATCATAATCAGGCCCGGCACGATAAACTGCATATAGGTGAAACCGTGCATTTCACCGATGCGCGAGCCGATCAGATTGCCGAAAATAACAAAGTAGAGGGTCATAGTTATGACCGGCGGCACCAGCGTCTGGATCCAGATACGCATAAAGCGATGGATCTCTTTGGTCCAGATGCTTTTCAGCGCGACCCAATAAAGCTGCATCATGCTGATTCTCCTTTCCGGTCATGGACCAGCGTGACAAACAGCTCTTCCAGACGGTTAGCTTTGTTACGCATACTTAATACCTGTACGCCCTGCGCGCTTAACTGAGTAAATACGCTGTTAATCCCCTGCTCACGCAGCACCTCAACCTCCAGCGTCGACGTATCAACCAGACGATACTGATAGCCTTCCAGTACCGGTAATGGACTCTTAGGTGCCAGATCGAGAATAAAGGTTTCCGATTTCAGTTTGGAAAGCAGCGACTTCATCGAGGTGTTTTCCACCAGCTCACCGTTCTGAATAATGCCAATATTGCGACACAGCATCTCGGCCTCTTCCAGATAGTGGGTAGTGAGGATAATCGTCGTGCCTTTATCGTTGAGATCTTTCAGGAAGCCCCACATCGAACGACGCAGCTCGATATCCACTCCCGCCGTGGGTTCATCAAGAATCAGCAGCTTCGGCTCGTGCATCAACGCGCGGGCAATCATCAGGCGACGCTTCATGCCGCCGGAGAGCATCCGCGCGCGTTCGTTGCGTTTTTCCCAAAGATCGAGCTGTTTAAGGTACTTTTCGCTACGGGCGATCGCTTCTTTGCGCTCGACGCCGTAGTAGCCCGCCTGGTGAATCACAATCTGCTGCACGGTTTCGAACGGGTTAAAGTTGAACTCCTGCGGCACCAGGCCGAGCTGGCGCTTGGCGTTCACCACATCCTTTTGCAGGTCATAGCCAAACACGTTGACCTCGCCGGAGGTTTTATTCACCAGCGAACTGATAATGCCGATAGTGGTGGATTTTCCCGCGCCGTTTGGCCCCAGGAGCGCGTAAAAATCGCCCGCCTCAACCTGCAGATCGATTCCGCGCAGCGCCTGAACCCCGCCGGGGTAGGTTTTTTTAAGCTGTTTTAATTCCAGAGCAATGGTCATTAAATGTCTCTTCTCGTGTCGTGACACGCGATGGGTTGTTTTAAAAAATGTGAGGTTAACCTATATTAGCGCAACGCACTTACTTGGTTACAGGCCCGTAAACATCCATGAACGATATAGATACACTCATCAGCAACAATGCACTATGGTCAAAAATGCTGGTGGAGGAAGACCCCGGTTTCTTTGAGAAACTGGCACAGGCGCAGAAGCCGCGCTTTCTGTGGATTGGATGTTCAGATAGCCGCGTCCCCGCTGAACGTTTGACCGGCCTGGAACCTGGCGAGCTGTTTGTACACCGTAACGTCGCCAACCTGGTGATTCATACCGATCTGAACTGTCTTTCCGTCGTGCAGTACGCGGTCGACGTACTGGAAGTTGAACACATCATCATCTGCGGCCACTACGGCTGCGGCGGCGTGCAGGCGGCGATTGAAAATACCGAGCTTGGCCTTATCGACAACTGGCTGCTGCATATTCGCGATATCTGGTTTAAGCACAGCTCGCTGCTGGGGGAAATGCCCGAAGAGCGCCGCCTTGATACGCTGTGTGAATTGAATGTGATGGAGCAGGTTTACAACCTTGGCCATTCAACGATTATGCAGTCGGCGTGGAAGCGTGGACAGAAGGTGACAATTCACGGCTGGGCCTACGGCATTCACGATGGCATGTTACGCGATCTGGACGTGACCGCCGTCAGCCGCGAAACGCTGGAGCAGCGCTATCGCCAGGGCATTTCCAACCTTAAAAGCAAGCACGTCAATCACAGATAATTCACGCGCCCCTCTTAACTATCCCGGATAAGCCGGGATAGACACTCCGCATTACTCGTCCAGCAGCGTCACTTTGCCGATATACGGCAGGTGGCGATAGCGCTGAGCATAGTCGATACCGTACCCCACCACGAACTCGTCCGGGATCGCAAAACCGACAAACTCAACCGGCACCTTCACTTCGCGGCGGCTTGGCTTATCGAGCAGCGTACAAATCGCCAGCGATTTTGGTTCACGCAGGCTGAGGATTTCACGCACTTTTGACAGCGTATTGCCAGAGTCGATGATGTCTTCCACGATCAGCACATCTTTACCGCGGATATCTTCATCCAGGTCTTTGAGGATTTTGACGTCACGGGTGGTGGACATGCCGCTGCCGTAGCTCGAGGCGGTCATGAAATCCACTTCATGGGGTACCTGAACCTCACGGCACAGGTCGGCCATAAACATAAATGAACCGCGTAATAGCCCCACCAGCACCATTTCGCTGCCGCTATCTTTGTAATGTTCATTAATTTGACGACCGAGCTCAGCGATACGGGCTTTGATCTCAGTTTCCGGGATCATCACTTCTACAGTATGTTTCATAAAACTAACCATTTGATTCTTAATGTAAATCATCAAAGCCGCTGCGATTGCACCGACGTTGACCGGCAAGCCACGCAGTATACCAGTAAAAAGAAATATGCGATGCAGTGATTAATAAAGCCCATTTTGTGATTCCGATCACACTTGTTAAATCCTATAATTAATTGCAGTTAAAAAATTAACAAACAAACGAGTGTCCTTCTATGGCAGAAACAAAATCTCAACAATCACGGCTACTCGTGACGCTGACGGCTCTTTTTGCAGCGTTCTGTGGCCTGTATCTTTTAGCGGGCGGGGCCTGGCTGGTCGCTCTTGGCGGCTCATGGTACTACCCTGTCGCAGGCCTGGTCATGCTTGGCGTCACCGTCATGCTGTTCCGCGGAAAGCGTTCTGCGCTTTGGCTGTACGCCGCGCTGCTGCTTGCCACTATGATCTGGGGCGTATGGGAAGTTGGTTTCGACTTCTGGGCGCTGACCCCGCGTAGCGACATTCTGGTCTTCTTCGGCATCTGGCTTATCCTGCCGTTTGTCTGGCGCCGCCTGCCGATTCCCTCCTCTGGCGCGGTTGCCGGGCTGGTTGTCGCCCTGCTGATTAGCGGCGGTATCCTGACCTGGGCCGGCTTCAACGACCCGCAGGAAGTCAACGGTACGCTGAGCGCTGATGCAACGCCAGCGGCCCCCATCTCCGACGTAGCCGATGGTGACTGGTCGGCGTATGGCCGCAATCAGGAAGGCCAGCGCTACTCGCCGCTGAAGCAGATCAACGCCGATAACGTGAAGAACCTGAAAGAAGCTTGGGTCTTCCGTACGGGCGATCTCAAGCAGCCTAACGATCCGGGTGAAATCACCAATGAAGTCACGCCGATTAAAGTGGGCGACACGCTTTATCTGTGTACCGCTCATCAGCGCCTGTTCGCGCTTGACGCGGCCACCGGTAAAGAAAAGTGGCATTTCGATCCGCAGCTCAACGCTGACCCCTCTTTCCAGCACGTGACCTGTCGCGGCGTTTCATATCATGAAGCCAAAGCGGATAACGCGCCGGCGGATGTGGTTGCCGACTGCCCGCGTCGGATCATTCTTCCGGTCAACGATGGTCGTCTGTTCGCCCTCAATGCCGAAACCGGTAAGCTGTGTGAGTCCTTTGCTAATAAAGGCATTCTCAATCTGCAAACCAACATGCCTGTCACTACGCCGGGTATGTATGAACCAACATCACCGCCGATTATTACCGACAAAACTATCGTCATTGCCGGCGCCGTGACCGATAACTTCTCCACCCGCGAGCCGTCGGGCGTTATCCGCGGCTTTGATGTGAATACCGGTAAACTGCTGTGGGCCTTTGACCCGGGCGCGAAAGATCCCAACGCGATTCCTGATGATGAACATCATTTCACGCTGAATTCACCAAACTCCTGGGCGCCTGCGGCCTATGACGCGAAGCTGGATCTGGTCTACCTGCCTATGGGCGTAACCACCCCGGATATCTGGGGCGGCAACCGTACGCCTGAACAAGAGCGCTATGCCAGCTCCATCGTGGCGCTGAACGCGACGACCGGTAAACTGGCGTGGAGCTACCAGACCGTTCACCACGATCTGTGGGATATGGATATGCCGTCGCAGCCGACGCTGGCGGATATCGACGTCAACGGTAAAACCGTGCCGGTGATTTACGCTCCGGCAAAAACCGGTAATATTTTTGTCCTCGATCGCCGCAACGGTGAACTGGTTGTCCCGGCGCCGGAAAAACCGGTTCCGCAAGGGGCGGCGAAAGGTGACTACGTCGCGAAAACTCAGCCGTTCTCCGACCTGAGCTTCCGTCCGAAGAAAGACCTGACCGGCGCGGACATGTGGGGCGCCACCATGTTCGACCAGCTGGTGTGCCGCGTTATCTTCCATCAGCTGCGCTACGAAGGGATTTTCACCCCGCCGTCAGAACAAGGCACGCTGGTATTCCCGGGTAACCTGGGGATGTTCGAATGGGGCGGCATCTCCGTCGATCCGAACCGCCAGGTGGCGATTGCTAACCCAATGGCGCTGCCGTTTGTCTCAAAACTGATCCCTCGCGGCCCAGGTAACCCGATGGAGCAGCCAAAAGACGCCAAGGGTTCCGGTACCGAAGCCGGTATTCAGCCACAGTACGGTGTCCCTTACGGCGTTACGCTTAATCCGTTCCTGTCACCGTTTGGTCTGCCCTGCAAACAGCCAGCCTGGGGCTATATCTCCGCGCTGGATCTGAAAACCAACGAAGTGGTGTGGAAAAAACGTATCGGTACGCCGCAGGATAGCCTGCCGTTCCCGATGCCGGTTAAGCTCCCGTTCACAATGGGTATGCCGATGCTGGGCGGTCCAATTTCGACGGCCGGCAATGTGCTGTTTATCGGCGCGACCGCGGATAACTACCTGCGCGCGTACAATATGAGCAACGGTGAAAAATTATGGCAGGCACGTCTGCCGGCAGGCGGCCAGGCGACGCCGATGACCTATGAAGTGAATGGCAAGCAGTACGTTGTCATCTCTGCGGGCGGTCACGGTTCGTTTGGCACGAAGATGGGCGACTATATCGTCGCTTATGCTTTACCGGACGACGCGAAGTAAAAAACAGAAGGCCCGGTTTCCGGGCCTTCTCTCTATGGTACGTCTCTCTCTTTTCTATCGAAGCAAGCCACACGCCTCGCCCTTAGACGGGAAGCGAATTCTACACCGTAAATCCCAGCATCATTCCCGTATCTTCATGCTCCAGCAGATGGCAGTGCGCCATATAGGCATGCTCTTTCGGCGCATCGTGATCAAATTTCACCAGCACTTCACTGACATCGCCTTCAACCCTGACGGTATCTTTCCAGCCGCTCCTGTGGGGTGCCGGCGCTTTGCCGTTTTCGGACAAAATACGGAACTGAGTGCCGTGAATATGGAACGGATGCAGCATCATGTCGCCTTTGCCAGAAATCACCCACCGCTCATACTGCCCTTTCGCCGCCGCAAACAGGGGAACATTCATATCAAAGGCTTTACCGTTGATCCGATTCGCATTATGGAAATCAAACGCCTTATTACCGTGCTTCATCTGCGCCGTGCCGCCATGATTCATGCTTCCCATGTCACCGTGGTTCATATTGTTCATATTCCCCATCTCTCCGTGATTCATCATCATGCCATGGTCCATGCCGGACATGGCCTGGTCGCCATATTTTTGCATCAGCGCCTGCATGCCCATCATATCGAGCATCGGATCCATCGAGAGCTGCAAAGTACGCTGAGTCAGGCCCTGAAGCGAGGGCAGCGCTGGCATAGCGGCCAGCACATCCGGCAGCTTACCGGAAGCCTGGATAGTCAGCAGCTGCACGCGTAACACTGGCTGCGGCCGATCAAACGGAGCGATCGCCATCCCCATCTGGTTGACCGGGAGCGTAATTAAATCGAAGGGCTTCCCGTCAGTGGTATCTACCAGCACTTCGAAACGCTCGCCCATCAGCACCGGCAGCGCGTTAACTTTCACCGGCTCAGCCAGGAGACCACCATCGCTTGCCACGACGTACATGGGCCGCTTATCGCTGGTGGCGAAATTCAAAGAACGCGCATTACAGCCGTTCAGCAGACGTAAACGTAGCCAGCCGCGAGGCGCAGCGTGCTCCGGGTACAGCGCGCCGTTAGTGAGCAGCGTATCGCCAAACCAGCCCACGGCTGCGCTCATAATATCGAGCTGATAATCAATCTCTCCCGCTGAGGTGAATTTTTTATCCTGCACAATCACCGGGACATCATCAATTCCCCACTGCTTTGGCAGGAGCAGCTTTTCGCTTTCTGCATCAGAAATCAGCACCAGCCCTGCCAGCCCCATCGCGACCTGTCTGCCGGTTTTACCATGCTGATGGGGATGGAACCAGCAGGTCGCCGCCCGCTGCGTTGGGGTAAAGGTCACCGTGCGGGAGCCTCCGGCGGCAATCACGCCCTGGGGACCGCCGTCCACGGCGCCGGGAACCTCCAGACCGTGCCAGTGCACGGTGGTCTCCTCCGCCAGACGGTTATGAATGTCGATGGTCGCCTCCTCACCCTGCTTAAGCTGTAGGGCCGGGCCCAGCAGATTGCCGTTATAGCCCCAGGTGGTCGCCAGATGAGGGCCGAACTGCGTTTTTCCAGCCTGAATGATTAACGAGATGCGATTACGCGCGTCGGCGGTAAGCAGTTCGGGTACAGGCAAAGATGGGCGGCTGGCGGCAAAAACCGAGCGGCTCCATAGCGGCAATGCGCTGGCCACGCTGACCGCAGCGGTTAGTTTAAGAAACTCACGACGTTGCATTTTCACATCCTTTTTATTCTGCTGGTGAATAATTGAGCTTAAACCCTCCCCCAACAGGAAGGTCAAGCAGAAGAGTAAGAATAAAGCTCGGCGCACTGTAATGAAGTGTGCTAACTTTGTTTGTCCGTGATTCAATGGTAGAAAAAATGAAGACGCTTTTCAGAACAATAGTGCTTGGCAGCCTGCTGACTCTCTCCGCCAATAGCTATGCATTAAGCGAGTCCGAAGCGGAAGATATGGCTGATTTAACGGCAGTATTCGTCTTCCTGAAGAACGACTGCGGTTATCAAAATCTGCCTAACACGCAGATTCGCCGTGCCCTGGTCTTTTTTGCTCAGCAGAATCAATGGGATTTAAGCAATTACGACAGCTTCAATATGAAAGCGCTCGGCGAAGATAGCTACCGGGACCTTAGCGGAATCCAGATTCCCACCACTAAAAAATGCAAAGCGCTGGCCCGCGATTCGCTTAGCCTGCTCGCTTACGTGAAATAACCCCCTTCATTTCATAATACGGTAGCCGTGCGAATACGGCTATGACGCCGCATAATAATAGCAATTCAATTAACAACAGCACTTAATTTATATCTCAATTCATAGAATTCAATGATAATTCATTAAGCATTCAACATATTAATATATACCCTAAATAATTAGAGTTACTTGAAGGCGGCAAGGGGTAAGCGAGCGTAGCCAACGCATAAGCAGCGTGAAATATGACGGGTATAACTAATATTAAAAGTACGCCATCAAAAATCATAAACTCTATTATTGCATTCTTCTTTTTCGCACACTATTATCGCCCGATAACACCTCTTTTTATCAATGGAATGAAACCTTGAACAGATCCTTATTTACAAGCATAGCCCCTCTGGCCCTCATTTTATTAGCGGGTTGTAATTCAATACAACCCAGGCAATCCGCCGGATTAGTGAAACCCTTATCTGAGTCGACATTAAGCCAACAGCAAACCGAACAGCAGAGAATCGCCGATGAGCAAGCGCGTTTAGACACTTGCCGTAAAGCGCTGGAGTCGCTGAAAGAAGTGAACCCCAAACAGGCGGACAAACTCGGCAATGAGTTCACTGCCCTGCTTAGCGCGGCATCACAATATAATTCTGTGCGCAGTAAAGTGGCAGAACCGACAAAACAGGGGATCGATTCGATGTACCAGTTCAAATCAATCAAGCTGTGCGCTGATATTGAAAAGGAGCTGATCGATAGCCTTGTTAAACGTGGTGAAAATGTTCAGCCATGAACGGGAAAATAGCCAAAAACTTCAATCCGGTATCGCTGGCAGCAGTTTTTGTGCTGGCGCTATCGCCGGATGCCTATGCGGAAAAAGACGCCCTTATCAGCGTCACGGCGAGCTCAAATAGCGATGCCTCAGGCCCGGCATTTTTAAATTATGCTAAAGAGCAGCAGGCGCAAAAAATCAGCGAGCCGGTAAAGCCCGTTGAGGAGAAAAGCAATAATACAAAAACAACGAATAAAAAAACCGTCCTGAATACCCATGAAGTTTCCCGTCAGGCTGCAATCATTGCTCAAAAAGATAAACTCATCCGCCAACTTCGGCAGCAGCTTGATGTGAAGCCGGCCACGGTGAACGCCGAAGCAGACAACCAAAAAGCGCTGAAAGATAAAATTCAGCTGCTTGAGAAAAAGTTAGCGACTGCCGTAGCCGAAAAACAACAATTAATAGATAACGCGCTATCCGCCGCGGCTGAAATAAAACAGATCGAGGGCCAGCGTAATGCCACAGAAAATAAAACGCTGCAGCAGGAAAAAAGAGTGGCATTAGTAGAATCCGCGAAACAAAAAGTTGAGCTTCAGCTGGCTGAGGCAACCGCCGAAAAGCAATCCCTGCAGCAGAAGCTCGCGGCGCTGGAAACAGAAAAGCAAGATACGCTCTCAAAGCTGGCGGCGGCCGCAGCGGAGAAACAAGCGCTCACCGGTAAGTTCACGACAGAGGCGAAAGAGAGGCAAGCTCTCGCAACAAGGCTCGCTGCTGCAGAGGCAGCTCAGCAGGAAATGCTAACAAAACTCGCCGCGGCTGACGCCGCACAGCGGGCGCTGCAAACGAAACTGGATGCGTCTCAAACCGAGCAGAAAGCAGCGATAGCGAAGCTCAACGCCAGTGAAGCGGAAAAAACAGATTTAACGACAAAGCTGGCGGCCGCGGCAGTAGAAAAACAGGCGCTCACGGCTAAACTGGACGCCGTTATCATCAGTACGCCGCAGACGTCCCTTCAGGCGGATGCTGGCCGTCAGCAGGCCGGTCAGGACAACGCCCTACAGCAGGCCAGCGCCGATGAAATTACCCGGCTAAAGGCCAGGCTTGCTGACGCCAAGGCGAAAAAGCCGCTGGCTATCGACTTTGCAAAAGAGCCTCTGCGGCAGGCTTACGCTATCGGTGTATCGATGGGCGAGGAGGTGCTGCAGCTCTTATCTACCCGGGCATCTCAGGGCGTAAAAACCAGTAAAGATACCGTTTTACAGGGGATTATGGATTCTTTTTCAGGGGATATCGCCCTTGATGAGAAAGCGCGCAATAAAGCCTTATTCGATGTGTCTAAAAAAGTCTTTCAGAACCTAAAGAAGCTCGAACAGCAAACCCTTAGCGAAGGAAAGAAATATCAACAAAACTTCGCGAAGCAAAAAGGGGTGGTATTGAAAGACGGCATTTACAGTCGCATAGATTATGCCGGCAAGGGCAAGATTCTCGACAGCGATATCGTTACCGTCACTATCAAGGAAACGCTTACCGATGGAACCGTCATTAACGATATGGAAGCGGAGGGGAAAGTCTGGTCCCAGCCTCTGAAATCTTATCCTCCCATCTTCCTTGGGCCGCTCAAGCGGCTGGGAAACCACGGAGCGATAACGGTCGTGATCCCTCCCAATCTCGCCTACGGCAGCGAAGGCAAACCGCCTAAAATCCCGCCGGGAGCGACCATGGTATATACCGTCAGAATCGTTGACGCCACTGCGGCAGAACCACAGGCTAAAAAACCCTGATCCTGGCGCCTCCCATCGGGGAGGCGCTTTCCCCTCTTTGTGAACGGGTAATGCCCCACGCTTCATTTGCTGAAATATCCACCGTGCATCATCTTCTATAGTTGGCTATGATGTTGCGCTCATTTTTGATGGGTGTAACAGGTGTTAACAAAGGAGGATCTGCCCGTGGCCGATAGCAATCTGTGGCATGAAACGCTGCACGACCATTTTGGTCAGTATTTCAGCGTTGATAACGTTCTGTATCATGAGAAAACCGATCATCAGGATTTAATCATTTTCGAAAACGCAGCCTTTGGCCGCGTGATGGCGCTGGACGGCGTGGTACAAACCACCGAACGTGATGAGTTTATCTACCATGAAATGATGACCCATGTTCCTCTGATGGCCCACGGCCAGGCGAAACATGTGTTAATTATCGGCGGCGGCGATGGCGCCATGCTGCGCGAAGTCTCCCGTCACCGCAGCGTCGAAACCATCACCATGGTAGAAATTGACGCGGGCGTGGTTTCATTCTGTCGCCAGTACCTCCCCAACCATAATGCGGGTGCGTACGACGACCCGCGCTTTACCCTGGTGATTGACGATGGCGTCAATTTTGTTAACCAGACGGCGCAAACGTTTGACGTCATTATCTCCGACTGCACCGATCCTATCGGTCCCGGCGAGAGCCTGTTTACTTCCGCCTTCTATGAAGGCTGCAAGCGCTGCCTCAACCCAGGCGGGATCTTCGTCGCTCAGAACGGCGTCAGCTTCCTGCAACAGGATGAGGCCGTCGATAGCCATCGCAAGCTCAGCCATTACTTTAGCGACGTAAGCTTCTATCAGGCGGCGATTCCCACCTACTACGGCGGCATCATGACCTTCGCATGGGCCACGGACAACGAAGCGCTGCGCCATCTTTCCAGTGAAATCATCCAGGCCCGTTTTCACAAGTCGAACCTGAAGTGCCGTTATTACAATCCGGCCATTCACGCGGCGGCATTTGCTTTACCGCAGTATTTACTGGATGCGCTATCCACCGTTAAGTAAGGAGGTGATCTAAATTGAAAAAATTGAAGCTGCACGGCTTTAACAATCTGACCAAAAGCCTGAGTTTTTGCATTTACGATATCTGCTACGCAAAAACGGCAGAGGAGCGCGATGGCTACATCGCCTATATTGACGAACTCTACAACGCCAACCGCCTGACGGAAATTTTGTCAGAGACCTGTTCGATTATCGGCGCCAATATTCTTAACATTGCCCGCCAGGATTATGAACCGCAGGGCGCCAGCGTGACGATCCTGGTCAGCGAAGAGCCTGTCGATCCGCAGCTTATCGATCAGACAGAACACCCGGGTCCGCTACCGGAAACCGTGGTGGCGCATCTCGATAAAAGCCATATCTGCGTTCACACCTATCCGGAAAGCCATCCTGAAGGCGGACTGTGCACCTTCCGCGCCGATATTGAAGTCTCAACCTGCGGGGTCATTTCACCGCTGAAGGCCCTGAACTATCTGATTCACCAGCTAGAATCCGATATCGTCACGATTGATTATCGCGTTCGCGGTTTTACCCGCGATGTGAACGGCATGAAGCACTTCATCGATCATGAAATTAACTCCATTCAGAACTTCATGTCCGAGGATATTAAGTCTTTGTATGACATGGTGGACGTGAACGTTTATCAGGAAAATATTTTCCATACCAAGATGTTGCTTAAGGAGTTCGACCTTAAGCACTATATGTTCCACACGAAGCCGGAAGATTTGAGCGAAGAGGAGCGTAAGGTGATTACCGACCTGCTCTGGAAAGAGATGCGCGAAATCTACTACGGACGCAATATCCCGAGCGTGTAACACCGTATCGGCTGGCGGTATCCTTAACGTTCAGGCTGTACCAGCGTAAGGGCAACGGACTGCGCTTTCAGCTCAGCCTGAACGGGAAGAGGCAACCCCCCATCGGTAATAATGTCAGTGAAGCGGCTCAGCGGAGCGACGTTGAACAGCGAGTGGGCGCCATATTTGCTGCTGTCGGCCAGTAAGATCTTACGCTGGGCGTTGGCAATGATCTCCTGCTTCAGCCCCGCCTTTTCTTCCGTCGGCGTCGTCACGCCCTTTTCCACGCTCCAGCTGTTACAGCTCATAAAAGCGATATCGGGATAGACGCTACGTAACATCTTACGACCAAACTCGCCGATACAGGACTGGCTGCTGTCATCAATGCGGCCACCGACGATGGTCACTTCTATCTGGCGGAATTCGGATAAAAACAGAGCGATATGCAGATCGACTGTGATCACCCTGAGCGGAAGATGGGTCAGGCATTTTGCCAGCTCCAGCATGGTGGTGCCGGCGTCCAGTACCACCGCGTCGCCCGCCTGCACCATCGAGGCGGCAAAACGCGCAATCGCCCGCTTTTCCGCAGGCGATCGTAGCTGCTTTTCATTGGTGGTAGGCTGAGAAGGCTCAAAGCGCCGCAGGGCAACACCGCCGTGGCTGCGGCTGATCACGCCCTGCTCATCCAGTTTGATCAGATCGCGTCGTATCGTTGCAGGCGATGCTTCTACCGCATCCACCAGCTGTTCCACGGTCACCAGCGTATGATTTTTCAAATACGCCACAATCTTATCCAGACGGTGTTGTCCTTTCATAACAGGAAATTACGCCAGTTTCATTGCCAATTTAATCGATACGGCCATGCTCTCAGATTTTGCTTTTCCCGTCCAGGCTATATCAAACGCGGTACCGTGATCGGCAGAGGTGCGGATGAACGGCAGACCCGCGGTGATATTCACCCCATCGTAGAAGCCAAGCAGTTTGAGCGGAATATGTCCCTGATCGTGGTACATCGCCACCACCATGTCATATTGCCCCTCGTATGCCTGTAGAAACACGGTGTCCGGCGGGCAAGGCCCATAAACATCGATTCCCTTCGCTTTCATGTTTTCAATGGCCGGCGACACAATGCGTATTTCTTCATCGCCAAACAGACCATTTTCGCCCGCATGGGGATTGACCCCGGCAACGGCAATGCGCGGCTGGGTGAAGCCGACGCGTTTCAGGAAGCGATCCGCGATGCCGATGACCGTCTCCACGCGCTGGCCATTAAGCGTATCGAGGAACTTACGCAACGCAATGTGGGTCGAGACATGAATGACCTTCAGCTTGTCGGTGTAGAGCACCATGGCGTAATCGCGGCTTTCAGTCAGCGTCGCCAGCAGCTCGGTATGACCAGGATAATTGTGCCCTGCCAGATGAAGCGCTTCTTTATTCAGCGGTGCGGTCGCGATGGCGTGTACGTCGCCTTTCATCGCCAGCGCCGTCGCCCGCTTCACGCAGCGGTAGGCCAGATCGCCCGCCTGGGCCTGCACTTTACCCGGCTCCAGCGCGTCCGGCTGGGCCAGCGGCTCGTCGATGACATGAATCACGCCTGGAGCAAATCGCGCCTCCGCGACCTCGGCGATCGCGCGAAAGGTGACGCCTTCCGCCAGCCCTTTGTCCTGCAGACGTTTCAGGGTTTTCAGACACCCGACCACCACCAGCGGCGCGCCGTTGAGCTCGTCTTCACAAAGCGCTTTGACAATAATTTCCGGACCGATGCCCGCCGGGTCGCCCATCGTAATCGCAATTGTTTTAGTTACCACTGTACATCTCCTCAATAAAATAAAGCGCATCACAAAGGGTGCTGTCTGAACCGAATCCGCCGGCTTTAGTGATAACCGGCAGATCGTCGATTTCACTGTTAACGAACGTCCCGCAGGGAATACAGGGCGCCACCTCACTCTGAATGCGATAGCCTTCCGCCCCGAGCGCGGCGGCGACCGCGGTGGCGATATCTCCTCCGGTCAGGAACAGCCCGCCAATACGAGCCTGTTCGATAATGCGCAGCGTAATCATTCCGAGGCGTTCGCTAAGCATCTCACCGAGCTGCTGGCGGCTTACGCCAGCCTGAGCGCACAGGCCGTCGATCATCTGCCGATCGTCCGCACTCCGGCTGGTACGTAAAATGGTGTGCTGCTGGCGACTGAGCAGCGCACAGGCCTGTTCAACCGCCGCGGCCATTTCCTGCTCGTACTGCGCCGAGGCCAGCCGCGAGGCGTCAATATCCACGACGCTGGCGCGCGCCTGGCAGAGCGCTTTTTCAACCTGCCGCCGCGTGGCCTCGCTCATCGATCCGGCCACCACCAGTACCGGTAGCTCCTGCTTTTCCTGCATGAAGGTGCTGACCGGTAGCGCGTTCGCCAGCCCGGCAGCGCCAACCAACAGCGGCATCTCTTTTTGTTCACAAATAGCCTGGGCAATCAGCAACAGATCGCGATCTTCCACGGCATCCACCACCACCATGCACTCACCCTCGGCTGAAAAAGCCGTCAACAGGGCGCTCAATTGCCCCCGACGAACGTCTTCGAGCGACACTTCATGAACCGGGATATCGCTTTGCAGGGCGATCAACGTCGCAATTCGCGAGGAGATAATGGGCGTTTTCGGATCGCTGGCGAATTCGGTTTCCAGCAGTGGCGTACCGTTGACCAGGCATAATCCGTCGCGGGTGGTGCGCCCGGCAGCGGGGATAGCCGCCGCAATTACGGCCAGCTTCCGGTTTGCAGCACGCATTGCCGCCGTCACTTCAGCCCCCACGTTGCCGCGGAAAGTAGAGTCGATTTTCTTGTAAACCAGCGGACGCGCATCACCATCGCACCACGGCGCTAACGCCTGCGCTACCGCTTTCCCGGCCTCAGCTGCAGGCATCGCGCGGCTTTCGGTGTTGATCACCAGCACATCAGCGCGACGCGAAGGTTTTTGATCCGGCGTTAGCATCACTTCCGTGCGCGCCCCCTTCTTTGCCAGCTGCACGCCGGTATCGTTAGAACCCGTAAAGTCGTCGGCGATAACGATCATTTTCATGCTTTTTTCTCCTCTGCAACCTGACGCGCTTGCTTCTTAGCCACCCATGAGGTGAGGACCGGCGTCAGAATCGCGGTGGTGATCACCGATGCGGCAATCAGCGGCGCGGCCGCGGCGGCAACCTCTGCCAGAGAGGGATCGGCCTGGGCAATCGCCAGCGGCGTCGCCACGGCGTTTCCGGCGGTACTGGACGCCGCCGCGCCGGCAATCCCGGTTCCGCCCACCAGACGGTCGGCACGAATGTTAAAGAAACCGCCGATAAAGGTCGTCAGCACGCCGAGCAGAATGCCCGCCAGACCGCCCTGTAGCAGCATTTCAAGGTTGATCCCTGCGCCCAGCGCAAAAGCGAAGAACGGAATCAACAGCGGGCCGCCTTTGGTCAGGAAGTCGCGCATGTTGGGATCGAGGTTACCCAGGATCATTCCCACCACCAGCGGCACCAGCACGGCGACCAGCGCCATAATGGGAATGTTGGCCATCCCCGCCGCGCCCAGCGCAATCATCGTAAAGAATGGCCCGTCATTCAGTGACAGGATGGAGATCGCTCCCACATCACGCTCGTTACCAAACTCGCCAACCAGCGCGGCGTAAAGCCCGCCATTCGAGTTACTCATCGCAGCGATGATCGCCACGCCGCTTAAGCCGAAGATCCCTTCAGCGCCAAAGAGCTGTTCCACGCCGAGGCCAATCGCAATGGCGATCAGGAGTTTGGTCAGCGTAATGGTACCGCCCTGCAACAGAGCCTGTGGCGCTGCCTTGACGCTAATTCCCGCTCCCATACAGAGCAGGAAGGCGCCAATCAGCGGCGCTGCGCCGTTTTTAAACAGCGCGGTGGTGAACCCGCCGATCTCAAGCGCTTGCGGGGCAAAGGTATTGATAATGGCGCCGATCACCAGTGGCACAACCATCATGCCGCCAGGTACACGTTCTATAGCCTTTTTGATGTTCATGGTCTTCCCGCCTGTTGTTATGCTGTGATTAAATAAAATCATAAAGATTATATTTAATCAAATAAACTTCACAAACGCGCCAGATCACAGTTTTAAAATGATTAATAAAAATCAAACCAGGCCGTTAAGGCCAAAAAAAAGCCGGACATAACTGTCCGGCCGTGGAAATGATTAACGTTGCTCAGGATTGACCTACAAATTTTCGATAGGCGTTGACGACCTGAAGAAAGTCTTCCACGCCGCATAGCGAGAGGCTTTCTTCGTCATAGTAGCTCATCCCCTCTTCTATCTCATCGCCGGAAAAATCCAGTTGGTTAGCGCGGATCATCACTTCTTCGCCGTCCAGCCATAGCGTGTATTCATGGCCGACGCGTTGCCAGGAACGTTCACTGCCTTTAACGGTGCGCGCGGCCTGCTCGACTTCGTCCAGCAGGGCAAGGTTATCTTTAACCTCTTCGTTGAACCAGTGGCCGATCGCCTCATGATCCATCGACATTCGCACCTTTACCACTCCGGTAATATCGCGCAGAAATTCGTAATCCATAGTCTTTTCCTCTGCAAGGGCAGTGCGTCACCGCTGCACTGTACCCATACAGTCATTATCGCAGCAGTGGAAGAGAAAAAAAGCGTGGTGGACGGAGGGACGGGAAATAAAAATGCCCGGTGACGCAAAGTTCACCGGGCATTGGCGGGATTATGTACAGCGCTGAGCTAGCGCATTACACCGCGGTCTGGAAAATAACCCCGTCGGCCTTCTCGGTGTACTGACCGAGCTGGTCGAAGTTCAGATAACGATAGGTATCCGCTGCGGTTTTATCCACCTGAGCAACATAGGTCTGATACTCTTCCGGCGTCGGCAGTTTACCGATAAGCGCGGCCACGGCCGCCAGCTCCGCAGAGGCCAGGAAGACGTTAGCGCCGGTACCTAAACGGTTCGGGAAGTTACGGGTTGAGGTAGAGACCACCGTCGCACCGTCGGCAACGCGCGCCTGGTTACCCATGCACAGGGAACAGCCAGGGATTTCAATACGCGCACCGCTCTTACCAAACACGCTGTAGTAGCCCTCTTCAGTCAGCTGCGCGGCGTCCATACGGGTTGGCGGCGCCACCCACAGACGAGTAGGCAGCTGGCCTTTGTGGTTGTCCAGCAGCTTACCGGCCGCGCGGAAGTGGCCGATGTTGGTCATGCAGGAACCGATAAACACTTCATCGATCTTCTCGCCCTGCACGTCGGACAGCAAACGCGCATCGTCCGGATCGTTCGGCGCGCAGAGGATGGGCTCTTTGATATCGGCCAGATCGATATCGATCACCGCCGCATATTCCGCATCCGCGTCGCCTTCCAGCAGCTGCGGATCCGCCAGCCATTTTTCCATGCCCTGAACGCGACGCTCCAGCGTACGGCGATCGCCGTAACCTTCGGCGATCATCCACTTCAGCAGGACGATGTTGGAGGTCAGATACTCAACGATCGGCTCTTTGTTCAGCTTAATGGTACAGCCCGCCGCGGAACGCTCGGCGGAGGCATCGGTCAGCTCAAACGCCTGCTCAACTTTCAGATCCGGCAGACCTTCAATTTCCAGAATGCGGCCGGAGAAGATGTTTTTCTTACCTTTCTTCTCCACGGTCAGCAGACCCTGTTTGATCGCATACAGCGGGATGGCGTGTACCAGATCGCGCAGGGTAATGCCCGGCTGCATTTTGCCTTTAAAACGTACCAGTACCGATTCCGGCATATCCAGCGGCATGACGCCAGTTGCGGCGGCAAACGCCACCAGGCCTGAGCCTGCCGGGAAGGAGATACCGATCGGGAAACGGGTATGCGAATCACCGCCGGTACCCACGGTATCAGGCAGCAGCATACGGTTCAGCCAGGAGTGGATAACGCCATCGCCCGGACGCAGCGATACGCCGCCGCGGTTCATGATGAAGTCCGGCAGCGTGTGGTGTGTGGTGACGTCCACCGGCTTCGGATAGGCGGCGGTATGGCAGAAGGACTGCATCACGAGGTCGGAAGAGAAGCCCAGGCACGCCAGGTCTTTCAGCTCATCACGGGTCATCGGGCCGGTGGTGTCCTGAGAGCCTACGGAGGTCATCTTCGGTTCGCAGTAAGCGCCCGGACGAACCCCGGCCACGCCGCAGGCGCGACCCACCATTTTCTGCGCCAGAGAGTATCCGCGGCTGCTTTCCGCCACGTCTTTCGCCTGACGGAACACATCGCTGTGCGGCAGGCCCAGCGCTTCACGCGCTTTGGTGGTCAGGCCACGGCCGATGATTAGCGGGATACGGCCGCCGGCGCGCACTTCGTCGATCAGCACGTCGGTTTTCAGCTCGAAGGTCGCCAGCAGTTCGCCGGTTTCGTGGTTACGTACTTCACCTTTGAACGGATAAACGTCGATCACGTCGCCCATGTTCAGGTTGTTTACGTCCACTTCAATCGGCAGCGCGCCGGCATCTTCCATGGTATTAAAGAAGATAGGCGCAATTTTGCCGCCGAGAACCAGACCGCCGCCGCGCTTGTTCGGCACGTGCGGAATATCGTCGCCCATAAACCACAGCACCGAGTTGGTGGCGGATTTACGCGATGAGCCGGTACCCACGACATCGCCGACGTACGCCAGCGGGAAACCTTTTTGCTGCAGTGCTTCAATTTGTTTAATCGGGCCAACGGCGCCGGGCTGATCCGGGTCGATGCCTTCACGGGCGTTTTTCAGCATTGCCAGCGCGTGCAGCGGAATGTCCGGGCGGGACCAGGCGTCAGGGGCCGGAGACAGGTCATCGGTGTTGGTTTCGCCGGTGACTTTAAAAACGGTCACGGTGATTTTGTCAGCCAGCTGAGGACGGCTCAGGAACCACTCAGCGTCGGCCCAGGATTGCATAACCTGTTTGGCGTAGGCATTGCCCGCCTTGGCTTTCTCTTCTACATCGTAGAAGTTGTCGAACATCAGCAGGGTGTGGGACAGCGCTTTCGCGGCGATCGGCGCCAGTTTTGCGTCGTCCAGCGCGTCAATCAGGGGATGGATGTTGTAACCGCCCTGCATGGTGCCCAGCAGTTCGACAGCTTTTTCACGGGTAACCAGTGGAGAAGTCGCTTCGCCTTTGGCGATCGCGGCAAGGAATCCGGCTTTAACATAGGCGGCTTCGTCGACGCCCGGCGGTACGCGGTTAATTAACAGGTCTAACAAGAATTCTTCTTCACCCGCTGGCGGGTTTTTCAGCAGTTCTACCAGCGCGGCCATTTGGGTTGCATCTAAGGGTTTCGGTACAATCCCCTCGGCGGCACGCTCAGCTACGTGCTTACGGTATTCTTCTAGCACGACGGTTCTCCTCGCTCTCATTGTAAAATGCGGTAGGCGATTCTCTTCACGCTCCTGTGAGACAGCAGTTTGTAGGGTAAATGCCCGATACCGCGTCGGCAGCATAGCAGGATTTTGGCGGGGTGTTAATCTGTTTACAAAAAAGCAACATTAAAAATTAGCTGAATCGTTAAGGGCAGAATAATGCAGGTTTTCTGTCAATTTAGCGGTATATAAAATTAATTCTGTTACACATAATTGAGCGAAATCCCAACTAAAATCAAAAACGCAAATACGCGCTCTCTATACTCAGGCAATCCCCCGCTTTTCGACAATACTCTGTCAAAACGGGCCAATTATTGTGCCGGGAGTTCTCATGACACTGCCTTTCAAACCCCATCTGCTCGCGCTACTCTGTAGCGCCGGGCTATTAGCCGCCGCGGGTACGCTCTACGTCAAAAGCCGGGAGCCGCAAACGGTTCCCGAGCCCCCCGCCGTTGCGCAGACGGCGCAGGCAACCGCCGCCGCCCAGCCGGTGACCACGACCTATACACCCGCGCAGATAGACCAGTGGGTCGCGCCAATCGCGCTCTATCCGGACAATCTGCTGTCGCAGGTGCTGATGGCTTCGACCTACCCGAGTAACGTTGTCCAGGCGGTAGAGTGGTCGCAGGATAACCCTACAATGAAGGGCGATGCGGCGGTGCAAGCGGTGGCAAATCAGCCCTGGGACCCCAGCGTAAAATCGCTGGTCGCCTTCCCTTCCCTTCTCGCGTTAATGGGAGAAAATGCGCCGTGGGTGGAAAACCTGGGTAACGCCTTTCTCGCCCAGCCGCAGGCCGTCATGGATTCGGTGCAGCGCTTACGCGCCATCGCCCAGCAGACCGGAACGTTAAAATCCACGCCGCAGCAGAAAGTCATCACCGCCACCCGCTCCGCGGCACCGGCTCCGGCAACGTCCACGGCCACCGCTTCCCGCAGCAGCAGCAGCAGCGCCGTGACATCCTCCGCCCCGGCGCAGGTGATTAAAATCGAATCCACCAATCCAAATGTGGTATACGTGCCGGCCTATAACCCTTCAGTTGTTTACGGCACCTGGCCTGACACCGCCTATCCGCCAGTCTACCTGCCGCCGCCTCCGGGGGAGCAGTTTACCGACAGCTTCGCCAAGGGGTTTGGCTATAGCCTCGGCGTCGCCACAACCTACGCTCTGTTCAGCAGCATCGACTGGGATGATGACGATCATCACCACCATGATGATGACGATCACCATCACGATGATGATCATCACGGCGGCTACGTGCACAACGGCGATAACATCAACATCAACGTCAATAATTTCAACCATATTACCGGGCAGAACCTGCCGGGAAACCGCGCCAGCTGGCAGCATAATCCGGCCTACCGCGGCAATATTCCCTATCCGAACAACACGATTGCGCAGCATTACCATCAGACCAATGTTCCCGGCGGGCTTAGCGCGACCCAACATCAGCCCGCCGATCGCAACGCGCAGCGTCAGGCGGCCATGACGCAGCTACAGCAGCGTACCGGGCATGCGGACAACGCGCTTAATCACGCGCCTTCCCGCGATGCCCAGCGCCAGGCCGCGTCGCAGCAGCTCCATCAGGTGACCCAGCGCAATAACTATCGCGGCTATGACGCCACGCCGGCGGTAAAAAATAGCGCCGTACAACAGCAGCATCGGGAAGCGGTCAAAACGCAAATTCAGCATCCGACGGCGCAGCAGCAACAGCGCCGTGAACAGTTCCGGACCGCAACGCCCGAACAACGTCAGCAGAAGCTGAATAACCTGCACGCCAATGCCCTGAGCGGTAACGATATCCGCTCTCCCTCCTGGCAGTCTCAGCAGGAGCGCGGCCTGCAGAGCCGCCATATCTCGGGTTTAAGCAGCGAGCAGCGCAGCGCGGCCAGAGAACATCTTTCCGAACACCGTGAACTGCGCCGCCGCTGAGGATAATCAGATGAAAAAATTATTAAAAATGACGCTGCTGGCGCTGGCCCTGACGCCCGCCATGGCGCTGGCTCAGCAGCAGTTTTCCTCTCCGGAACAGGCCGCAAGCGCGCTGGCTGAGGCAATCGGCAGGCATGATGAATCTGCCCTCAACGGGCTGCTCGGCGATAGCTGGCAGCAATTTTTACCGCCGGAGGGCATCGACCCAGATGCCGTCGCTCGCTTTCAGCGGGACTGGAAAGTCAGCCATCGTATTGTTCAGCAACAGAATAGCGCCTGGCTGGAGGTGGGACAGGAAGCATGGCGGCTACCGATCCCCATCATCAAGGATAAAAGCGGCTGGCGTTTTGATATGGCCGCTGCTGAAGATGAGATCCTGACTCGCGCGATTGGCCGCAATGAGCTGTCAGCCATTCAGGCGATGCACGCTTACGTTGATGCCCAGCAGGATTTTTATCGGCTAAACCACACCTGGGCGCAGAGGATTATCAGCAGCGATGGTAAGAAAGACGGCCTCTACTGGCCTGCCGCTCCCGGCGAAGCGCCCAGCCCGCTTGGGCCCGCGTTTAGCCCCGCCGAACCCGGAGAAGGCTATCACGGCTACCGTTTTCGCATCATTCAAGATGGCGAGGGTCAGGGCTTCGCCCTGCTGGCGTGGCCTGTGGAATGGGGAAAAACCGGCATCATGAGCTTTATGGTCAACCAGAATGATGAGGTTTATCAGGCTAATTTAGGGGATGAGACGCAGAGCAAGGCGCGCGCCATTTCGCAGTTTTCGCCGGATTCAGCCTGGCAGGCCATCAATCAATAGAAAAAAGCCCGGCGTGCGATAACGCCGCCGGGCCATATCTGTGTGCTGATTTAGCCCTGATGGGGCATCAGAGACGGGTCACCCGCAAAAGCCGGTTTAGTGCTGGTCAACGCCGCTTCATCAGAGCTGATGCTGCCGGAATTCGCCGCCCATACCCCTTCGCTGGTCTTTGTTATCTGCTGATGCTGCATATTCAAATCCTGGCCCATCGCCGCAATATGGGTGCTTTCGGTCCCGCCGCTGTTATCAGCCCAGGGAATAGCGGCATCGGCCGCGCAGGCCATACCCGAGACCAGCGTTGCTGCCAGCAGCGTCGTCGTTAAAACTTTTTTCATCACACACCTCACATATAGTTAACTACCTATAAGTTTACTGAGTAACTATTTTTCAAGTATTAATAAGATATGCAATTTTATTAACAGCGACACAGTTCTAAACATCACCGATAAAAAAAGCGGCTCACTGAGCCGCTTTTTGGATTTTGCCTGAAAGAAAAATTTACTTTTTCTTCGCTTTCGCGTTTGGCAGGTCGGTGATGCTGCCTTCGAAGACTTCTGCTGCCAGGCCAACGGACTCGTGCAGAGTCGGGTGAGCGTGGATGGTCAGCGCGATGTCTTCAGCGTCACAGCCCATTTCGATCGCCAGACCGATTTCACCCAGCAGCTCGCCGCCGTTGGTGCCGACAATCGCCCCGCCGATAACGCGGTGAGATTCTTTGTCGAAAATCAGTTTGGTCATACCGTCAGCGCAGTCGGAAGCGATGGCGCGGCCAGAAGCAGCCCACGGGAAGGTGGCGGTTTCGTAGCTGATGCCTTTCTCTTTCGCTTCTTTCTCAGTCAGACCAACCCACGCAACTTCCGGCTCGGTATAGGCGATGGACGGGATAACTTTCGGGTCGAAGTAGTGCTTCATGCCGGCGATAACTTCGGCAGCAACGTGGCCTTCGTGAACGCCTTTGTGCGCCAGCATCGGCTGACCGACGATATCGCCGATAGCGAAGATGTGCGGCACGTTGGTACGCAGCTGTTTATCAACGCGGATAAAGCCACGCTCGTCAACTTCAACGCCTGCTTTACCGGCATCGAGGTTTTTACCGTTCGGCACGCGGCCGATAGCTACCAGCACGGCGTCGTAGCGCTGCGCTTCAGCCGGGGCTTTTTTGCCTTCCATGGAAACGTAGATACCGTCTTCTTTCGCTTCAACGGCGGTCACTTTGGTTTCCAGCATCAGGTTGAATTTCTTACTGATGCGCTTGGTGAAGACTTTCACCACGTCTTTATCGGCAGCCGGGATAACCTGGTCGAACATTTCAACCACGTCAATCTCTGAACCCAGCGCATGGTATACGGTACCCATTTCCAGACCGATGATACCGCCGCCCATAACCAGCAGGCGTTTTGGTACGGTTTTCAGCTCCAGCGCATCGGTGGAGTCCCATACGCGCGGATCTTCATGCGGAATGAACGGCAGTTCGATCGGACGGGAGCCCGCCGCGATGATAGCGTTGTCGAAGTTGATGACGGTTTTACCGTTTTCGCCTTCCACTTCCAGGGTGTTAGCGCCGGTAAATTTACCCAGACCGTTAACTACCTTCACTTTACGCCCTTTGGCCATGCCAGCCAGACCGCCGGTCAGCTGAGTGATGACTTTTTCTTTCCAGGTGCGAATCTTGTCAATGTCAGTTTTCGGTTCACCGAAAACGATGCCGTGTTCGGCCAGCGCTTTCGCTTCTTCGATAACTTTAGCAACGTGCAGCAGTGCTTTAGAAGGGATACAGCCGACGTTCAGGCAAACACCGCCGAGGGTGCTGTAACGTTCTACGATGACGGTTTCCAGACCTAAATCAGCGCAACGGAAGGCAGCAGAATAACCTGCGGGGCCTGCCCCAAGTACCACGACCTGAGTTTTGATTTCAGTACTCATCATGACCTCTGTTATTTGTATCCGGCGGGTCTGACGCTATTGTTTTTACGCCCATGTCCACCGGGACGTTCTATCCGCAAGCATTTTACAAAATTGTTAACAATTTTGAAACAACAAACGGCAAACGATTTTGTCCTTTATTGCTGGTAACTTCAAAACGCAGAAGAGATTACCAGAAAAAAGCCGGCCGTCAGGCCGGCTTTTTGCTTACATCACCAGGCGGCGAATGTCGCTCAGCATATTGTTGATGATGGTGATAAAGCGCGCACCATCAGCACCGTCGATCACGCGGTGGTCGAAGGACAGAGAGATCGGCATCATCAGACGCGGCACGAACTCTTTGCCATTCCATACCGGCTCCATAGCGGACTTGGACACACCGAGGATAGCCACTTCCGGCGCGTTCACAATCGGTGCGAAGTGGGTGGTCCCCAGGCCGCCGATGCTGGAGATAGTGAAGCAACCGCCCTGCATTTCGCCAGCGGTCAGCTTACCATCACGCGCTTTCTTGGAAATCACGGTCAGTTCACGAGACAGCTCGGTAATGCTCTTCTTGTTCACGTCTTTGAAGACCGGAACAACCAGACCATTCGGGGTATCAACCGCCACACCGATATTGATGTATTTCTTCAGCGTCAGACGCTGTGCATCTTCAGACAGGGAGCTGTTGAAGCGCGGCATCTGCTCAAGCGCCGCGGCAACGGCTTTCATGATGAAGACCACCGGAGTGAATTTCACGTCCAGCTTACGCTTCTCAGCTTCGGCGTTCTGCTGTTTACGGAACGCTTCCAGATCGGTGATATCGGTTTTGTCGAAGTGCGTAACGTGCGGGATCATCACCCAGTTACGGCTCAGGTTAGCACCAGAGATCTTCTGGATACGGCCCAGTTCAACTTCTTCCACTTCACCAAACTTGCTGAAGTCCACTTTCGGCCACGGCAGCATGCCCGGGATACCGCCACCGGTAGCAGCAGGCGCGGCTTCAGCGCGTTTAACCGCTTCTTTCACGTAGGCCTGAACGTCTTCGCGCAGGATACGGCCTTTACGACCAGTTCCTTTCACTTTCGCCAGGTTTACACCGAACTCGCGCGCCAGGCGACGAATCAGCGGGGTGGCGTGAACGTAAGCGTCGTTTTCAGCGAACTCAGATTTGCCTTCTGCTTTTGCAGCAGGTGCAGCTGGTTTAGCAGCCTGAGCCGGTGCAGCAGCTGGTGCTGGGGCAGCCGCGGCAGCCGGAGCTGCGGCAGGCGCAGCGCCTTCCACTTCGAAGACCATAATCAGGGAGCCGGTGGAGACTTTGTCGCCGGTGCTGATTTTGATCTCTTTCACGGTACCCGCGAACGGCGCCGGCACTTCCATGGAAGCTTTGTCGCCTTCAACGGTGATCAGTGACTGTTCAGCGGCAATTTTATCGCCCACTTTCACCATCACTTCAGTCACTTCAACTTCATCGCCGCCGATATCCGGCACGTGAACTTCTTTAGAACCTGAAGCTGCCGGTGCAGCAGCAGCCGGAGCGGCTTCCGCTTTCGCCGGCGCCGCGGCAGGCGCTGCGCCCGCCACTTCGAAGATCATGATCAGGGAACCCGTGGACACTTTGTCGCCGGTGTTAATCTTGATCTCTTTCACGGTACCGGCGAACGGCGCCGGCACTTCCATAGAGGCTTTATCGCCTTCTACGGTGATCAGGGATTGTTCAGCGGCGATGGTGTCGCCCACTTTTACCATGATTTCCGTGACTTCAACTTCATCACCGCCGATATCCGGTACATGAACTTCTTTCGCGCTGGCGGCTGCCGGTGCTGCGGCGGCCGGAGCGGCTTCTTTCTTCTCTTCCTGCGCAGGTGCAGCGGCTGCTGCACCATCGGCGGAATCGAAAATCATGATCAGTTTACCGGTCTCGGTTTTGTCGCCGACGGAGACTTTGATCTCTTTAACGACGCCAGCCTGCGGAGACGGGACTTCCATAGAGGCTTTGTCGCCTTCTACGGTGATCAGCGACTGTTCAGCTTCAACTTTGTCGCCCACTTTGACCAGAATCTCGGTGATTTCAACTTCATCAGCCCCGATGTCCGGTACTTTGATTTCGATAGCCATTATTCTTTTACCTCTTACGCCAGACGCGGGTTAACTTTATCTGCATCGATGTTGAATTTAGTGATGGCTTCCGCAACCACTTTCTTATCGATTTCGCCACGTTTAGCCAGTTCGCCCAGCGCTGCTACCACCACGTAGGAAGCGTCAACTTCGAAGTGGTGACGCAGGTTTTCACGGCTGTCAGAGCGACCGAAGCCGTCGGTACCCAGTACGCGGTAATCATCGGCCGGTACGTAAGTACGAACCTGCTCAGCGAACAGTTTCATATAGTCAGTAGATGCGACTGCCGGAGCGTCGTTCATCACCTGAGCGATGTACGGAACGCGCGGCGTTTCCAGCGGATGCAGCATGTTCCAGCGTTCACAATCCTGGCCATCGCGCGCCAGTTCGGTGAAGGAGGTGACGCTATAAACGTCAGAGCCTACGCCGTAGTCTTTGGCCAGGATCTGCGCTGCTTCACGGACGTGACGCAGGATAGAACCGGAGCCCAGCAGCTGAACTTTACCTTTGCTACCTTCAACGGTTTCGAGTTTGTAGATACCTTTACGGATACCTTCCTCGGCGCCTGCTGGCATTGCCGGCATGTGGTAGTTTTCGTTCAGCGTGGTGATGTAGTAGTAAACGTTCTCTTGTTTCTCACCGTACATACGCTCCAGACCATCGTGCATGATGACCGCAACTTCGTACGCGTAAGACGGATCGTAAGAGATACAGTTCGGGATGGTCAGAGACTGAATGTGGCTGTGGCCATCTTCGTGCTGCAGACCTTCGCCGTTCAGCGTGGTACGACCGGAAGTCCCGCCGATCAGGAAGCCGCGAGCCTGCTGGTCGCCGGCCTGCCAGCACAGGTCACCGATACGCTGGAACCCGAACATGGAGTAGTAGATGTAGAACGGGATCATCGGCAGGTTGTTGGTGCTGTAGGAGGTCGCAGCAGCCAGCCAGGATGCACCGGCACCCAGTTCGTTGATACCTTCCTGCAGAATCTGGCCTTTCTCGTCTTCTTTGTAGTAAGCAACCTGCTCACGGTCCTGCGGAGTGTACTGCTGACCGTTCGGGCTGTAGATACCAATCTGACGGAACAGGCCTTCCATACCAAAAGTACGCGCTTCATCGGCGATGATCGGCACGAGGCGGTCTTTGATGGATTTGTTCTTCAGCATCACGTTCAGGGCACGAACGAACGCGATAGTGGTAGAGATCTCTTTATTCTGCTCTTCCAGCAGCGGACCGAAATCTTCCAGGGTCGGCAGCTCCAGCTTCTCATCGAAGTTTGGCTGACGGCTCGGCAGATAGCCGTGCAGTTTCTGACGCTGGGCGTGCAGATAGGTGTGCTCTTCAGAACCTTCCGGGAAGGTCACGTACGGCAGTTTTTCGATGTCAGCATCGGCAACCGGCACGTTGAAACGATCGCGGACGTAGCGAACGCCGTCCATGTTCATTTTCTTAACCTGGTGAGCGATGTTTTTACCTTCAGCGGTGTCACCCATGCCGTAACCTTTAATGGTATGGGCGAGGATTACGGTGGCTTTGCCTTTGGTTTCCTGTGCTTTTTTCAGCGCAGCGTAGACTTTCTTCGGATCGTGACCGCCGCGGTTCAGGGCCCAGATCTGCTCGTCAGTCCAGTCGGCAACCAGCGCTGCGGTTTCCGGATATTTACCGAAGAAGTGCTCACGCACGTAAGCGCCGTCTTTGGATTTGAAGGTCTGGTAGTCACCGTCAACGGTCTCTTCCATCAGCTGGATCAGTTTACCGCTGGTATCTTTACGCAGCAGCTCATCCCAGCGTCCGCCCCAGATAACCTTGATAACGTTCCAGCCAGCACCGCCAAAGATGCCTTCCAGTTCGTTAATGATCTTGCCATTACCGGTAACCGGGCCGTCAAGGCGCTGCAGGTTACAGTTGATAACGAAGACCAGGTTGTCCAGCTTCTCACGGGTCGCGATGGTGATCGCGCCTTTGGATTCCGGCTCGTCCATCTCGCCGTCGCCGAGGAAAGCGTAAACGGTTTGTTTAGAGGTGTCTTTCAGGCCGCGGTGTTCCAGATACTTCAGGAACTTAGCCTGATAAATCGCACCGATTGGGCCCAGACCCATAGAGACGGTCGGGAACTGCCAGAATTCCGGCATCAGTTTCGGGTGCGGATAAGAGGAGAGACCTTTACCGTGAACTTCCTGACGGAAGTTGTTCATCTGCTCTTCAGTCAGACGACCTTCCAGGAAAGCACGCGCGTAGACGCCCGGAGAGATGTGGCCCTGGAAGTAAACCAGGTCGCCGCCGTCCTGCTCGTTGCGTGCGCGGAAGAAGTGGTTAAAGCACACTTCATAGAAGGTTGCGGAAGACTGGAAGGAAGCCATGTGGCCGCCCAGTTCGAGATCTTTTTTCGATGCGCGCAGAACGGTCATAATCGCGTTCCAGCGGATCGCAGAACGGATACGACGTTCCAGATCCAGATTCCCCGGGTATTCCGGCTCATCTTCAACGGCAATAGTGTTCACGTAGCCGCCGGTTGATGCGCCAGCAGCCACTTTCACCCCGCCTTTGCGGGCTTCAGAAAGGAGTTGGTCAATAAGATACTGAGCGCGCTCAACACCTTCTTCACGGATGACCGATTCGATCGCCTGTAGCCAGTCGCGAGTTTCGATCGGATCCACGTCATTTGGTAAACGTTCTGACATGGGGGGTATTCCTTATCTATCTAATCGTTGATTAATCTGGAACCTGTCCCATTGCGCTCTTTGTTCTTCATACTTCTGGCTGTCTCTTTGTTGGCTTCGCTTCCTCACCCCAGTCACATAGTTCACTATGCTCCCGGGGATTCGCGCGCTTGCCGCCGCGATACACCCAAAATTATTTTGAACAACTAAAAGTGCAATAAGACAGGTTCTGCGTTTAGTTGCCGCGCTCTAAAAATGGCGCTTAAGAACCGGAGTTCTCATCTTTTCGTTGCTGTAAACGACGCAGTGAGCGTTCACGACGGCTCTGCTCACGGCTACGATCCAGCAAAATTTCCTCAATGAACGCCAGGTGACGATGCGACGCTTCACGCGCCTGCTCCGGTTCCCCGGCGATTATCGCCTCAAAAATGCGAGTACGATGATTGCTGACCTGCGGGAGCATCTCCCGACGGGCGTACAACAATTCAAAATTCTGGCGAACGTTCTGGGCCAGCATCGGCTCCATACAGCGTAGTAGATGGAGCAGCACCACATTGTGCGCCGCTTCGGTGACGGCGATTTGATACTGGACGACGGCATCGGATTCGGCGTCGAGATCGCCGGACTGCTGAGCCCGCTCAATGGCCTGATGCAGCTCGCGAATGCGTTCGCGGTCTTCATCATTGCTGCGCAGCGCCGCGTAATAAGCCGCGATGCCTTCAAGCGCGTGACGGGTTTCCAGCAGATCAAATTGGGATTCAGGGTGGTCGGACAGTAGCTCTACCAGCGGGTCGCTGAAGCTCTGCCACAGGCGGCTTTGTACAAACGTTCCGCCCCCCTGGCGACGAAGCAACAAGCCCTTAGCTTCGAGGCGTTGAATAGCCTCACGGAGCGAGGGACGGGAAACGTCGAACTGTTTTGCCAGTTCACGTTCTGGCGGGAGTTTTTCACCGGGGCGCAACGTCCCCTCAAGGATTAAAAACTCCAGCTGCTGCTCTATCACATCGGATAGTTTTGGTTGGCGGATCTTGCTGTAGGCCATATTCCCTGTCTCTGCCATTAGCCCGGAGTCAATTGGTCTTACCAATTCATAGTTCGTATCGCTAAAGTAACAAAGTATTCACCTTCTGTCCATACAGGTTTTGATTGAAATCATTAAACCCGGCACGTTTTAACAACCTTACAGAAATAACATTTCAAAAATGTAACCTTGCACAAATGTTGTGTTTACTCACAAAGAGGTAGCGTTAACGTAATAGAAACGAAAAATTACGCTATCTGAACCGATTCAACGCCTTATTCAGTGAATATAAATTCAATAAATTTGCATGAATGACAAATAGTGGGTAGGCACTGGCGCATGGGGTGGGATTTACAAATGGCGTCTTTTTGCTCGCTTCGTCATCATCCCTTCATAAAGCAGGTGCATTCAGCGGCGCTTATCACTATTCTCCATGATACGAAAGGCCTTTTCATGAATTCCCTCTCCGCCTTGCGTAAAGAAATAAGTACATCAACGGAATTTGATAATTACACAAACACAACAATATGTGCGCTACATCACTCGGGGCAAAACGGGCCGCAGGCTCAGTGAAAATTCGCTGACTATGCTATCAGGCAGGGATGGACAGCGAAGAAGTCACCTGATGGATGACGCGGACAAACATAATAACCATAACCACACACGAGGTTTCATGATGGAAGGTCAACAGCATGGCGATCGGCTAAAGCGCGGCCTTAAAAACCGCCATATTCAGCTTATTGCGCTGGGAGGCGCTATCGGTACCGGTTTGTTTCTGGGTAGCGCATCCGTCATCCAAAACGCGGGTCCCGGTATTATTCTCGGCTACGCAATTGCCGGTTTTATTGCTTTCCTGATTATGCGTCAGCTGGGCGAGATGGTCGTCGAAGAGCCGGTAGCCGGTTCATTTAGTCATTTTGCCTACAAATACTGGGGCGGCTTTGCAGGCTTCGCTTCCGGCTGGAACTACTGGGTGCTTTACGTGCTGGTCGCGATGGCCGAGCTGACCGCGGTCGGGAAATACGTCCAGTTCTGGTGGCCGGAAATTCCTACCTGGGTTTCTGCGGCCGTTTTCTTTATCGCTATCAACGCCATCAACCTGACGAACGTCAAGGTGTTTGGCGAGATGGAGTTCTGGTTCGCGATCATCAAAGTCGTCGCCGTCGTGGCGATGATCCTGTTCGGCGGCTGGCTGCTGTTCAGCGGCAACGGCGGCCCGCAGGCCACCGTACGCAACCTGTGGGAGCAAGGCGGATTCCTGCCGCACGGCTTCACCGGGCTGGTAATGATGATGGCGATTATTATGTTCTCTTTCGGCGGGCTGGAGCTGGTCGGTATCACCGCCGCCGAAGCGGATAACCCGGAGCAGAGCATTCCGAAGGCCACCAACCAGGTCATCTACCGCATCCTGATTTTCTATGTGGGCTCGCTGGCCGTTCTGCTTTCGCTGCTGCCGTGGAGCCGCGTAACCGCCGATACCAGCCCGTTCGTCCTGATTTTCCACGAGCTGGGCGATACCTTCGTCGCGAATGCGCTGAATATTGTGGTGTTAACCGCGGCGCTCTCCGTTTACAACAGCTGCGTATACTGCAACAGCCGGATGCTGTTCGGTCTGGCCCAGCAGGGTAACGCGCCAAAAGCGCTGATGAGCGTCGATAAACGCGGCGTGCCGGTCAACACCATCCTCGTCTCCGCGGTGGTCACCGCGCTGTGCGTACTGATTAACTACTTCGCGCCGGAATCCGCGTTTGGTCTGCTGATGGCGCTGGTGGTTTCAGCCCTGGTGATCAACTGGGCGATGATTAGCCTGGCGCACATGAAATTCCGTCGCGCTAAGCAGCAGCAGGGCGTGGTCACCCGCTTCCCGGCGCTGCTTTATCCGCTGGGCAACTGGATCTGCCTGCTGTTTATGGCGGGAGTGCTGGTGATCATGCTGATGACCCCTGGCATGGCGATTTCCGTCTACCTTATCCCGGTATGGATTGCCGTTCTCGGCGTCGGCTACCTGTTTAAACAGAAAACCGCCAGCGCCATTAAAGCATAATCCTGCATCTCCACAAGCTGTGTCCGCCCGCCGCTGGCGGACACAGCGCATTGTTACCTGCTTCACACTTTACCCCTGATAACCGATTTATCCATATCGTTAACCCTATCCTGCAACGCATTAGTCCATTACCCGGCTAATAATTCTCTCCATACCGCCACGGGGAGATCGCTGCGATGAATGGCAATAAGCTTTCAGTTAAAGAAAAAATAGGCTACGGGATGGGTGACGCCGGATGCAATATCATATTCGGCGCCATCATGTTGTTTGTTAACTATTTTTATACGGATATTTTTGGTCTCGCGCCGGCGCTGGTGGGCGTTTTGCTGCTTTCCGTACGCGTTATTGATGCCGTCACCGATCCGATTATGGGGGCGATGGCCGACCGTACCCGCAGTAAATACGGGCGCTTTCGCCCATGGCTGCTGTGGATTGCCTTCCCGTACGCGCTGTTCAGCGTGCTGATGTTTACCACCCCGGAGTGGTCGTACAATAGCAAGGTTATCTATGCTTTCGTCACCTACTTCCTGCTCTCGCTGACCTACACCGCGATCAACATCCCCTACTGCTCCTTGGGTAGCGTGATTACGAATGACCCGAAGGAACGCGTGGCCTGCCAGTCCTATCGCTTCGTGATGGTCGGTATCGCCACGCTCCTGCTCTCCCTGACGCTGCTGCCGATGGCGGACTGGTTCGGCGGTGAGGATAAAGCCAAAGGCTATCAGATGGCGATGACCGTGCTGGCGATTATCGGTATGTGCATGTTCCTGTTCTGCTTTGCCACCGTTCGTGAACGCGTAAAACCCGCCGTCCAGACCAACGACGAACTGAAAAAAGATCTGAAAGACGTCTGGAAAAACGACCAGTGGGTTCGCATCCTGCTGCTAACGCTGTGCAACGTTTGTCCGGGCTTTATTCGCATGGCCGCCACCATGTACTACGTCACCTGGGTGATGCAGCAAAGCACCCACTTCGCCACGCTGTTTATCAGCCTCGGGGTAGTCGGCATGATGATCGGCAGTATGCTGGCTAAAGTCCTGACCGACCGCTGGTGCAAACTGCAGGTGTTTTTCTGGACCAACATCGTGCTGGCGGTTTTCTCCTGCGCTTTCTACTTCTTCGACCCGCACGCCACCATGATGATTATGGTGCTCTACTTCCTGCTGAACATTCTGCATCAGATCCCCTCGCCGCTGCACTGGTCGCTGATGGCCGACGTGGATGACTACGGCGAATGGAAGACCGGCAAACGCATCACCGGCATCAGCTTCTCCGGCAACCTGTTCTTCCTGAAGGTCGGTCTGGCCATCGCCGGCGCGATGGTTGGCTTCCTGCTCTCCTGGTACGGTTACGATGCCGGTGCGAAGCAGCAAAGCGCCTCCGCGATTAACGGTATCGTATTGTTATTCAGCGTTATCCCCGGCATCGGCTATCTGATTACCGCCGGGGTGGTGCGTATGCTGAAGGTAAACCGCGAATTTATGCGGCTAATTCAGTCCGACCTGGAGAAACGCCGGGTCAACTACAGCGAGCTCAACGACTATCAGGAACTGAAAACCGGCGAACAGGTAAGGAAAGCGTAATGAAAAACTGGCCGAATCCATTTATTGAACAACGCGCGGACCCGTATATTCTGCGCCATCAGGAGAGCTACTACTTTATTGCCTCGGTGCCGGAGTATGACCGTCTGGAAATCCGCCGCTCAGCAACCCTTGAAGGTTTACGCCACGCGCAGCCGGTGGTCGTCTGGCGTAAACCGGACAGCGGCCCGATGAGCCAGCTCATATGGGCCCCGGAGCTGCATGAAATTGACGGCAAATGGTATATCTACTTTGCCGCCAGCCACACCCACGATCTGGATGCGCAGGGCATGTTCCAGCACCGCATGTTCGCGCTCGAATGCGCGGACAGCGACCCGTTAACCGGTAAATGGCAGGAAAAAGGCCAGATTAAAACGCCGCTTGATACCTTTGCGCTGGATGCCACCACCTTCCGCCATCAGGGTAAACGGTGGTACCTGTGGGCGCAAAAAGATCCTGAAATTAAGGGCAATACCAACCTCTATCTGGCTGAACTGGCAAATCCGTGGACGCTAAAAGGTCAGCCGGTCAGGCTGAGTCAACCCGAGTTTGACTGGGAGTGCCGGGGTTTTCTGGTGAATGAAGGCCCGGCGGTCCTGTTCCACGGCGACAAGCTGTTCGTCAGCTACTCCGCCAGCGCCACCGACGAAAACTACTGCATGGGCTTATTGTGGATAGACGTTAACGCCGACCCGCTGCGGCCGGAAAACTGGCATAAAGCGCCACAGCCGGTGTTCCGTACCAGCTATGAGAATCGTCAGTATGGGCCCGGACACAATAGCTTTACGCAAACGCCGGAGGGAGAAGATGTGCTGGTGTACCACGCGCGCAACTACACCAAAATCGAAGGCGACCCGCTGTACGATCCGAATCGCCATACCCGCCTGAAGCGGATTCGCTGGCAGGAAAACGGGATGCCTGATTTTGGCATCCCGGCAGCAGATACGGATTAAAAGCGAAACCTGCCCGCCAGCGGGCAGGTGCTTAAATCAGCGTACCGTAAATCGTCAGCAGCGCCATAATCACCACCACCACCAGCGATGTTTTTTTCGCCATGGAGACCGCCGCCTTCGGCGTCGCCACTTTATCCACGTGCGGCTCGCGCGCCAGCGAATACTGCGCCAGGCGCGTCAGCACCTGATACTGCGAAGAGTGGCGGTCGCCCAGCGAGGCAAACCACGCTGGCAAAGCCTTTTCCCCGTGCCCAACCAGCGCGTACACCACGCCGACCAGACGTACCGGAACCCAGTCGACCACGTGCAGAATGCCGTCAATACCCGACTGTAAGCGATGACGCGGCGTCTGATAACGCGCCAGCCAGGTCTGCCAGGCCCGCAGCGTACAGTAGGCAATCAGGGTTAACGGTCCCCACGGCCCGCCGACAACGAACCAGAACAGCGGAGCGAGATAGTAGCGGTAGTTAATCCACAGCAGCGCGTTTTGCAGCTCGCTCAGATATTCACGCTGGTCGCAGCCGGGCGGCACGCCGTGGATCAGGGTGAGCTCGCTGGCCATGGCGTCGCAGGCGCGGCTATCATCGCGCGCCGCCGCCTTCAGGTAGGCGTGATAGTGCAGACGGACTTTGCCCGCGCCGATGCACAGCAGGCCCAGCAGGATCCAGAACACCAGCAGAGGAATGTTAAACAGCTGCCCCTGCAGCAGACGCTGAATAATAAACACGACCGCCGCCGCCGCGACCGTCATCAGTAGGGTAGTGAGCAGGGAATAATGCTTTACCCGGCGAAACAGCACTTCCAGCCGGTGATCGAGCTGCCAGTGCTCGCCCAGCTTAAACAAACGCTCGGCAATGAGGACTAACAGCGTAGTGAACAACGTCATGGCATCTCCTTATTCTGACGACGGGGTTAACAGACCGCGAAATTTTACCCAGTCAAAAGCCGGGCCGGGATCCGTTTTACGCACTGGCGCAATATCGCTATGGCCGGTGATATTGTCAGCTATCGCCGGATAGCGCGAGATAAGCTGACGGGTAACGGCAACCAGCTGCTGATACTGCGCGTCGGTATAAGCCAGCTCGTCGGTCCCTTCCAGCTCAATGCCTATCGAAAAATCATTACAGCGCTCGCGCCCGTGATAGCTGGAAACCCCCGCGTGCCAGGCGCGCTGGTCGAAAGGCACATACTGCACGATTTCACCATCGCGGCGAATCAGACAGTGTGCCGAAACGCGAAGATGCGCGATTTCAGCAAAGAAAGGGTGGGCATGGGGATCGAGCGTACCGGTGAACAGGGCATCAATCCATGGCCCGCCAAATTCGCCGGGCGGCAGGCTTATATTATGCACCACCAGCAAAGAGGGGGTTTCATTATCCGGGCGGCTATCGTGGTGCGGCGAAGGAACCCGACGCGCCTCTTCCAGCCATCCCCCGTTCAACTGCATGTTGAGTCTCCTTTTACTAGCTTATGCATTCGCGGCACCGTGACCAAACAATCCCCGGCATCATACCCACGCTCGCTCGGTTGGCTAACGCTAAAACTTCACGCTGGCGCCGCCGGCGAAAGGACGCGGATGTGGTACAGAAACGTCGTTCAGGTTAGCATGTTTCCCACTTCTGAATCTTATCTATCTGGAGCTTTATCATGACGCCTCGTCGCTACAATCCCGACCGCCGCCGTGACGCGCTGCTGGAGCGTATTAATCTTGATATTACCGATGCCGTCGCTCAATCCCTGCGGGAAGATTTAGGCGGTGAAGTGGATGCGAACAACGATATTAGCGCGCAATTATTGCCGCAGGATGCGCGCTCGCATGCCGTCGTCATCACCCGTGAAGACGGCGTGTTTTGCGGTAAACGCTGGGTAGAAGAAGTCTTTATTCAGCTTGCGGGCGACGACGTTAACTTCACCTGGCACGTTGCCGATGGCGACGCGGTAAAAGCCAATCAGCCGCTATTCGAGCTGGAAGGCCCTTCGCGGATCCTGCTCACCGGCGAACGTACCGCACTCAATTTCGTGCAGACGCTCTCCGGGGTGGCCAGCGAAGTCCGCCGCTATGTCGACCTGCTGGCAGGCACCAAAACTCAGCTGCTCGATACGCGCAAAACGCTGCCGGGCCTGCGCACGGCACTGAAATATGCGGTCCTGTGCGGCGGCGGGGCCAATCATCGCCTCGGCCTCTCCGATGCCTTTCTGATTAAAGAGAACCATATTATCGCTTCCGGCTCGGTACGGCAGGCGGTAGAAAAAGCGTTCTGGCTGCACCCGGATGTGCCGGTTGAGGTGGAAGTCGAAACCCTTGAAGAGCTGGATGAAGCGCTGAAAGCCGGCGCTGACATCATTATGCTCGACAACTTCACTACCGACCTGATGCGCGAAGCGGTCAAACACACCAACGGCCAGGCGGCGCTGGAAGTCTCCGGCAACGTCACATTCGAGACTATTCGTGAATTTGCTGAAACCGGCGTCGATTACATCTCCGTTGGCGCGTTGACCAAGCACGTCCGCGCTCTCGATCTCTCTATGCGCTTCCGCTAATCCCCCTGCCCCGGTTCGTCGTTGATGCCGGGGCGCACTTTTGCGAGCCGGCTCGCACGCCAATAATCCCTCAATGCAACCCGCAAAAAAAGCCTGGAAGCGTGCTTCTCCAGACGCGATCTGCCGCTCGTATCGCTAAACAAACCCCGGCAAAGTGCTCCCGAAGATAACAAGGAGCAACTTATGGACAAACAACGCGGCTTTACCCTCATCGAACTTATGGTGGTCATTGGGATCATCGCCATTCTCAGCGCAATCGGCATTCCGGCTTATCAGAACTATCTGCGAAAAGCGGCGCTTACCGATATGCTGCAAACCTTCGTCCCGTTCCGCACCGCCATTGAGCTGTGCGCGCTGGAGCACGGCGGATTAACCACCTGCGATGGCGGCAGCAACGGTATCCCCTCGCCCGCCACAACCCGCTACGTCTCGGCTATGACCGTCGCCACAGGCGTTGTCACGCTCACCGGGCAGGAAAGCCTTAATGGCTTAAGCGTCACGCTGACGCCGACCTGGGATAACGCTAACGGCATCACCGGCTGGCAGCGAGTGTGCAACATTACCGGCGATAGCGCACTCAAGCAGGCCTGTGAAGACGTGTTCCGTTTTAACTGAGGGCGCGGCAATGAAAACTGAACAATTGATACCTCTTTGCCAGCGCTATCAGGCCTTGCTACTCGATAGCAATGAACACACCATCGCTATCGCCGTGGTTGACGCCCCCGCCCCGGAGCTGCTGGAAGCGTTACGTTTCGCGACGCAGAAAAGGATTGATATCGAGTGCTGGAGCCAGGACCAGATGGACAAGCGGCTGCAGACGCCGGGAATATCAACCCTCACCCGGCCTGTTGAAGCCTCGGCCAGCATCGTTGAACAGGTAAATAGCCTTCTGGAACAGGCCCTGCGCCAGCGCGCATCGGATATTCATATTGAACCCGGTGACGATCGCCTGAGAATTCGCCTGCGGGTAGATGGCGTACTCCATTCTCTTGCGCCGCTTGCGCCGGAACTGGCCGCCCCCATCACCGCCCGACTTAAAGTGCTCAGCAATCTGGATATCGCTGAACACCGGGTACCGCAGGACGGTCAGTTTACCCTCACGCTCGCAGACCGCCCGATCTCGTTTCGGATCGCCACGCTTCCCTGCCGCGGCGGGGAAAAAATCGTCCTTCGCTTATTACACCAGGTCGAACAAGCGCTGGACCTCGAAGCGCTGGGGCTATCATCTCAGCAGCTTGCCGCCTTTCGCTCGGCGCTTAACCAACCTCAGGGGCTGATGCTGGTCACCGGCCCGACGGGAAGTGGGAAAACCGTCACTTTGTACAGCGCGCTGCAGGCGCGGAATCGCGACGAGGTCAATATATGCAGCGTTGAAGATCCGCTGGAGATCCCCATCGTGGGGATGAATCAGACGCAGATTAATCCGCGGGCGGGCTTAACCTTTCACAGCGTACTGCGCGCCCTGCTACGCCAGGATCCCGATATCGTGATGGTCGGAGAGATACGCGATGCAGAAACCGCTGAAATTGCGATAAAAGCAGCGCAAACCGGGCACCTGGTTCTCTCAACGCTGCACACCAATTCAACCAGTGAAACGCTGGTTCGCCTGCAGCAGATGGGCGTTGCGCGCTGGATGATCTCATCCGCACTTTCTCTGGTGGTTGCTCAACGCCTGGTACGCAAACTGTGCCCGCACTGCCGCCGGGAAACCGGCAGTTCGGCCGATGTTCCACACAGCCTGTGGCCGCGGGCGCTTCCTCGCTGGCAGGCTCCGGGCTGTCAGCACTGCTATCACGGCTACTACGGTCGCCTGGCGCTATTTGAGCTGCTCCCCGTCACCACCGCGTTACGGCAGGCGATTACTCAAGGTCTTAGCGCCGGAGAGATCGAGTCCCTGGCGCGCGAATCCGGCATGATGACGCTGTTTGAGAGCGGCTGTCTGGCCGTCGAACGTGGGATGACAAGTCTGGAAGAGGTCATTCGCGTGTTGGGGATACCGCATGGCGACTAAACGACTGTGGCGCTGGCGCGGTCTCTCTCTCCAGGGCATTCCCTGCCAGGGAACGCTCTGGCAGGATAATCGCCCTGAGGCATTGCAGGCTCTGCAGCGGCAGCGAATTATCCCGCTGACGCTGCGCCGCTGTAGCGTGCAAAGCGCCCTCTGGCATCCGCGCTACAGTGGCGAAATCATCCGCCAGCTGGCCGCGCTTCTTCAGGCCGGTCTCCCCCTGGCCGAGGGGCTGGAACTGCTGGCGCAGCAGCAGCCCAATGCGCAATGGCAGGCGTTGCTGCAAACCCTGGCGGAGGATCTGGCGCAGGGCATTTCGCTTTCAGGCTCCCTGGAAAAATGGCCTGAGGCGTTCCCTCCGCTCTATCTGGCCATGATTCGCACCGGTGAACTTACCGGTAAACTGGAGCTTTGCTGCGCTCAGTTGGCCAGGCAGCAGCGAGAGCAACTGCTCCTCACCGAAAAAGTGAAAAAAGCGCTGCGCTACCCGTTGATTATCTTATCCCTGGCGCTGCTGGTGGTTATGGGAATGCTGTGCTTTGTCTTACCGGAGTTCGCCGCTATATATCAAACCTTCAACACCCCGCTGCCGTGGCTGACCCGCGCGGTAATAAGCATTGGCGAAGGGTTAACTCGCTGTTGGCCACTGCTCGCTGCCCTGGGTATTTTACCTGCAATACTCAACCGGCTGATTTGCCAGCGGCCAGGCTGGCTGCTGTACCGTCAGAAGCTGCTCCATACGCTGCCGGTATTTGGCAAACTGCTATGCGGCCAGCGGCTTAGCCAGATTTTTACCGTACTCGCATTGACGCAAAGCGCCGGAATCAGCTTCCTGCAAGGCCTGCAAAGCGTGGAGGAAACCCTGAGCTGCCCGCTATGGCGGCAGAGGCTCCAGCAGGTTTGCCGGCAAATTACCCACGGCGATCCCATCTGGCAGGCGCTCGCCAACGGCGGAGGCTTCACGCCGCTTTGCCTACAACTGATCCGTACCGGTGAAGCCTCGGGTTCGCTGGATACCATGCTGGACAATCTGGCTCGTCACCATAGTGAGCAGACGCATCAGCAGGCAGATAATCTGGCGACCTTGCTGGAACCGATGATGTTGGTAGTGACCGGAACGATTGTCGGCGTGCTGGTGGTGGCGATGTATTTACCCATTTTTCATCTGGGCGACGCCATTAGCGGAATGGGGGGATAACGCTGGCGCAAGCGCGCCAGCGAACGGCATTACAGGCTGTTGAACACGCGGTTCTCTTGTTCCTGTACGCGAATAAAAGTCGTGCGTTTAGTCAGTTCTTTCAGCCGTGAAGCACCTACGTAGGTGCATGCGGAACGCAGACCGCCAAGAATATCGCGCGCGGTGTTTTCAACCGGGCCGCGCAGAGGCAGCTTAACAGTTTTGCCTTCAGCCGCACGGTACTGGGCTACGCCGCCAACGTGACGGGTCATCGCCGACTCCGAGCTCATGCCGTAGAACAGCATGAATTTTTCGCCGTTTTCTTCAACCACTGTACCGCCGCTCTCTTCGTGACCGGCCAGCATACCGCCAAGCATCACGAAATCCGCGCCGCCGCCGAAGGCTTTAGCCACATCGCCCGGCATAGTACATCCGCCGTCACTGATAATCTGCCCGCCCAGGCCGTGCGCCGCATCGGCACACTCAATCACTGCGGAAAGCTGCGGATAGCCGACGCCGGTTTTCACGCGGGTTGTACATACGGAGCCCGGACCGATACCCACCTTAACGATATCAGCCCCCGAAAGAATCAGCTCTTCGCACATTTCGCCGGTCACAACGTTGCCCGCAATAATGGTTTTCTGCGGCCAGGCTTCGCGGGCTTTCGCGACAAACTGCACGAAGTGCTCTGAATAGCCATTCGCCACGTCAATGCACACAAAGCTAAGCTGCGGATTTTGCATCAGAATCTGTTTTGTTTTTTCAAAATCCGCATCGGAGGTGCCGGTAGAGACCATGACGTGCTGCACGACATCTGCCGATACGCTCTGAACAAACGCCTGCCACTGTTCAACGCTGTAATGCTTATGTACGGCGGTCAAAACGCCAAATGAAGCCAGGGCTTTAGCCATGGCAAACGTGCCAACGGTGTCCATGTTAGCAGCAATGATCGGCACACCAGACCAGGTCTGGCCAGAATGTTTGAAAGTGAATTCACGTTCCAGCTGTACGTCAGAACGGCTTTTGAGGGTAGAACGTTTCGGGCGGATAAGAACGTCTTTAAAACCAAGCTTCAAATCTTCTTCAATACGCATGTGCGAATTCCTGGGGTTAATTGCATTATTGTGAGAGCACAACTCCAGTGACGTTATCATACGCACGAATCATGGCCGCGCAAGACTGCGATTTTCACTTTTTTTACGCTACAATCGTATAAATTTACCTGGTGAACAGCCAAAAGCGAATTTGCGATATCCCATCGCAGGCGTATCATTTTTAACCATTTGATTTACATGCGCAAAAAGAACCAGGGTACGTGGTGACAGCCATTTATTGGTTGATATCACGTCGATAAAACCACTGTCGCAGTGGCGTCGTCGCGTCGTAAATCACGGCTCTGTTATTGAAAAATGTGCATGTAGTCAGTTTCAGGATTGAGGTGTATGACATACACGGTAGCGTTAACAGGCGGTATCGGTAGCGGTAAAAGTACCGTAGCCGACGCATTCTCACACCTCGGGGTTAACGTTATTGATGCTGACATTATCGCGCGCCAGGTGGTCGAGCCCGGTACCCCGGGGCTAAACGCGATTGCTCAACGCTTTGGTCCGCAAATCCTGAATAAAGATGGCACCCTTAACCGTCGCGCTCTGCGTGAGCATATTTTCGCTCACGCAGAGGATAAGAACTGGCTAAACGCGCTGCTGCACCCGCAAATTCAGCAGGAAACGCGTCGCCAGATGCAGCTTGCCACCTCGTCTTATATTCTCTGGGTTGTACCTTTACTGGTCGAAAACCGTTTGTCCGCCAAAGCCGATCGGGTTCTTGTTGTCGATGTGCCGAAAGAGACGCAGATAGCGCGCACGATGCTTCGCGATCGGGTCAGTCGGCAACATGCGGAACATATTCTTGCCGCTCAGGCAACGCGCGAGCAGCGCCTTGCCGTTGCGGATGATGTTATTGAAAATATGGGTTCACCTGATGCCATCGCATCAGCTGTCGCCCGCCTGCATGCAAAGTATCAACAGCTGGCAACGCAGGCCGCCTCACAGGAAAAACCGTAATGTCTACCCCTGTTCTATTTGAACATCCGCTTAATGAAAAAATGCGCACCTGGCTGCGTATTGAGTTTTTGCTCCAGCAGCTGACCGTACATCCCGCCATTACCAGCCATGCGGATGCGCTGCATTTTTTCCGCAATATCGGCGACCTTTTAGATGTTTTTGAACGCGGTGAAGTACGTACCGATCTGATGAAAGAGCTGGATCGCCAGCAGAGGAAGCTGCAATCCTGGGCGGAAGTCCCTGGGGTTGATCAGGATCGTATCAACGAACTGCGTCAGCAGCTGAAGCAATCAGGCAGTACGTTAATGTCGGCGCCGCGTATCGGCCAGTACCTGCGAGAGGATCGCCTGATCGCCCTGGTACGCCAACGCCTGAGTATCCCGGGCGGCTGCTGTAGCTTCGATCTTCCGACGCTGCACATCTGGCTGCATATGCCGCAGGAATATCGTGATGAGCAGGTCGGTAAGTGGCTGACCAGCCTGGAACCGTTGACGCAATCGCTGATGCTCATTCTCGATCTCATCCGTAACTCGGCCCCCTTCCGTAAGCAGACCAGCCTGAACGGTTTTTATCAGGACAACGGCGAAGATGCCGATCTGCTGCGTCTGCGTTTGGATCTTGCCAGCCAGCTCTACCCCCAAATATCAGGCCACAAGAGCCGCTTTGCCATCCGCTTTATGCCGCTGGACAGCGAGCACGGCATCGTGCCGGAACGTTTTGATTTTGAACTGGCCTGCTGTTAAGGAGTCGATATGTCAGAAGAGATAACCGTCAACTGCCCAACCTGCGGCAAAATTGTGGTCTGGAATGAGCAGAGCCCGCATCGCCCGTTCTGCTCCAAACGCTGTCAGCTTATCGATTTAGGCGAATGGGCAGCGGAAGAGAAACGTATCCCGAGCAGCAGCGATCTGTCAGATAGCGACGGCTGGAGCGAAGAAAAAGAGTAACGGATTTCGGGCGGGCATGCGCAGGCCCGCCCTGATTTGCCGGATGCAGGCGCACCCTACCCGATCAGAGAACCTTGAATTAACTTCGTAATGACGGGTTCGTTTGCCGGCGGAAAATCCTCAGCAACGAGCGCGCTCTGCGCAATCCAGCGGCCCGGCTGCCCTTCTTTCCCCCACGGCTCGCCTTCCCAGCTGTTCACCAGCCAGAACCATAGCGTGATATGGCGATCGGGAAACTGATACTCCAGCTTATCAAACAGGCTGTAAGCTTTGGCTGTAATGCCGACCTCTTCCTGCAGCTCGCGTACTAAGGCCTGTTCGGACGACTCGCCCTCTTCAATTTTACCGCCCGGGAATTCAAGCTTGTTCGCCATATGCGCATCGGCGGCTCGCTGAGTGATAAAAATCTCCCCTTGCGAATTACGGATAATACCCACTGAAATTTGCAGCGTTTTCATTGTCTTCATTCCATAAAAAAGGCGCAGATATCTGCGCCCTGGTATTCAATATTGTAAAAGCTTAGCTCAGGCGACCGTGGCACTGCTTGTATTTTTTGCCAGAACCGCACGGGCAAGGATCGTTACGACCCACTTTGCGCTCGCCGGTTTGTTCAGCCAGCGCGGCCGCGGCTGCGCTATCATCGTCCTGATGGCTCAGCTGCTGCATCTGCGCCAGACGCTCAGCTTCTTCACGACGCTGCTGCTCCATCGCTTCAACCTCTTCCGGCATCCGCACCTGAACTTTGCTCAGGGTACTGATCACTTCATATTTCAGGGATTCCAGCATTGAAGCGAACATGGAGAAAGATTCACGCTTATATTCCTGCTTCGGATCTTTCTGCGCATAGCCGCGCAGGTGGATACCCTGACGCAGGTAGTCCATCGCCGCCAGGTGCTCTTTCCACAGGGAGTCCAGCGTTTGCAGCATGACGCCTTTTTCAAAGTGACGCATCATCTCAGCGCCAACCACTTCTTCCTTACGCTGATAGGTTTCAATAGCGCTCTGCAGAATGCGCTCACGCAGCGTTTCTTCATGAAGCTCCGGCTCTTTATCCAGCCACTCTTTGAGCGGCAGCTCGAGGTCGAAGTCATTTTTCAGACGCTCCTGCAGGCCTTCAATATCCCACATCTCTTCCAGCGACTGCGGAGGAATATGGGCATCGATGGTCGCTTTAAATACGTCTTCACGAATGCTGTTAATCGTCTCGCTCACGTCGGTCACGTCGAGCAGCTCATTACGCTGGGTGTAAATAGCGCGACGCTGATCGTTAGCCACATCGTCATATTCCAGCAGCTGCTTACGAATATCGAAGTTGCGGCTCTCGACTTTACGCTGCGCGTTGGCAATCGCTTTCGTCACCCACGGATGCTCGATAGCCTCACCCGGCTTCATACCCAGTTTACGCATCATGCCGGACACGCGGTCAGACGCGAAGATACGCATCAGGGCATCTTCCATCGACAGATAGAAACGGGAAGAACCGGCGTCCCCCTGACGGCCTGAACGACCGCGGAGCTGGTTATCAATACGGCGGGATTCATGGCGTTCGGTGCCGATGATATGCAGACCGCCCGCAGCCAGTACCGCATCGTGACGAACCTGCCAGTCGGCTTTGATCTGCGCAATCTGTTCCGGAGTCGGGTCTTCCAGCTGGGCGACCTCGGCCTGCCAGCTACCGCCAAGCATAATGTCGGTACCACGGCCGGCCATGTTGGTTGCAATGGTTACCGCAGACGGATAGCCCGCCTGCGCAACGATGTCCGCTTCGCTGGCGTGGAATTTCGCGTTCAGCACGTTGTGCTTGATGCCCGCCTTCGTTAATTCATTAGAGACCACTTCTGATTTTTCGATAGAAATGGTACCCACCAGCACCGGCTGGCCCGCGGCGGTACGCTGCTTAATATCTTCGATAATGGCCTGAATTTTTTCCGCTTCGGTCATATAGACCAGGTCCGCCATGTCTTTACGAATCATCGGACGGTTGGTCGGAACCACAACGGTATCCAGCTTATAGATTGAGCTAAATTCAAACGCTTCGGTATCGGCGGTACCGGTCATCCCTGCCAGCTTCTCGTACAGGCGGAAATAGTTCTGGAAGGTAATTGAAGCCAGCGTCTGGTTCTCGTTCTGAATATCAACGCCTTCTTTAGCTTCAACGGCCTGGTGCAGGCCATCGGACCAGCGGCGCCCCTGCATCGTACGGCCGGTGTGTTCGTCGACGATGATCACTTCGCCATCTTTCACGATGTAATCAACATCGCGGGTGAACAGCACATGCGCGCGCAGCGCGGCGGTCACGTGGTGCATCAGCATGATATTGGTCGGTGAGTACAGCGACTCGCCTTCCTCCATAATACCTTCATTCACCAGCAGCTCTTCAATCAACACCAGGCCGCGTTCGGTCAGGTTTACCTGACGCGCTTTCTCATCGACGGAGAAGTGCCCTTCGCCGGTAAAGGTTTCGGAGTCTTCTTTATCCTGACGCACCAGGTGCGGAATGATCTTGTTCACCTTCTTATACATTTCCGAGCTGTCTTCAGCCGGGCCGGAAATAATAAGCGGGGTACGCGCTTCATCGATCAGAATGGAGTCGACTTCATCCACCAGCGCATAGTGCAGCTTGCGCTGTACGCGCTCTTCAGGACTGAAGGCCATATTGTCGCGCAGATAGTCAAAGCCGTATTCGTTGTTGGTACCGTAAGTAATATCGGCTGCGTAGGCTTCACGCTTGGCCGGCGCAGGCAGGCCGGACATGTTAATGCCAACGGTCATCCCCAGGAATTCAAACAGCGGGCGGTTGTTCTCGGCATCACGCTGCGCCAGATAGTCGTTGACGGTCACCACGTGAACGCCTTTACCGGTCAGCGCATTCAGATAGGCAGGCAGAGTTGCGGTCAGCGTTTTACCTTCACCGGTACGCATTTCTGCAATACAGCGATCGTTGAGAACCATGCCGCCCAGCAGCTGAACGTCAAAGTGACGCATGCCGAAGACGCGTTTACTGGCTTCACGCACGACGGCAAAGGCTTCCGGGATCAGGCTCTCCAGGGCTTCGCCTTTTTCCAGGCGAGCGCGGAACTCAGCGGTTTTCCCTTTCAGTTCGTCGTCGGACAGTTTTTCCATGGACGGTTCCATGGCGTTGATCACGTTGACGGCTTTGCGCATACGACGCAGCGTACGGTCGTTACGGCTACCGAATACTTTAGTTAATAATTTGATTAGCATAATAAAATCTCAAACGCCCCGCGGTGCGGAGTCACAAAAAAATAGAATGGTCCGTTTTTGGTTTAGCTGAGACGTTGAGGCCCTGCGCGTATGCCGGCCACCTGGCTAATCCAGGTACAGACGCGAAACGCGCAGTGGGAAATAGAGGGGTTATATGCCGCCAGATGAACAATGGCCGGAGGTTTACTCTCCTGCGTCAACAGCGCGCTAAGCGTGTCGAGAAGGGCCAGATGCTGCGCCTGAAGCGGTGAAGACTCTTCCGCTACCGGCAGCGCCTGCGGGGCCATCGCAAAAGAGAGGTGGCGAATGACCGTACGAATGGCGTGCTGATGCCAGTAATCAACCGTGAAATTGGGCCGACGACTGGAAGATTCCAGCAGCGCTAGCTGAGAAAAATTAACTTTAGCAGGATTATGGTTGCTGGACGTTGTTTTAGCGGGCGACGCGGTCTCATGCTCATGACCATTGCTAAGCGCAGGCAGGCCGAGGCTAGCCGCGACCATCCCCAACAGGAGATGCGGCCAGAAATACCGTCTGCCAAACTGTCGCCAGCGCGTCAGCAATCCACTCACTTACGTTACCTTTTGTTGGTAGCAACCCTAAGAAATATTTTGCGTCCAAATACTAACATTAATACGCCGTCACGGCAGCAGGAATGAGGTCTCAGGCGGGGGAAAAACGTTTAAAAAAGGAACGAACGCGCAAAAAATGCAGTTAAAAATCAAAGCAGGACGCAGCGGGAATATAAAAAAGAAAACGACTGGCTCCCTGGCCGGAGAGAGTACCAGGTTACCAGTCGAATTTACTGCCGGGTCTGACTTATGCCAGAACCAGCGTCGGGGCGCGGAACGCCAGCGGCATTTCTGCGTCGTCCTCGAAGGTCACATACTCCCAGGCTTCCTGTTTTGCCAGAACAGCCTGCAGCAGTTTGTTATTCAACGCGTGACCGGATTTGTACGCCGTAAATGCGCCGATAATATTGTGACCACACATAAAGAGGTCGCCAATGGCATCCAGCATTTTGTGACGGACAAACTCATCTTCAAAGCGCAAACCGTCTTCGTTCAGTACGCGATAATCGTCAACAACGATGGCACAATCGAAGCTGCCGCCCAGGCACAGGCCGCGGGACTGCAGATATTCGATATCACGCATAAAACCGAAGGTACGCGCGCGGCTAATCTGGCGCATAAACGCATCAGCCGAGAAGTTCATTGCGTAGCGCTGGCTGCTGGAGTCAATCGCCGGATGGTTAAAATCAATGGTGAAGTCCAGTGAAAAACCATTATACGGTTTGAATTCGGCCCATTTATCGCCATCTTCAACGCGAACTGTCTCTTTGATACGCACAAATTTCTTAGCGCAGTTCAGTTCATCGATGCCGGCATCCAGCAACAGATAAACGAACGGAGCCGCACTACCGTCCATAATTGGGACTTCCGGCGCATCGACTTCAATAATAATGTTGTCGATACCCAAGCCAGCCAGCGCGGCATTGAGGTGCTCAACCGTCGATATCCGCACGTCATGCTCATTGACCAGGCAAGTACAGAGCATGGTATCACGCACAGATTTGGCATCAGCCGGAAAATCAACCGGTGGATTCAAGTCGGTGCGACGATAGATGACCCCGGTATTTGCCGGCGCAGGGCGTAACGTCAGGGTGACTTTCTTGCCGGTATGCAAACCGACGCCAGTCGCCTGAACGATACGTTTAAGAGTCCTTTGTTTGATCATCGTATAATCTCGCCAAGTTACCTATCCAACCGAAGTGTACTATACATTCGGCAGGCCAGTTTAGCACAAAGAGCGCAGATGCCCAACTTCCAGCCAATTCTTAATCGGCTTGCTTACGCAGGAAGGCTGGAATATCCAGATAATCTGGCTCTTTCGCGGCCTGCGGCGTATTGTCGTTGACCACTTTTGCGGCCGGTTTCTGCTCTTGCGTCAGTGGAGACATACCGTGCTGCTGGTAACGATCCATCACCGGCTGCTGCACCTGTTTGTTGGTGACCAGGGTGATTTCCGGACGTTTGTCCATACCGATACCGGTAGCAACGACGGTTACGCGCAGCTCGTCGTTCATATCCGGGTCCAGAGAGGTACCGATAACCACGGTGGCGTTATCCGAAGCAAATGCGCGGATAGTGTTACCTACGGTCTCGAACTCATCCAGACGCAGGTCGAAGCCCGCAGTGATGTTGACCAGAACGCCACGCGCGCCGGACAGATCGATATCTTCCAGCAGCGGAGAAGAGATAGCCATTTCAGCCGCTTCTTCCGCACGGTCTTCACCGCTCGCCACGCCGGAGCCCATCATGGCGTAGCCCATTTCAGACATCACGGTACGCACGTCCGCAAAGTCGACGTTCATCAGGCCTGGGCGGGTGATCAGCTCAGCGATACCCTGCACCGCGCCTTTCAGCACGTCGTTGGCCGCACCGAAAGCGTCGAGCAGAGAAATGCCGCGGCCGAGAACCTTCAGCAGCTTGTCGTTCGGGATGGTGATCAGCGAATCCACATGCTTGGACAGCTCGGTGATGCCCTGCTCAGCGAACGCCATGCGCTTCTTGCCTTCAAAATTGAACGGCTTAGTCACCACGGCAACGGTCAGGATACCTAAATCTTTTGCAACTTCAGCCACCACTGGCGCAGCACCGGTTCCGGTACCGCCGCCCATACCGGCTGCGATAAACACCATATCGGCGCCGTCAAGGGCGGCACGCAGCGCTTCACGGTCTTCATCCGCCGCGTTACGGCCGACTTCCGGGTTTGCGCCTGCGCCCAGACCTTTGGTAATACCGCTACCGATCTGGATAGTCTGGCCAACAGCCGTTTTGCGCAGAGCCTGCGCGTCGGTGTTCACCGCGAAAAATTCAACACCCTCAATGCGCTCGCGCACCATGTGCTCAACGGCGTTACCGCCGCCGCCGCCGACGCCGATGACTTTAATCACCGCGTCGTTGGTCAGTTCCATAGGTTCAAACATAATTTCTCTCTCCGTTGTGCCTGTCGCCTGAGAACGCTAATTTTCTGCGTTCTCTTAAAAAATTAAAACTCTTTTCGCAACCAACTGTTGAGTCGTTTGATCCACGACCCGACCGTTACGCGTTTTTCCACCTCTGCTTCACCACTGAGATGAGATTCCTTCCCGTAGTGCAGCAGCCCAACCGCCGTCGAGTAATACGGCTCCTGGGCATAATCCGTTAATCCGGTAATATTCAGCGGCGCGCCAATTCTCACCTGCGTATGGAATACGCGCTGCGCACAGGCGGCAAGTCCTTCAATTTGCGCCGCACCGCCGGTTAATACAATGCCAGCCGCCAGGTGGTGCTTCACACCTTGTTGACGGAGCTGTTCCTGCAGCTGCAGGATCTCTTCATTCACCAGGTTGAGCAATTCGGTATAACGTGGCTCAATCACCTCGGCCAGCGTCTGACGCTGCAGACTACGAGGCGGACGCCCGCCCACGCTGGGGACTTCCACGTTCTCGTCTTTACCAACGATGGAACCCAGCGCACAGCCGTGACGCACTTTAATGGCTTCTGCGTCGCTCGGCGGCGTACCGAAAGCGTAGGCAATATCGCTGGTCACCACGTTGCCCGCGTACGGGATCACTTTGGTATGACGCAGCGCGCCGCCGGTATAGACCGCAATATCCATTGTACCACCGCCGATATCCACCACGCAGACACCCAGTTCACGTTCGTCTTCCGTTAATACGGAATAGCTGGCGGCTAAACCGGCGAAAATAAGCTGGTCGACTTTCAGACCGCAACGCTCCACCGCTTTGACAATATTTTTTGCCATATCGTTATGGCAGGTAATCAAATGCACTTTCGCCTGCATGCGTACGCCAGACAGTCCTACGGGGTTTTTAATCCCCTCCTGGTAGTCGATGGCGTACTCCTGCGGGATAACGTGCAGAACGCGATGCTCGTCGCGCACGCGAACCGATTTCGCGGTATGTACCACGTTCTCTACGTCGTCCTGCGTCACTTCTTCTTCAGAAATCGGCACCATACCGATTTCATTTTGACAGCTGATATGTTTGCCTGAAAGCGCCAGATAGACTGACGAGATCTGGCAATCCGCCATCAGTTCGGCCTGGTCAATGGCGCGCTGTACGCATTTCACCACGGATTCCAGGTCGTTCACTCCGCCTTTATCCATACCACGCGATGGGCAACTGCCCACGCCAATGATATTAATCATACCGTCGGGCAGAACTTCCCCTACTAAAGCGGCAACCTTAGCGGTGCCAATCTCCAGTCCAACTACCAGTTTTCTGTCCGTCGCCTTGATCATTGTTGTTCTGCCTGTGCCTGATTCTGTTGTTGTTGAGTTTCCTCTACAGGAGCCGGTACCCAACCGACTGCCGCTCCCGAGTCATAACGCAAATCAACGTAGCTTATCCGTTTGCCGTCGGTCTGCGCCTGCTGCTGAAGAACCGGGTAGAGTTCCATAAAGCGCTGAAGCCGTTTCATGGTGTCACCCCGGCCAAGGTTGAGCTTAATGTCGTTATTAAGCGTCAACTGCCAGGAGCGACGCGCGGTCATTGCCGCTACTTTCAACGTGAATTTATCCTTTGCCAGCACCTGCCCCATGTCGCGGTATCCCTGAAGGACTTCGTTCTCACTGCCTTCCGGGCCGTACAACATCGGTAAATTCTGTTTACTGGTGCGATCTGACGGCACGCTGAAAGAATTTCCGTCCACGTCTACCATATGCTGATCATTCCAGCGCGCTATCGGCACATATTCAACCAGATGAATCTTCAATTCGTCCGGCCACTGCTTTCTGACGCTCGCCTGCTTAATCCACGGCAGACGTTCAATCTGGCTTTGAATAATGTTGACGTCCTGCGTCATAAAGGTGCCCGGCGACCCTAATGCCAGAATCGCCTGACGGATATCATCGTTGCGCGTGTAGTGACGCTCACCGGTGACCACCATCTTTGACAGCGGTAATCGCTGTGCATCTTCCATCCAGCCCAGAACCATCCATCCGCTGACCAGCACGGTACAGAGCACCGCCAGCAGGAAGAAGATACCCGCCAGACGAGAGCCATTACTTCGACGCGAAGAGGTTTCGTCTTCCTCTTCGTGGTTCCGCGTATTCAGCGCAGCCTGCGACATATCACCCCGCCAGGTCCAGAATTCGTACAACAAGCTGCGAGAAGCTCATCCCTGCCTGACGCGCCGCCATGGGCACCAGGCTATGGCTGGTCATGCCAGGAGAGGTGTTTGCTTCCAGCAGATAAAACTGGCCATCGCTGTCCAGCATCACATCAATTCGCCCCCAGCCGTAACAGCCAAGACTATCCCAGGCTTTTTGCACCAGAGCCTGGATTTCTGCCTCGCGCGCGGAATCTTCCAGGCCAGGGCAGAAATATTGCGTTTCATCAGAGAGATACTTTGCTTCATAATCATAGAAGGTTCCAGCCGCCTGGATACGTATTGACGGTAAAATTTCTTCTCCGACGATAGCGACGGTAAATTCCGGCCCACTGAGCCATTTTTCAATCAGAACTTCGTCATCATGCTGAAAAGCCAGCGTCAATGCATTTTGTAATGCACAACTTTCGCTGACTTTGGACATACCGACGCTGGAGCCTTCGCGACTGGGTTTAACAATCAACGGCAGTCCGAGGGCGGAAATCTGCTGTTCTACCTCAGCGGAAAGCCCCGCGGTAAACTGTTTACGCGTTAGCGCAACCCACGGCGCAACCGGCAGCCCGGCGCCCTGCCACAGCAGTTTGCTGCGCAGCTTATCCATTGAGATAGCGGAAGCCATCACGCCGCTGCCGGTATAGGGGAGTTGAATCAGCTCCAGCAGCCCCTGCAACGTACCATCTTCACCGCCGCGACCGTGCAAGGCAATAAACGCTTTCTGAAAACCCATATTTTTCAATTGGGTAATATCCACGTCGCGCGGGTCGACCGGGTGCGCATCGACCCCGGCTTCACGCAGGCCGGCGAGCACCGCCGAACCTGAATTGAGAGAGACTTCGCGTTCAGCGGAGGTTCCGCCAAAGAGGACCGCGATTTTATCAGCCATGGCGCTCCTCCTGCGATTTTTGCGGCTGCAATTTGATTTCCGCCAGGTGACGGGCGATTTTACCAATATTTCCCGCCCCCTGAACCAGCACCAGATCGTTGCCGGTCAATACTGAAGCCAGCATCTCTGCCGCCTGCGCCGGGTCGGAAACCAGAATCGGGTCGACTTTACCGCGGCCGCGAATCGTACGGCACAGCGAGCGGCTGTCGGCGCCAGGAATAGCGGCTTCGCCCGCGGAATAAACGTCCAGCATCAGCAGCGCGTCAACCTGGGTCAGCACGTTGGCGAAATCATCGTACAGATCGCGCGTACGGGTAAAACGGTGCGGCTGAAACAGCATCACCAGGTTTTTATCCGGCCAGCCCGCCCGCGCAGCTTTGATGGTGGCATCCACTTCCGTAGGATGATGACCATAATCATCGATCAGCATCGCGGTACCCTCTTTACCGTTAACTTCAGCTAAGGGGTATTCGCCAAGGAAATCAAAGCGACGGCCGGTGCCCTGGAAGCTTTCCAGCGCGCGCAAAATAGCGTCATCATCAATGCCCTCTTCCGTCGCAACGGCCACCGCCGCCGCCGCGTTCAGCGCGTTGTGGCGACCCGGCGCGTTCAGCGTCACCTGAATGACCTCTTTATCCTGGCGAACCAGACGGAAATGGCCCTGAGCGCCAACCTGACGATACTCTTCCACGCGAACGTCGGCATCATCGCTAAATCCGTAGGTGGTGAGCTGGCGGCCAACGCGCGGCAGCAGTTCACGAATCACCGGATCGTCCACGCACATCACCGCGCGTCCGTAGAACGGCAGATTGTGCAGGAAGTTAATAAACGTCTGCTTCAGGTTTTCGAAGTCGCCGTGGTAGGTATCCATATGATCGGCTTCGATATTGGTTACGATAGCGACCATCGGCTGTAAATGCAGGAACGAGGCGTCGCTTTCGTCCGCTTCGGCAATCAGGTAACGACTATGGCCAAGGCGCGCGTGCACGCCAGCGGCTTTGACCAGACCACCGTTCACGAAGGTAGGATCCAGCCCGGCTTCAGCGTAAATGCTCGAGACCATCGCCGTGGTTGTGGTCTTTCCGTGCGTGCCGGCAATGGCAATGCCGTGGCGAAAACGCATCAGCTCCGCCAGCATCTCGGCGCGGCGAATAACCGGAATACGCGCTTCGTGGGCGGCGACGATTTCCGGGTTATCCGCAGAAATCGCGCTGGAAACCACGACAACGCTCGCATCGCGCACGTTTTCAGGGCGATGGTTGAAATAAATCGTGGCGCCAAGCTGAGTCAACTGCTGGGTCACCGGATTCGGCGCCAGGTCGGAGCCGCTAATCTGATAACCTTCGTTGGCCAGAACTTCGGCAATACCGCCCATGCCGGCACCGCCAATGCCAACAAAGTGAATGTGCCGGACGCGACGCATCTCGGGCACGATAGAACGCAGTTTTGCCAGATCTTGTGTATTCATTCTTTACGCCATCAACTTCTTTATTCGGACGGTGATCATCACCGCGATTAACGCGCCAGTGCTGCGGCGCTCACTTCTTCTGCTACCCGTTCGGTCGCGTCCGGAATCGAGGCTCTGCGCGCTCGCTCCGCCATATCCAGCAGCGTCTCGCGATCCCAACCCGCCAGGGTTTGCGCAACGGCCTCCACGGTAAACTGCGGCTGCTCAAGGATCTTCGCTGCCCCTGCCTTCTCTAACGGCAGCGCATTCCAGTACTGCTGACGATCTTTGTGCTGAAAAGGCACAAACAGCGCCGGTAAACCCGCGGCGGCAATTTCGCTCACCGTCAGCGCCCCGGAACGACATACGACAACATCGGCCCAGGCATAAGCCGCCGCCATGTCGTCAATAAATTCGGTGACTTTGTGCTGCGGCTGGCCGGCGTCGGAATAAGCCTGCTGTACGCTCTCCTGGCCCCCTTTACCGCTCTGGTGCCAGATGGTGACAGCAGAACCCAGCTTCGCCGCCACCTGCGGCATCGTCTGATTGAGCACGCGCGCGCCCTGCGAGCCGCCGACGACCAATACGCGAATCGGCCCCTGACGCCCGACTAACCGCTGTTCCGGCAGCGGCAGCGCCAGCACATCGGTACGAACCGGGTTGCCAACAACGTCGGCATGCGGGAAAGCGCCGGGAAATGCCTGCATGACCTTTTTGGCAATTTTCGCCAGCCATTTATTCGTCAGGCCGGCAATCCCGTTCTGTTCATGCAGGACAACCGGGATCCCCAGCGACCATGCCGCCAGACCGCCGGGTCCGGAAACATAGCCGCCCATGCCCAGCACCACGTCCGGCTGAAAACGCTGCATAATCGCTCGCGCCTGACGCCAGGCGTTGAAAATACGCACCGGCGCCAGCAGCTGCGCCTTCAGGCCCTTGCCGCGCAGGCCGGATATCTGAATGAAATCAATTTCAATGCCGTGCTTCGGCACTAAATCCGCTTCCATACGATCCGCGGTACCCAGCCAGCGGACCTGCCAGCCCTGGTCCATTAAATGGTGCGCAACCGCCAGTCCCGGGAACACGTGTCCGCCGGTACCGCCTGCCATCACCATTAAGCGCTTTTCCTGACCGCTCATCGAACACCCCGTGTAAACGCCTGGGCTTTTTCCAGACGCGTTTCATAATCAATTCGTAACAGCAACATGATCGCCGTCGACATAATCAGCAGGCTCGAACCGCCGTAACTGATCAGCGGCAGCGTCAGGCCTTTGGTTGGCAGCATCCCCGCCGCCGCGCCGACGTTAACCAGCGCCTGAAAGCTAAACCAGATCCCAATGGCGCAGGCCAGAAATCCGGAGAAACGGTGGTCAATCTCCAGCGCTTTGCGGCCAATGGACATGGCGCGAAAAGCGACGAAGAATACCATTAAAAGTGCGAGTACCACACCGATATAACCGAGCTCTTCACCTATAATGGCGAAGATGAAATCGGTGTGCGCCTCGGGCAAATACTCCAGCTTCTGGACCGAATTGCCCAGGCCCTGCCCCCACATTTCGCCGCGACCAAAGGCCATCAGCGACTGGGTTAGCTGGTAGCCGCTGCCGAACGGATCTTCCCACGGGTTCCAGAAAGAGGTCACGCGGCGGATACGGTACGGTTCAGCCAGAATCAGTAGTACGACCGCCGAAAGCCCCATCCCGATAATGGCGATAAACTGCCACAGCTTGGCTCCCGCCAGGAACAGCATGGCCAGGGTGGTCACAAACAGCACGACGACGGTACCGAGGTCAGGCTGCGCCAGCAGTAAAATCGCCAGTACGAAAATCACGCCCATCGGCTTTAAGAAGCCGCGCAGGTTGTTACGCACTTCGTCGCCTTTACGCACGAGGTAGTTGGCGATGTAGCAGAACAGCGACAGCTTGGTAAACTCCGCAGGCTGGATACGCAGCGGCCCCAGCGCAATCCAGCGCGACGCCCCGTTAACCGAGCTACCGACCACCAGAACAATCAGCAGCATGACGATAGAGGCGATCAGCATCGCGGTACTGTGGCGCTGCCAGAACTCCATCGGCAGGCGCAGCGTCACCATCGCCAGCCCTAGCGCCAGCAGAATGTATAAGCCATCGCGCTTGGCAAACAGAAACGGATCGTTCGCCAGACGCTGGCCTACCGGCATCGACGCCGAGGTCACCATGATGAAGCCGATTGCAGCCAGGCCAAAGGTCAGCCACAGCAGCATCCGGTCATACATCACCAGGCTATCGGTATCTTTTTGCCGCGAGCCCATCACCCAGCCTTTCAGCGCGGCGAACAGCCATGCGAAAATAAACATTCCCGGCAGACGCGGCAGTCTCAGCCGTGGCATTTTCAGGCGCGGGAGTGATAAACGCATCAACCTAACTCCTTCGCCAGGCGAGCAAAGATGTCGCCGCGTTGTTCAAAGTTTTTAAACTGATCGAGGCTGGCGCACGCGGGAGACAGCAGCACCATATCGCCCGCGACAACCTGCGGCGCAATCTGGCGCATCGCCTGCTCCATGGTTTCCGTTTGCACGGCGACTTCCGGGCGAAGAGCCGCCAGCTGCGCGCCGTCGCGGCCGAAGCAGTACAGGCGAACGTTGTCGCCGGTCAGGTAACGGCTTAACGGCGTGAAATCAGCGGATTTCCCATCGCCGCCCAGCAGCAGATAGAGCGTTCCATCAAGATGCAGCCCATTGAGCGCCGCTTCGGTACTGCCGACGTTGGTGGCTTTAGAATCGTTGATCCAGCGCACGCCGTTGTGCTCCAGCACCAGCTGGAAACGATGCGCCAGCCCGGTGAATGTGGTCAGCGCTTTCAGGCTGCTGGCGCGCGGCAGACCCACCGCGTCCGCCAGAGCCAGGGCCGCAAGCGCGTTACTGTAGTTATGCTGGCCGCTAATCTTCATCTCTTTGACGTTGAGCACTTTCTCGCCTTTGACGCGCAGCCAGGTTTCTCCCTGCTGGCGGTTCAGGTGATAGTCGCCAACGTCAACGCCGAAGCTGATGCAGCGATCGTCAGCGCCGCGTACCGGCATGGTTAACGCATCGTCGGCATTGACGATACAGGCCCGCGCATTCTCATAAACGCGCAGTTTGGCGGCGCGATACTGCTGAAGCCCCAGCGGATAGCGGTCCATATGATCTTCGGTGACGTTAAGGATCGTCGCCGCGGCCGCCCGCAGGCTGGAGGTGGTTTCCAGCTGGAAGCTGGAAAGCTCCAGGACATAGAGTTCGCGCTCAGCATCCAGCAGCATCAGCGCCGGCAGGCCAATATTGCCCCCGACGCCAACGTTCAACCCCGCCGCTTTCGCCATTTCTCCCACAAGGGAAGTCACGGTGCTTTTACCGTTGGAACCGGTGATCGCAATAATCGGCGCCTGCGCCTCGCGGCAGAACAGTTCAATATCGCCGACTATTTCTACCCCCGCATCCGCCGCGGCGCTCAGGGAAGGATGCGCCAGCGCGATGCCAGGGCTGGCAACAATCAGGTCCGCCGTCAACAGCCAGTCTTCGTTCAGACCGCCGACATAGCGCTCAACGGCTTCCGGCAGCTTATCCAGCCCCGCCGGAGCAACGCGGGTATCCATCACCCGCGGCGTCACGCCGCGAGCCATGAAAAAGTCCACGCATGACAGGCCGGTCATACCCAGCCCAATAATGACGACTTTTTTACCCTGATAATCTGCCATGATTAACGTACCTTCAGCGTCGCCAGGCCAATCAGCACCAGCATCAGCGAAATAATCCAGAAACGCACGATAACGCGCGGTTCCGGCCAGCCTTTCAGTTCATAGTGATGGTGAATCGGCGCCATGCGGAAGATGCGCTGACCGCGCAGCTTGAAGGAGCCGACCTGCAGAATCACCGAGAGCGTTTCCACCACAAATACGCCGCCCATAATCACCAGCAGGAATTCCTGGCGCAGCAGCACGGCGATAATCCCCAGCGCGCCGCCGAGTGCCAGCGAACCCACATCGCCCATAAAGACCTGTGCCGGATAGGTGTTAAACCACAGGAAGCCCAGGCCCGCGCCGACAATCGCCGTACAGACGATCACCAGTTCACCGGCGTGACGCAAATAAGGGATATGCAGGTAGTTGGCGAAATTCATGTTCCCGGTCGCCCAGGCAACCAGCGCGAAGCCGGCGGCAACGAATACGGTTGGCATAATCGCCAGCCCATCAAGGCCGTCGGTCAGGTTGACCGCATTACCGGTCCCGACGATAACGAAATAGGCCAGCAGGACGTAGAACAGGCCCAGCTGCGGCATCACGTCTTTAAAGAACGGCACCACCAACTGAGTCGCCGGCGTATCTTTACCCGCCATATACAGCGCAAAGGCGACGCCCAGCGCAATCACCGACATCCAGAAGTATTTCCAGCGGGCAATCAGACCCTTGGTATCTTTACGAACCACTTTACGGTAGTCATCAACGAAGCCGATGATGCCGTAGCCCACCAGTACCGTCAGCACGCACCAGACGTAGGGGTTAGATGGATAGGCCCACAGCAGAACGGAGACAACAATGGCGGTCAGGATCATGATCCCGCCCATAGTCGGCGTACCGCGCTTACTAAAGTGAGATTCCGGGCCATCGTTACGTACAACCTGGCCAAAGGAGAGTTTTTGCAGACGGGCGATCATGCGCGGGCCCATCCACAGAGAGATGAACAGCGCGGTCAGCAGGCTGACAATGGCGCGAAACGTCAGGTAGGAAAAGACGTTAAAGCCTGAATAATATTTGACCAAATGTTCGGCCAGCCATACTAACATGTTCCGTTCTCCTGTAATGCGCGTACTACCACTTCCATGGCGGCACTACGTGAACCCTTCACTAAAATGGTCATAATTTTATGTTCTGCGGTGAGCTCGCGCAGGCGGGTCACCAGCGCGGCCTTCTCGCTAAAATGTTCGCCAACGCCGCTGGCGCCGCTGATCTCTGCGCTCAACGTACCGACGCTCAGTACGCGATCGAGCCCGGCCGCTTTTGCCGCTTCGCCCACCTGACGATGGCACGCCTGGCTTTCCGCGCCGAGTTCGGCCATATCGCCGACGACCAGTACCCGGTAGCCCGGCATCTCAGACAGCACCTGTACCGCGGCGGTCAGCGAGCCGACGTTGGCGTTATAGGAATCATCCAGCAGCAGCTGGCTGTCGGTCAGCTGAATCGGGAATAGCCGCCCCGGTACCGCTTGCAGATCTTTCAGACCCGCTTTGATCGCCTCATGCGTCGCCCCCACCGCCATTGACAGCGCCGCGGCAGCCAGCGCGTTGGCGATGTTATGGCGCCCCGGCAGCGGTAGCAGTACATCAACGCTGCCCGTTGGGGTCTGCAGAGTAAATTCAGTCCCGTGCGAGGTCACATGAACGTTGGTTGCCGTGAAATCACTGTGGGCGGCGTTCGGCGAAAAACGCCAGGTTTTACGCTCGCCAATCACGCTTTGCCAGTTCAGCCAGTCATTATTGTCGGCGTTCATAATCGCGATGCCGTTGAGCGGTAGACCGGTGTAAATTTCGCCCTTGGCTTTCGCCACGCCTTCCAGAGAGCCAAAGCCTTCCAGGTGCGCGGCGGCCAGGTTATTCACTAACGCGGCTTCGGGACGGGTCAGACTAACGGTCCAGGCAATTTCCCCCTGGTGATTAGCGCCTAACTCGATGACCGCGTAGTCATGTTCTTTGGTGAGACGCAGCAGCGTCATCGGCACGCCGATATCGTTGTTCAGGTTACCTGCGGTATACAGCGTATTGCCGCACTGGCTCAGAATCGCCGCGGTCATCTCTTTAACCGAGGTTTTTCCGGAAGATCCGGTCAGCGCGACCACGCGCGCCGGCACCTGCTGACGCACCCACGCGGCCAGTTCGCCAAACGCCAGACGCGTATCCTGCACCACCACCTGCGGTAGATCGCAGGCCAGCTGACGGCTGACCAACAGTGCGCCCGCGCCGGCAGCTTTCGCCTGTTCGGCAAAGTCATGCGCATCAAAGCGCTCGCCTTTTAGCGCCACGAACAGGCAGCCCGCCGTGATTTTACGGGTATCGGAGGTGACGTCATCAATCGCCACATCGCGGCCGTGCAGCTCGCCATGCGTGATGCCGGCGAGCTGGCTGAGAGTCAAGCGAATCATGCTACCGCCCCCAGCAGACGCGCCACGGTGACGCGGTCAGAGTAATCGAGTCGGCGATTGCCGACGATTTGATAGTCCTCGTGGCCTTTACCCGCCACCAGAACGACGTCGTTTTCTTTCGCCTGCATCACCGCGTTAGTGACCGCTTCCGCACGACCTTCCACCGCCCTGGCATGGCCCGCGTCCAGCATGCCGGCCAGAATGTCGTTGATAATCGCCCGCGGCTCTTCGGTGCGCGGGTTGTCGTCGGTGACAACCACGATATCGGCAAACTCTTCGGCGATAGCGCCCATCAGCGGACGCTTGCCTTTGTCGCGATCCCCGCCGCAGCCAAATACGCACCACAGTTTACCGCGACAGTGCAGACGCGCCGCCTGCAGCGCCTTTTCCAGCGCATCAGGCGTGTGGGCGTAATCAACGACCACGGTCGGTTTACCCGGCGCGGCGAACACTTCCATACGCCCGCATACCGGCTGCAGACGCGCGGCGGTTTTCAGCAGATCGGCAAGCGGATAGCCCAGCGCCAGCAGGGTGGCTAAGGCCAGCAGCAGATTGCTGACGTTAAAGGCGCCCATCAGGCGGCTTTCGATCTCGCCGTTCCCCCAGCTGGAGGCAAACTGAATGGTGGCGCCGCTATCGTGATAGCTCACGGCGGTCGCTTTGAGCCAGCGGCCCCGGCAGTTCGGGTTAATGTGATCTTCCATCGATACGGCAACCGCATCCGGCAGCTTCGCCAGCCAGCGGCGACCGACTTCATCGTCCGCATTAACAATCGCCTGCCCGCAATGGTGGGTTGAGTAGAGCAGCCATTTCGCCGCTTCGTAATGTTCCATATCACCGTGGTAATCGAGGTGATCGCGGCTCAGATTGGTGAAGACCGAGGCGGCAAACTGCAGCGCGGCTACGCGATGCTGCACCAGCCCGTGGGAAGAGACTTCCATCGCGGCGAACGTCGCCCCCTGCCCTGCCAGGCCAGAGAGTACGTGTTGAACATCAACGGCCGAACCGGTGGTGTTTTCCGTTGGGATAACTTTCTCCAGCAGGCCATTGCCTACGGTTCCCATTACCGCGCTGGTTTCCCCCAGCAGCTGCGCCCACTGCGCCAGCAGCTGTGTCGTGGTGGTCTTGCCGTTAGTCCCGGTGACGCCCACCAGGCGCAGTTGTTCCGAAGGCTGATGGTAAAAACGCCCGGCCAGCGCGGATAAGCGCTCGTTGAGTTGGCTCAGATAGATAACCGGCACACCGTGCATCTCACGGATTTCGCCGTCATGGGCCTCATCTTTGGCCTCAGCAATAATGGCAGCAACACCTTGCGCTATCGCCTGCGGGATATAACGACGCCCGTCCGCCTGATGACCTAAAACCGCGATAAAAAGATCGCCAGAAGCAGCCACCCGGCTGTCCAGCGTCATTTCTCGCAGAATTCGCTCCGGCGCATTTGGCACCCACGGAGCGAGAAGGTCGCGCAAATTACGATCTGCCACCTGTTCCCTCGCCTTGATTAATCACTAATTCACTTTTTTCAGCCGTTGCCAGCGCATCCGGTTCAATGTTCATGGTGCGCAGTACGCCGCCCATGATGGCACCGAAGACCGGCGCGGAAACGGCGCCGCCGTAGTATTTACCCGCCTGCGGATCGTTGATCACCACCACCAGCGCAAAGCGCGGATGGCTGGCGGGCGCAACGCCTGCGGTGTAAGCAATGTATTTGTTGATGTAGCGGCCGTCGGGCCCTACTTTTTTCGCCGTACCGGTTTTAATGGCGATGCGATAGCCTTTGATCGCCGCCTTCACGCCGCCGCCGCCGGGCAGCGCCACGCTTTCCATCATATGAACAACGGTACGAACGAGTGATTCCGGGAAGACGCGCTCGCCCGGAACCGGTGGATCAACTTTGGTAATCGACAGCGGGCGATATATGCCGTAGCTGCCGATCGTTGCGTAGACTCGCGCTAACTGTAACGGGGTTACCATTAGCCCATAGCCGAAAGAAAAGGTGGCCCTCTCTATGTCAGACCACCGTTGTTTTTGAGGGTATAAGCCACTGCGTTCTCCGACCAACCCCAAATTGGTCGCTTTTCCGAGTCCAAAACGTGAGTAAGTATCTACTAACGCTGAGGACGGCATCGCTAACGCCAGCTTAGAAACACCGACGTTACTCGACTTCTGTAGTACCCCGGTCAGGGTCAATTCGCTGTAGCGCGCCACGTCTTTGATTTCGTGGCCGTTAATTCGATAGGGAATGGTGTTCAGTACGGTATTTTCGTTAACAATGCCGCGCTGAAGCGCCGTCATCACCACCATCGGCTTCACCGTTGAACCCGGCTCAAACACGTCGGTAATGGCGCGGTTACGCATCGTATCTTTGGAGGTACCCGCGAAATTATTCGGGTTGTACGACGGGCTGTTGGCCATCGCCAGCACTTCGCCGGTGTTAACGTCGACCAGAACCGCGGTACCTGACTCCGCTTTGTTGAACGCCACCGCATTATTCAGCTCGCGATACACCAGCGCCTGCAGGCGTTCGTCAATGCTCAGCGCCAGGTTATGCGCGGCCTGGCTATCGGTGGACGAAATATCTTCAATCACTCGACCATAGCGGTCTTTACGCACGATACGCTCGCCGGGCTGGCCGGTAAGCCACTTATCAAAGCTCTTCTCTACGCCCTCAATCCCCTGGCTATCGACGTTAGTGAAGCCAATGAGGTGAGCGGTTACTTCGCCAGACGGATAGTAGCGGCGGGACTCTTCCCGCAGATGAATCCCCGGCAGCTTCAATTTACGGATGTAGTCGGCCATATCAGGGTTCACCTGACGCGCCAGATAGATAAAACGCATCCGTGGATTGGTATTGATGCGCGATGCCAGCTGATCCAGCGGCATATTCAGCGCATCGGCCAGCGCCTTCCAGCGGTTGTCCAGGGTCACGCCCCCGGCTTCATGCAGCTCTTTCGGGTCAGCCCAGATAGCTTTTACCGGCACGCTCACCGCCAGCGGGCGGCCGGAACGATCGGTTATCATTCCGCGCGCGGTAGAGACTTCCTGCACGCGCAGAGAACGCATATCGCCCTGGCGTACCAGCATGTCCGGGCTAATCACCTGTAGCCAGGCCACGCGGCCCAGCAGGAAACCCAGCGCCAGCAGAATACAGCCGCACAGCAACGCAAAACGCCAACTGATAAAGTTGGCCTGTTCTTCCTGACGTTTTGCTTTTGGCGTTTTCGGCGCTGCTTTCATGCGTCGCAATAATCCTTATTTCTGTACAACGATATTTTCTTGTGATGGATCGACGTGCTGCATCTGCAGCTTCTCGGTCGCGATCCGCTCAACCCGACTGTGATCGCCGAGAGCATTTTCTTCGAGGATCAGGTTGCGCCATTCAATATCCAGCGCGTCGCGTTCCAGCACCAGCTGTTCGCGCTGCGCGGTTAAGAGGCGAGTATGGTGCGCCGTTGTCACCACCGTAATCGCCGTAATAATGATGCAAATGAACAGGCAGAGTGGCAGCTTCCCAAACCGCAGAAGGTCGTCTCCGATCACGCCAGGCAAAGCATGGCGCTCGTTGCTTCCTATCGACCCTTTCACCTTGCTTAGGGCTTCTGTCACTCTGCCGATCATGCGTTCGTCCTCTCTGCAATACGCAGAACTGAACTACGGGCACGAGGATTTTCAGCTACCTCTTTTTCGCCCGGCATCAACTTGCCTAATGCTCTTAGCTCACGGCCGCCCAGTTTTTTAAGCTGCTCTTCGGTCATCGGTAACCCTGCCGGAACCTGCGGACCGCGGCTTTGCTCGCGCATAAAGCGCTTCACAATACGGTCTTCCAGCGAGTGGAAACTGATGATTGAGAGCCGCCCGCCCGGGGCCAGCACGCTGAGCGAGCTTTTTAGCGCCTGCTCTATCTCCTCCAGTTCACTGTTCACCCAAATGCGCACCGCCTGGAAGGTACGGGTCGCGGGATGTTTGAATTTATCTTTCACCGGCGTCGCCGCCGCAACGACCTCCGCCAGCTCTTTGGTACGCGTCATCGGTTCGACGCGGTTGCGTTCGACGATGGCGCGGGCAATGCGTTTACCAAAGCGCTCTTCGCCGAAGGTTTTGATGACCCAGGCGATATCGGCTTCGTCGGCGGTTTGTAGCCATTCAGCGGCTGACTGGCCGCGCGTCGGATCCATGCGCATATCCAACGGACCATCGCGCATAAAAGAGAAGCCACGTTCAGCGTCATCCAGCTGCGGTGAAGAGACGCCAAGATCGAGCAGAATACCGTCGATCTTGCCGGTTAGATTGCGCTCGCCAACATAGTCGGCCAGCTGAGAAAAAGGACCATGAACGATGGAAAAGCGGGGATCATCGATAGTTTTCGCGACGGCAATAGCCTGCGGGTCGCGATCGATCGCCAGCAGGCGTCCCTCCGCTCCCAGCTGGGAGAGAATCAGGCGCGAGTGACCGCCGCGGCCAAAGGTACCATCAATGTAGATACCGTCAGGACGAATATTCAGGCCGTTAACGGCTTCATCCAGAAGTACCGTAGTGTGTTTATAATTTTCCATCATTTTACAAAGACAAATCCTGCAGGCGCTCCGACAGTTCCCCGGAAGCGGACTGCTCAGCGTCGATATCTTCCTTGACCCGTTGATACCAGGTCGTTTCGTCCCACAGCTCAAACTTATTGAACTGCCCGACCAGCATCACTTCTTTTGTCAGCCCGGCGTGTTGCCGCAGCACCGGGGCGATTAATAGCCTCCCGGCGCTATCCATCTGACATTCGCTGGCATGTCCCAGAAGCAAACGCTGTACGCGCCGCTCGGTGGGGTTCATGCTCGATAAACGCGATAATTTTTGCTCGATGATTTCCCATTCAGGCAAAGGGTAAAGCAGCAGGCACGGGTGATGGATGTCAATGGTGCATACCAATTGACCGGAAGCGTTCTCGATCAGCCCGTCGCGGTAGCGCGTCGGTACGGCCAGACGGCCTTTACTGTCGAGATTGACTAACGTTGCCCCACGGAACATGCCAGCCTCACCCCTTTTCGCCACTTTACCCCACAAATTCCCACAAGAAGGAGTTTACGGAGCGGAGGAAAAGCTTGTCAAGCCAGCACGGATGCCAACAGAGCTCAAAAACCCATTATTTACAGCCGATATTCGCCCTGAGGAAAAATCAACCAACAAACGAGGCAAATTAACGTTATGAATATCGGTAAGAAAACAACCAACAAACTTGTAACAGTTAAAGCAGCAAAATATCTTCGAAGGGAAAATATAAAGTGTCAGTTTGCGACGCGAGCGGCATTTTAGGCCATTCTGGTGACCGTTAACAGCACCAGTTTTCACAGGAGAGGTACTCTTACTGCGGGGTACAGCGCTTATCGCTACCATAATAGCGAGGAAATGAGTGTTAATTCAGCAACTCACCCGCTGAATGTAACAAAATAATACAAATAAATACGCTAATCCTTTTATGGGCTAATTAAACCGCGAAATAAATGGCGCGAAGAATAAAATTAAAAGAGATGTCAGGAAGATTAAGGATTTGTCTGAAAGATCCTTAACCCTGCAATTTTTGCGTCATCTCAGCGGATTATCGCCAGACGCGTCTCCGTCTGGCGAATGCTCTACGAATAATCCTGGTCACGCGCTTAGCGGCGATTCAGGCTGCCGCGACGATAAAGATTGCGCCGGATACGGCTTAACCCAGGTTTCGGCTTACGCGGTTCATCAAGACTGGCGAGCACGATCTCCAGCACGCGCTCCGCCACGTCGCGGTGGCGCTGGGCTACGGCTAAAACGGGACACTGGAGGAAATCCAGCAGCTCATTATCGCCAAAAGTGGCAATAGCCAGCTCAGAAGGCAGCTTCCCTTCCCGGCGCAGCGTGACGTCCATCACCCCCTGCAGCAGCGGAAACGAAGTCGTAAACAGCGCCTGAGGCATTGGATGCGTTTCCAGCCACTTTTCAAAGAGCTGCGCCGCGGCTTCGCGCTCGTAGCTGTTTGCATAGAGGAAATTCACCTCTCGCGGATCGTCCTTCCATGCCGTACGGAATCCCTGCTCGCGCAGGAAGCTCACCGAAAGCTCCGGCAGCGCGCCAAGGTACAGCACCGTTTCAGCCGGAAACTTACGCAATTCCGCACCGAGCATTTCAGCATCGTCCTGATCGGCGCCCACCACGCTGGTGAAGTGCTCTCGATCGAGCGCGCGGTCGAGCGCGACAATCGGGAACGGATCGTTAGCCCAGCGCTGATAGAACGGATGTTCAGGCGGTAATGAGGTGGAAACGATTATCGCGTCGACCTGACGCTGCAGCAGATGCTCAATGCAGCGCATTTCGTTATCCGGCTGATCCTCGGAGCAGGCGATCAATAGCTGATAGCCGCGCTGGCGCGCCTGACGCTCCAGGTAATTAGCGATGCGCGTATAGCTGGTGTTTTCCAGGTCCGGGATAACCAGACCAATGGACCGCGTACGTCCTGCACGCAAGCCTGCAGCAACCGCATTCGGATGATAGTTGTGCTCACGAACCACCGCCATCACCTTTTCAACAGTTTTATCGCTAACGCGATACTGCTTCGCTTTCCCATTAATCACATAGCTAGCGGTCGTTCGCGAGACACCGGCCAGCCGGGCGATTTCATCCAGTTTCACAATTGCCCCTTGGGTAATAAGTACAGAACATAACCATTCTTCAGGTATGGATTCGTTTTTATAACATCTAAGCGCAGAAAAGTAAGCGCAGCAACCGCTTTAGTCCACAGTTCCCACCGATTTCGCAAAAAAATAGCCCGACAGGCTGTGTCGGGCTATTTTTACGTCGGTTTCAGCGGCTCAGCGCATGATTTTGTCGCCGCGCGACAATCCGACTACGCCCGAGCGGGCGACTTCAACAATTCGCGCCACGTCGCGCAGCGAAGCCAAAAACGCATCCAGCTTATCGCTGGTTCCCGCCAGCTGAACGGTATAGATAGACGGCGTGACGTCGATAATTTGCCCACGGAAGATTTCCGTATTGCGCTTGACCTCATCGCGTCCATAGCCGCTGGCCTGGACCTTCACCAGCATAATTTCACGCTCAACGTGCGCGCCTTGTCCGAGCTCGTTAACGCGCAGCACGTCGACCAGCTTGTGCAGCTGCTTTTCTATCTGCTCAATCGCTTTCTCATCGCCAACGGTTTGAATCGTCATTCTGGATAACGTCGGATCGTCCGTCGGCGCTACCGTCAGGCTTTCAATATTATAACCGCGCTGTGAAAAGAGGCCGATCACGCGGGATAGCGCGCCCGATTCGTTCTCCAGTAATACTGATAATATCCGGCGCATAATCAGGTCCTCTCCGTTTTGCTCAGCCACATCTCGTCCATACCGCCGCCGCGAATCTGCATGGGGTATACATGCTCACTGCCGTCAACCGTTACATCAACGAAAACCAGTCGATTATTACGCACCTGCTCCAGCGCCTCAGCGAGTTTCGCTTCCAGCTCCTGCGGGTCGCTGATACGAATCCCCACGTGGCCGTAGGCTTCCGCGACGCGAGCAAAATCAGGCAATGACTCCATATAGGATTGTGAATGACGGCCAGAGTAAAGCATATCCTGCCACTGCTTCACCATCCCGAGGTAGCGGTTATTGAGGTTCAGCACCAGCACCGGCAGCTCGTACTGCAGCGCGGTGGAGAGCTCCTGAATATTCATCTGGATGCTGCCATCGCCGGTCACGCAAATCACCGTTTCTTCCGGCAGCGCCATCTTCACGCCCAGCGCGGCGGGAAGGCCAAATCCCATCGTTCCCAGACCACCTGAGTTGATCCAGCGCCGCGGTTTGTCGAAAGGATAATAAAGCGCCGCGAACATCTGATGCTGACCCACATCGGACGTCACGTACGCATCGCCGTGCGTCAGACGCCAGATGGTCTCAATTACCGCCTGCGGTTTAATCTTGCCGCTTTGCGTGTCGTACTGCAGGCAATGACGCGCGCGCCACTGCTCAATCTGCTGCCACCAGTCGCGGATTTCATCCAGCGGCTGCTGCGTCTCTTCATGGTCGAGCAGTTCCAGCATCTGTTCCAGCACCAGGCGGGCGTCGCCAACGATAGGCACGTCGGCAGGAACGGTCTTGGATATCGAAGTGGGATCGATATCAATATGCAGCACCGTCGCGTTCGGACAGTACCTGGCCAGATTATTCGTTGTACGATCGTCGAAGCGCACGCCAACGGCGAAAATCACGTCGGAATGGTGCATGGTCATATTGGCTTCATAGGTCCCATGCATGCCCAGCATCCCTAACGCCTGCTGGTGCGAGGCGGGGAAGGCGCCCAGCCCCATCAGCGAAGACGCCACCGGCAGCTTCAGTTTCTCAACCAGCGCAAATAGCTGCGGTTCACACTGCGCATTAATCGCCCCGCCACCGACGTAAACCACCGGTTTTTTGGCCGCCACCAGCGTCTGCAGCGCACGTTTAATCTGCCCTTTATGACCCGACGTCGTCGGATTATAAGAGCGCATGCTGACCGTATCTGGCCAGGCGTACGGCAGTTTTTTCGCCGGATTGAGAATATCTTTCGGTAGATCCACGACGACCGGGCCGGGACGCCCGCTGGCTGCCAGCCAGAACGCTTTTTTCAGCACGCCGGGAATATCTTCGGTTTGCTTAACCAGAAAGCTGTGTTTTACCACCGGTCGGGAGATCCCCACCATGTCGCACTCCTGGAAAGCATCGTAGCCAATTAAGGACGTCGCGACCTGGCCGGAAAGAATCACCAGCGGAATGGAATCCATATAAGCAGTCGCAATGCCGGTAATCGCGTTAGTCGCCCCCGGACCCGAGGTCACCAGGACTACCCCGACCTCGCCCGTTGCGCGCGCAAGGCCATCCGCCATATGCACGGCAGCTTGCTCATGGCGGACCAGTACGTGATCGATTCCGCCAAGGGTATGTAACGCATCATAGATATCGAGGACCGCGCCCCCGGGATAACCGAACACCTGCTTGACGCCCTGATCGACCAGCGACTGGACGACCATTTCGGCTCCTGACAACATCTCCATGGTTTGCCTCCCGGCTTATAGTTTTTAACGACAGCGGAATCCGATTTCCGCGCGCTCGCACAGGACGAAGCGCAAAAGCTTCGTCCTGAGGTGAATAGACTGCATGCCGTTACCATAACTGCTCGCTAACGGGCAGGCAATTGGCGACCGTCGGCACCTAAGAGCCATTAAAAGGATAAAAGAAAGGTTCGCAGCTAAAACACGGTGAAAAACTTCGGAGATAAGAAAATATGATAGTCAATGCTCGGGGAAAATAACCAACTACAGCAAATCATCCATTTTTTAACGGGCAGCGCCGGGGGCGGACAATCGCAAACAGAATAAAATTCTACGTTTAGTGATTTTTGTCACACAAAGCAGGAGCCGAAGCCCCCGTTTGTATCGCGACCGTTTAGCGCTGGCAGATATTGACCAGCAATTCTTCCATCCACTGATGCCCTTTATCACGGCCCGCCGCTTCATGCCATGAAAGATAGCAGGTACGGCTATTCACTTTCAGCGGCAACGGTAATATTTGCAAATCCAGCTTATCGGCAAACTCGCTGGCTAACCAGCGCGGTGCGATAGCAACCATATTGGTCTGGGAAACCACATTTAATACGCTGACCATCGCGTTACCTTGATAAGCAATACGCGATTGTTTATCCGCGGTGTCATACCATGGCTGGCTAAATGAAGCGTATCGGTCGAGAGCGACAACCGCATGCTCCTCCTGATAAATATCATTTTCCATCATTGGGCCAGAAATACGCGGATGTTTCCGGCTCGCCACCAGCACCATTTCATCTTTAAATAAAGGCACGCAGGCAAACTCGGGACGACGAAACTCTTCATAACCAATAACGAATTCAATTTCCTGATAACGTAATTGATGTTCCGTGTTTTGATTCAATGCTGATTTAAAGACCAAATGAATGTTGGGCGCAATCTCGCCAACTTTGTTGAAAATAACCGAAGTCAATGCATTATCCAGCGGGCTGCAAACGCATAAATTAAAGACCCGCTCGCTGCTGAGCGGCTCGAAGCCCGAGCCCGGCAACTCGTTCTGCACTAATTGTAATGCCTGTCGTACAGAACCAAATAGCTGATAAGCACGCGCCGTTGGCTGGATGCCGCGTCCATAACGAACAAACAGCTCATCATTAAACATCACCTTCAGTCTTGATACGGCATTGCTGACCGCCGGCTGCGACATCCCCAGGGAGTGTGCCGCACGGGTGATATTTTGTTCCTGCATTACCGCATCAAATACGGTTAACAGATTCAGGTCGACCATTCTCAGCTGAGGTTTTGCGTTTTCCACCTCTGAGTCCGGCTTATATTCAGTATTTTCTTTTAACATATTTAACTCCACTGTCACGCTAAATTCCCTTTGCCAAAGTGCAGTAATTAATTCTGAAAATATCATTTACCATGCATATGACATTTACAAAAGGGCAAAGATGAATTTTAGGAATATATTAAGGTTATGAGTGGCGACGAAAATTCTGCAGTTGAACGTACCCGCAACCCTCTAACCATATTGTTTACTTGATAAAACCAAGTGTACCCATAAATATCAAAAATAAACAATAACAGCAGCGGTTAACTATAATTTAAGCACTATTACAATATCGGTTTAAGCTGCCCTTAACATTCACATTTTATTATCATTGATAATTCCCCCTTACAAACACGGACACATTCAGCAAACAAATAAATTCAGCTATTTCATTAAGATATGATTCTGGCCAGGCGCGCTATCCTTGTGGCTTTCAGCGAAAATCAAAATTATCAAATAGTGAAAATATCTCAACATGCGCTGATGTCCTAAAAAGGATCATCGGCAAAAAAGCGCGATCGTCAGCACAATTAGCTAATTCTCCCCTCGGGTAAAAAGACCTTTTGTTCACCCAAGGGTTGACATCAAACCCCATATCCAGTAACTCTAAATGCATAACGATTTCATCTGGAGCATGACGCAATGATTCGCAGCATTCGCTTTCTCAGCCTACTACTACTAAACGCATCCATTTTGCGCGGTAGGCTGTTGGGCGACGTTCATCGTTAAGTCATCTTCCAGCAAGACTATAAAACCCGCGCCAATGCGCGGGTTTTTTTATGCTCGTAAGCAAGGCGCCAGGACACAGACCAAGGATCTAAACCATGAGCCAGCAAGTCATTATTTTCGATACGACCTTACGCGACGGTGAACAAGCGTTACAAGCCAGCCTGAGTGTGAAAGAGAAACTGCAGATTGCTATGGCCCTGGAGCGGATGGGCGTTGACGTCATGGAAGTGGGCTTCCCAGTCTCGTCTCCAGGCGACTTTGAATCCGTGCAAACCATCGCGCGCACGATCAAAAACAGCCGCGTTTGCGCCCTGGCCCGCTGCGTAGAAAAAGATATCGATGTTGCAGCAGAATCATTAAAAGTGGCGGAAGCGTTCCGTATTCACACTTTTATCGCCACCTCGCCGATGCATATCGCCACCAAGCTGCGCAGTAACCTGGATGAGGTTATTGAACGTGCCATCTATATGGTGAAGCGCGCACGCAACTACACTGACGATGTCGAGTTTTCCTGTGAAGACGCTGGCCGTACGCCGATTGCCGATCTGGCTCGCGTCGTTGAAGCCGCGATTAATGCAGGCGCAACAACCATCAATATTCCAGATACCGTCGGCTACACCATGCCGTTCGAATTCGCCAACATCATCACCGGTTTGTACGAACGCGTGCCTAACATCGACAAGGCCATTATCTCCGTCCATACCCATGACGACTTAGGCATCGCGGTCGGCAACGCCCTCGCAGCGGTCCACGCCGGCGCTCGCCAGGTTGAAGGCGCGATGAACGGTATCGGCGAACGCGCCGGCAACTGCTCGCTGGAAGAAGTGATCATGGCGATTAAAGTGCGCAAAGACATTATGAATGTGCACACCCGCATTAATCACCAGGAAATCTGGCGTACCAGCCAGACCGTCAGCCAGATTTGCAATATGCCGATCCCTGCCAACAAAGCTATCGTCGGAACCGGCGCCTTTGCCCACTCTTCCGGTATTCACCAGGACGGCGTGCTGAAGAATCGCGAAAACTACGAAATCATGACGCCGGAATCTATCGGTCTGAACCAGGTGCAGCTGAACCTGACCTCACGCTCCGGCCGCGCGGCGGTAAAACACCGTATGGAAGAGATGGGCTATAAAGACACCGACTACAACATGGACCATCTGTATGACGCGTTCCTCAAGCTGGCGGATAAAAAGGGCCAGGTATTTGACTATGACCTGGAAGCGTTAGCCTTCATTAATAAACAACAGGAAGAACCGGAACATTTCCGCCTGGATTACTTCAGCGTGCAGTCCGGCTCCAGCGATATCGCAACCGCCTCCGTGAAGCTGGCCTGCGGTGATGAAACAAAAGCTGAGGCCGCCAACGGTAACGGCCCGGTGGACGCCATTTATCAGGCCATTAACCGCATCACCGGCTATGAGATTGAGCTGGTCAAATATGACCTCAACGCCAAGGGTCAGGGTAAGGATGCGCTGGGCCAGGTGGACATCGTGGCGAACTACAACGGCCGCCGCTTCCACGGCGTGGGCCTGGCGACGGATATCGTGGAATCGTCCGCGAAAGCCATGGTTCACGTCCTGAACAATATCTGGCGCGCCGCTGAAGTCGAAAAAGAATTGCAACGCAAAGCTCAGAATAAAGAGAACAATAAGGAAACCGTGTAATGTCGAAGAATTACCATATTGCTGTTTTACCAGGTGATGGTATTGGCCCGGAAGTCATGAACCAGGCGATGAAAGTACTGGAAGCCGTTCGCCACCGTTTTGATATGCGCATTACCACTAGCCAGCACGACGTCGGCGGTGTCGCCATCGATCGTCAGGGCACTCCCCTGCCGCAGACTACCGTCGAAGGCTGCGAACAGGCCGACGCGATCCTGTTTGGCTCCGTTGGCGGACCGAAATGGGAGCACCTGCCGCCCGCGGAGCAGCCGGAGCGCGGCGCGCTGCTGCCCCTGCGTAAGCATTTCAAATTATTCAGCAACCTGCGCCCGGCTAAGCTGTACCAGGGCCTGGAAGAGTTTTGCCCGCTGCGCGCCGATATCGCCGCTAACGGCTTCGACATTTTATGCGTCCGCGAACTGACCGGCGGCATTTACTTCGGCCAGCCGAAAGGCCGTGAAGGCAGCGGCCAGCATGAGAAAGCGTTCGATACCGAGGTGTATCATCGCTTTGAGATTGAGCGTATCGCCCATATTGCGTTCGAGTCCGCCCGCAAGCGTCGCCACAAAGTGACCTCGATTGATAAAGCGAACGTGCTGCAGTCTTCTATTTTGTGGCGTGAAATCGTTAGTGAAGTCAGTAAGCAGTATCCTGACGTTGAGCTGTCGCATATGTATATCGACAACGCCACCATGCAGCTGATCAAAGATCCGTCCCAGTTTGACGTCCTGCTGTGCTCCAATCTTTTCGGCGACATCCTGTCTGACGAATGCGCCATGATTACCGGTTCAATGGGCATGCTGCCGTCCGCCAGCCTCAACGAGCAAGGCTTTGGTTTATATGAACCCGCAGGCGGCTCCGCGCCGGATATCGCCGGTAAAAACATCGCTAACCCCATCGCGCAGATCCTCTCCCTGGCGCTGCTGCTGCGCTATAGCCTGGATGCCGATAACGCGGCAACCGCGATTGAAAATGCGATCAACCGCGCATTAGAAGAAGGCGTACGTACCGGCGATTTAGCGCGCGGCGCGGCGGCGGTCAGTACCGATGAAATGGGCGATATCATTGCCCGCTATGTCGCTGAAGGGGTGTAATCATGGCGAAGACGTTATACGAAAAGTTGTTCGATGCTCACGTGGTTTATGAAGCGCAAAACGAAACCCCGCTGCTGTATATTGACCGCCATCTGGTTCACGAAGTGACCTCGCCGCAGGCGTTTGACGGTCTGCGCGCCCACAAACGCCCGGTACGTCAGCCGGGCAAAACCTTCGCCACGATGGATCACAACGTTTCAACGCAGACGAAAGACATTAACGCGTCCGGCGAAATGGCGCGTATCCAGATGCAGGAGTTAATTAAAAACTGCAAAGAGTTCGGCGTGGAACTGTACGATCTGAACCACCCTTTCCAGGGCATCGTCCACGTGATGGGGCCGGAACAGGGCGTCACCCTGCCGGGTATGACCATCGTCTGCGGCGACTCACACACGGCAACCCATGGCGCATTCGGCGCGCTGGCCTTCGGTATCGGCACCTCTGAAGTCGAACACGTCCTGGCTACGCAGACGCTGAAGCAGGGTCGCGCTAAAACCATGAAGATCGAAGTCAAAGGTAAAGCGGCTCCGGGCATCACCGCCAAAGATATCGTTCTGGCGATCATCGGTAAAACCGGCAGCGCCGGCGGTACCGGGCACGTTGTTGAATTTTGCGGCGAAGCCATTCGCGATTTAAGCATGGAAGGCCGCATGACCCTGTGCAATATGGCTATCGAAATGGGCGCAAAAGCAGGCCTGGTAGCGCCTGACCAGACCACATTTGATTACGTGAAAGGCCGCCTGCACGCGCCGAAAGGCGAAGATTTTGCCGACGCCGTCGCTTATTGGAAAACCCTGACCACCGATGATGGCGCGACCTTTGACAGCGTTGTCACCCTGCAGGCGGAAGAGATCGCCCCGCAGGTCACCTGGGGCACTAACCCAGGCCAGGTGATCTCCGTTACCGACATCATTCCAGATCCGGCCTCATTCTCCGACCCGGTAGAGCGCGCGAGCGCGGAAAAAGCGCTGGCCTATATGGGCCTGAAATCTGGCGTACCGTTAACCGAAGTCGCCATTGATAAAGTCTTTATCGGTTCCTGCACCAACTCGCGTATCGAAGACTTACGCGCGGCGGCCGAGATCGCGAAAGGCCGTAAAGTGGCGCCGGGCGTTCAGGCGCTGGTCGTGCCAGGCTCTGGTCCGGTAAAAGCGCAGGCCGAAGCCGAAGGCCTGGATAAAATCTTTATTGAAGCCGGTTTTGAGTGGCGTTTACCCGGCTGCTCCATGTGCCTGGCGATGAACAACGACCGCCTGAACCCGGGCGAGCGCTGCGCCTCCACCAGCAACCGTAACTTTGAAGGCCGTCAGGGCCGCGGCGGACGCACTCACCTGGTCAGCCCGGCCATGGCAGCCGCGGCGGCCGTGACCGGTCATTTCGCCGATATCCGTAGCTTGAAATAAGGAAACCATCATGGCAGAGAAATTTACCCAACATACCGGCCTGGTGGTTCCGCTGGACGCCGCGAACGTCGATACCGATGCAATCATTCCAAAGCAGTTCCTGCAGAAAGTCACGCGTACCGGTTTTGGCGCCCATCTGTTTAACGACTGGCGCTTCCTGGACGACAAAGGCGAACAGCCTAACCCGGAATTCGTGCTGAACTTCCCGGAATATAAAGGCGCCTCTATCCTGCTGGCGCGGGAAAACTTCGGCTGCGGCTCTTCGCGCGAGCACGCGCCGTGGGCGCTGACCGATTACGGTTTTAAAGTCGTCATCGCGCCGAGCTTCGCCGATATCTTCTACGGCAACAGCTTTAACAATCAGCTGCTGCCGGTCACCCTGAGCGAAGCGCAGGTCGATGAGCTGTTTAAGCTGGTCCACTCTCAGCCGGGCATTAAGTTTGAAGTCGATCTGGAAGCCGAAGTGGTTAAAGCAGGCGATAAATCTTACAGCTTTAAAATTGACGCTTTCCGCCGCCACTGCATGCTGAACGGTCTGGACAGCATCGGCCTGACTTTGCAGCATGAAGAGGCGATCTCAGCCTATGAGAAAAAACAGCCGGCCTTTATGAATTAAGGCAGCCGCCATGTATATCTCAGCCCGGACCGCGATCCGGGCTTTTTTTTCGCCGGTAAAAATGAGATCTGGCGCACATATATCAATATTCGTCGCTATAACGGGGCGACATTTTCGCCGCGATAAAAATAAATCATTATCAATTGGGCATCTATTCAATCATTCCCCTACTCTTTTTGTGTCATTCCACAAGTACAAGTAAAAAATCGATTGAAATATTTAAGGTAAAAACACTAATGTGTAAATAAATTGTTAATCCCATAGAATCACGCTATAGCTCCGCGCAAAAAAAAGCATTATTTTTCTATTAAACGCCTCGTTATCTTTCCCCACAGAGAAATATTAACTTTGGACAGGCCAGAATCGCCGTAAAAGGCCATCAGGCATCCAGTGGAGAGAGCATATGAGCCACTATCCCCATCTTTTTTCCCCGTTGACCATTAACGGAATGACAATAAAAAACCGCATCATCATGCCGCCAATGGGCACTAACCTGGCGAGCCTGAACGGGGAAGTCACGCAGGAGCAGATTGACTACTATGAGCTACGCGCGCGGGGCGGCACAGGACTCATCACTATCGAGAATATTTGCATCGATTTTCCTTTCGCCTCTAACGGCACTACGCAGCTGCGTATCGATAACGATCAATATATTCCGCGCCTGTTCAAATTAACCGAAACCTTACATAAACACGGCGCCTGCGTCAGTATTCAATTAAACCACGCCGGCGCGTCGGCCTATGCGTATCGCCTGAACGGCGAAATGCCGCTGTCTTCTTCCAGCACGCCGTCCAAAAAGAACGGGAATATTCCCCGCCCGATGACGCACGATGAGATATATCATGCCGTCGATAAATTTGGTGACGCGGCGGAGCGCGTTCGCCGCGCTGGATTCGACTGCGTGGAAATTCACGCCGGCCACTCTTATTTAATTAGCCAGTTTTTATCACCGCTGTTTAATAAGCGCACCGATGAATTTGGCGGCAGCGTAGAGAATCGCGCCAGAATATTAACCCTAATCGTCGATAAGGTACGGGCCTGCGTAGGCCCGCGTTTTCCGGTCAGCCTGCGTATTAGCGCCGATGACTTTCTGAAAGGTGGAAATACGCTCGAAGACTCCTTGCAGATCCTCGAACTGTGTCAGGAAAAAGTGGATATTATCAACGTCTCCGCCGCGCAAAACGACAACCTCAATTTCCAGATTGACCAGATGTCTCTGGAAGATGGCTGGAAGCGCTATCTCTCTCGCGCGGTACGCGACAAATTCCACAAGCCCACGGTGATTGCCGGCAACATCCGTACCCCGAAAGTCGCCGAAGATATTATCGCCAGCGGCGATGCCGACCTGATTGCCATTGGCCGCGGCCTGATCGCCGAGCCGGAGTGGGTGCAAAAAGTTCAAAGCGGCAACGAACGTCTGATGCGGAAATGCATCTCCTGCAACATTGGCTGCGCGGATCACCGCATCGCCCGCTCCCGCCCTCTTCGCTGCTCGATCAACCCGGATATCATCCACGGCGACGCGTATAAGCAGCAGCGCGTGATCCGCGATACCAACGTCGTGGTCATCGGCGCGGGTACGGCGGGAATGGAAGCGGCCTGCACCGCGGCTGAAGTCGGCTGCCATACCTGGCTGCTGGAAGAGAAGCACAGCATCGGCGGACTGGCCAGCGAGATCTCCCTGCTGCCGGAGAAAAAGCGTATCGCTGATTTTCCGCAGTTTATGAAAAACCGTATCGCCTCGCTCGATAACCTGATGCTGCAGGTCGGCAGACGCGCCACCGTGGCGTCCGTTTCCGCTCTTCGCCCGGATTTAATCGTCAACGCCACCGGTTCAGTGCCCCTGCTGCCGCCCATTGAAGGACTGCGCGAGAACATCGATGTCGAAGGCGGGAACGTCTTCTCCATTACCAACATGATTCATCATCTGGACCAGTTTGCCGATGCTACAGGTAAACGCATCGCCGTCGTCGGCGCAGGCGCCGTGGGTCTGGACGTCATCGAGTACTTCTCCGCGCGCGGTGCCAGCGCCGTGCTTATCGAGATGCAGGACGCGCCGGGTCGCGATCTGGACATCATTACCAAAAACGCCATGTTGACCATGCTGGATGAACATCACGTGGAACAGCACATGCGCACGCAGCTGGTTGCCGTCACCCCGAAGCATTTCACCGTTAAAAATGCGGATGGCACCTTCGACATTCCTTTCGATTACGGCTTCGTCTGCCTGGGAATGTGCGCCAACACCGCCGGTCTCACTGAGATTGAACAATGGGCCAGAGCCAATAACGTAAAAATAATGAACATCGGCGACAGCCTGATGGCCCGGCGAATCATTGATGGCGTGCGCGAAGGGCGCAACGTGCTGGACACCCTCGAAGATATGGGGGCTCTCGGCAACCGCGAATCGACAAAAATTCCATTTCTAACATATTGAGGATTTTATCATGGCAGAACGTATTACTGGACACACCGAGCTGATTGGCCTGATTGCGACTCCGATTCGCCACAGCATGTCGCCAACCATGCATAACGAAGCTTTTGCTCATCTGGGGCTGGACTATGTTTACCTGGCGTTCGAAGTCGGTAACGAAGAGCTGAAAGACGTGGTACAGGGCTTTCGCGCGTTAAAACTGCGCGGCTGTAACGTCTCCATGCCGAACAAAACGGAGATTTGCCAGTATCTGGACAAGCTCTCGCCGGCGGCAGAACTGGTTGGCGCGGTGAATACCGTGGTGAACGACAATGGCGTACTGACCGGCCACATTACCGATGGCACCGGCTATATGCGCGCGCTCAAAGAAGAGGGCATTGATATCATCGGCAAAAAAATGACCGTTCTGGGCGCAGGCGGCGCGGCAACCGCGCTCTGCGTTCAGGCCGCGCTCGATGGCGTCAAAGCGATCTCCATCTTTAACCGCAAAGATAAGTTCTTCGCCAATGCAGAACAGACCGTCGCCAAAATCCGTAATAACACCAACTGCGAGATCCACCTGTTCGATCTGGACGATCATGACAAACTGCGCGCGGAAATCGACAGCAGCGTCATTCTGACCAACGCCACCGGCGTGGGTATGAAACCGTTTGAAGGCCAGATGCTGCTGCCTGATGACAGCTTCCTGCGCCCGGATCTGATCGTGTCTGACGTGGTCTATAACCCGCGCAAAACTTATCTGCTGGAAGTGGCCGAGAAAAAAGGCTGCCGCACCATCAACGGTCTGGGGATGATGCTCTGGCAAGGCGCGCGCGCTTTTGAAATCTGGACGGGCAAAGAAATGCCGGTTGAACACGTCAAAAATATCCTGTTCTAAGGATGGGCGCGATGAAAAATCCATATGTCCCAACGGCGGCTGGGCTCTATCTTAACTACCTGATCCACGGCATGGGGGTTTTGTTAATCACCCTCAATATGGCGAATCTGCAGGAACAGTGGGGAACCGACGCTGCCGGCGTCTCCATCGTCATTTCGTCGCTCGGGATCGGTAAGCTCGCCACGATCGTCACAGGATTCCTGTCCGACCGTTTTGGCCGTAAACCTTTTATCTATCTCGGCATCGCCAGCTATCTGGTGTTTTTCCTCGGTATTTTACTGACGAAAAACATTTATATGGCCTACTTCTTCGGCATTATGGCCGGTCTGGCAAACAGCTTCCTCGATTCCGGAACCTATCCGGCGTTGATGGAGTCTTTCCCTAACTCCGCCAGCCGGGCAAATGTGCTGATCAAAGCCTTTGTCTCTGCCGGGCAGTTCCTGCTGCCGTTCATTATCGGTGCGCTGATTTGGGCGAATATGTGGTACGGATGGTCGTTTATCATCGCCGCTGTATTGATGATTATTAGCGCTATCTACCTGATAAAAATGCCTTTCCCGGACCATCGGGCGAAAAAGGAAACCGCAGAAAAATCGTCGGCCGCCGCCGTAGCCCCGCAGGCGAACGCCGGCAAGCTGGATATGGCCATCTTTACCCTGTACGGCTATATCGGTATGGCGACTTTTTATCTGGTCAGCCAGTGGTTAGCGCAGTACGGCGAGTTCGTTGCCGGCATCCCGCACGAGTCGGCCATTAAACTCCTGAGCGTCTATACTGCCGGTTCCCTGACGTGCGTGTTCGTCACCGCGGCCTTTGTCAAAGAGGTATTTAGCTCGGCCGTCGCCATGATCGTTTACACTTTCCTGTCGATGATGTCACTGCTGATCGTTTGCCTGTTCCCTACGCCAATGATAGTGACCGGCTTCGCCTTTATCATCGGCTTTGCCGCCGCCGGCGGCGTGCTGCAGATAGGCGCGACCATTATGGCCATGAGCTTCCCGAACGGAAAAGGCAAAGCCACCGGGATCTTTTATACCGCAGGAAGTCTGGCCAGCTTTACGATCCCGCTGATCACGGCAAAACTGTCGAAGATGGGTATCGCCAGCATTATGTGGTTCGATCTTCTGATCGCGATCGTCGGCTTTGTGATCGCCCTGTACATCGGTTATCGTCAGCTTCAGGTTCGCGCCGCTGCAAAAACATCCCGGGTTGCAGCAACCGCCTGATGGTCAATGACAAAAAGAATAATGGATACCAACATGACTCAAGCAGTAACAGTAAAAAACATCACCTTCCAGGAAGGGGAAACCTTAATCTGCGTACCGCTGATCGGCAAAACGCTCGCCGAGCTGCAGACTAACGCGCGCGCGCTGGCTACCGCCGGAGCCGATATTATCGAGTGGCGCGTCGATCACTTCACCCAGGTCAGAGAAACGGAGCAGGTACTACTGGCGCTGGGCGAGATTCGCCAGCTGCTGAAAGAGATCCCGCTGCTGTTCACCTTCCGCAGTAAAAAAGAGGGTGGCGAAACGGAAATCAGCGACGAAGCCTATTTTGAGCTGAATCGCCAGGCGGCCGTTAGCGGTCTGACCGACGTGATTGATATCGAGCTGTTCAACGACGAAGCGCAAATTCGCTCGCTGGTGAGCGATGCCCACGCTGCGGGCGTCAAAGTTATCATGAGCAATCATGATTTCCATAAAACGCCGGCTCAGGAAGATATCATCTACCGCCTGCGCCGCATGCAGGATCTTGGCGCTGACCTGCCGAAGATCGCGGTTATGCCGCAGTCGCCGCAGGATGTCCTGACCCTGCTCTCGGCAACCCTGACGATGAAAGAGAAGTACGCGACTCGGCCGTTAATCACCATGTCGATGGGTAAATCCGGCGGCGTGAGCCGGGTAACCGGCCGTTTGTTCGGTTCAGCAATGACCTTCGGTACCGTCGGCCAGGCTTCTGCGCCAGGGCAAATCGCCATTACCCAACTGCGTGAACTGATGGATATTCTTTCCTGATAAAACTTCGCCCGGGGGTCACCCTCCGGGCGATGTTGCTAGCGGATTTTTTGGCTGTCATTAATAATGACATCTTTAAATGACTGAATCGCCGGAGAAAGTACCCGCTCTTTCATCGTTGCCAGATAGATATAACGTGGAGGAATCGCATTTTTAATCGTCAGGATATGCACGTTGTAATACGAGAGCGCGGAAATTCGCGGCATAATCGCAATACCGTAATCAATACTGACCAGCCCCGCCATCGCCGTATCCTCATCAACGTAGCAGGCAATATCCGGCACCAGCTTTTGCTGCATAAACACGTTATCAATAAAGGGGCGTAACCCGCTATTTTCTGAAAAATAGATATAGGGATAGTGGATAGTCTCCACCAGGTCGACTTCATTTTCATAGAGCCTGGCCAGAGGGTGATCTTTTGCCGTCACCACGACCAGCTCCTGCTGAATAATAGGAATAAAGTCGATATCAGGCTCATCCGCAATATAGGAACAAATCGCCAGATCGCTTTTCCCGGCCTTCAGTTCCTGCAGAAGCGTTAACGACGTTCCCTGAGTAAAAGAAAATGTCACATTGTGACGAGATGGTGAAAGGGAATATTTATTAATTAACTGCGGAACAACATATTCGCCCATGGTGTAAATGAACGCAATGCGAATATTCTCCTTGTTCTCGTCGCTATTTTTTTGCAACGTCATGCGGCCATTCTCTAATGAGGCCAGGGCATCTTCGACGTAGGGCAGAAAGCGCTTACCATTCTGCGTAATTTTGACATTACGCCCTTTCCTGGCAAATAGCGCCACGCCAAGCTCTTTCTCCAGTTCAGATATGGCGTGGCTTAGCGAGGGTTGAGTGATAAAAAGACTGGAGGCGGCTTCAGTGTAGTGCTCGGTTTCTGCCAGCCGCTTAAAATAATAAAGTTGCTTTAGGTTCATTATTTTTGCTCGTATAATATAAGAATAAAACTCATGCCCCTAATATACCATACAGGCTATCGATGATGAGCCGAAAAGGAGAAATATCGGGGTCATATCAAATATTGTTATGCCATGTCACAGAAGCCGTAACAAAGCGTGACTTATCATCGATAGCGTCAACGTCAAATAGAATATTTTTGCCTGCATAAATTCATGCAAAAATATTTTAAACTTTAAAGGAAATCACTATGAGGACGATCGATGCTCAGGAACGGCCGATTTTGCCGTCGGCCACGCAAAAGCGAACTAAAACGCGAATTGTAATTTTAATGTTACTATCGATAGGGACGATGATAAATTATCTCGATCGGACTATTTTAGGTGTTGTTGCGCCCAAGTTAACGAGCGAAATAGATATTGACCCGGCCATGATGGGGATCGTTTTTTCCGCTTTCGCCTGGACCTACGCTCTGGCGCAAATTCCCGGCGGGATGTTTCTCGATCGCTTCGGCAATAAGCTGACCTACGCGCTTTCTATTTTTTTCTGGTCAACCTTTACCTTACTGCAAAGCTTTTCTGTCGGCCTAAAATCGCTGCTGCTGCTGCGTTTAGGCTTAGGCATCAGCGAAGCCCCCTGTTTCCCGGTTAATAGCCGTGTCGTCAGTAAATGGTTTCCGCAGCATGAACGCGCCCGGGCAACGGCGACTTACACCGTCGGTGAATATATTGGCCTGGCCGCATTCTCTCCGCTCCTTTTTTTAATTCTGGAGCATCATGGCTGGAGAACGCTATTTTTCCTGACCGGTGGGTTGGGTATTGCGTTTACTTTTGTATGGTGGAAGTTTTATCACGAGCCACATGAATCAAAAACGGCAAATAAAGAAGAGCTGGAGTATATCGGCGTAGAAAATACGACATCCGTCAATGAAAATATCCCTTTCAACTGGCATGATGCGAAACGTCTACTGTGCTGCCGGCAAATCATCGGCGCCAGCCTTGGTCAATTTGCCGGTAACACCACGCTGGTTTTCTTCCTGACATGGTTCCCGACTTATCTGGCTAACGAACGTCACCTCCCCTGGCTTCACGTGGGTTTCTTCGCCTCCTGGCCGTTCCTGGCCGCGGCTATCGGTATCTTTTTCGGCGGTTGGGTATCCGATAAAATAATAAAGAAAACCAACTCGGTAAATATTAGCAGAAAGCTGCCAATTATTTCCGGACTGCTACTGTCGAGCTGCATCATCATTGCTAACTGGGTCGATAGCAACACCGCAGTCATTATTATTATGTCGATTGCATTTTTTGGCCAGGGTATGGTTGGCCTCGGCTGGACGCTTATTTCTGACATTGCCCCGAAGAATATGGGCGGATTGACCGGCGGCATCTTCAACTTCTGTGCTAATATGGCATCAATTATTACCCCATTAATTATTGGGGTTATCATATCCATGACCGGTAATTTTTTCTACGCGCTGATTTATATCGGTTTAACCGCGCTGGTTGGCGTTATCGCGTATGTTTTTATTATCGGCGATATTAAAAGGATCGTGTTGAAATAACCTGTCCAGCCCCTGTCCTAGCATCCTGCCGGGACAGGGGGAGCGATTCAGATATCTTTCACCCTGCTGGTCATAAACAGCGTCACCAGCGAAATTGCGGCAATCGTCCAGTAGACGCTGGCGTGACCATAGCTTTGCGACAGCGCGCCCTGAATCACCCCCGCCAGAATCACCCCGGTGGAAATACTGTTGGTAAACAGCGTCGTCGCGGCGCCCGCCCGTCCGGGCATCAGATCCTGAAACCACAGCATGCCAATCCCGGCAACAATCCCGATAAATACGGCATTAAACAGCTGTAGCACCAGCAGCGCCACGCGGTCGTGGAACAGAATCAGACCGATATAAAACAGCACGCCCGCCGCAACCGCTGTCACCATCATCTTGCGTTTGCCCCAGCGCTTAACGTAGTAGCCCGCCAGTATCATCGCCGGGATCTCCAGCCCGGCAGCGGTGCCCATCAAAATCCCCGCGAGGCTGTCCGGCAGGCCAAGATCGCTGCTGATCCACAGAGGCATATCAATGATATACATGGTATTGCAGGTCCACATCAGCGTGGAGGCGATGAACAGCATCCGCACGTTTTTATCGTGCCATCCTCCGGCCTGCACCAGCACGTCAGCGCCTTCCGAAGGCTGCTCAATGCGGGCGACCGAGGGCAGTTTGACGGCGATCAGCGCCAGGCTTATAACAAAGATCCCGGCGGCAATCGAAAACATGGTGGTGAAGCCATAATTCAGCGCCAGCATAAAAGCCAGCGGTGGACCAATAACCCACGCCAGCGAAAGCTGCGCACGCATTATCGAACTGAACATCACCACTTCGCGCGCCGAGCTATCGGCATATTCCCGCGCCAGGGCAAAAAGCTGCGGCATCGCGGCATTCGCCACCGAGGCCAGCATAACCCCGCAGGTAATCAGCGTCAGATAGTGGCGATTAAAAGCGAACAGCAGCGCGTTTCCCACCGCCATCAGGCAGCAAAACATAATCAGCCGCCGGCGATCGCCCCGGCTGTCGGAGCGTTTAGCCAGCGCCAGGCTGACCAGAATGCCGGCAATGGCGTTAACCGTATAGAACAGTCCTACCCAGAACGGCTGCGCGCCCACTTCGCGGCTGAGGAATAAGCTGAGCGTCGGCGCCTGCAGCGCGCCGGCGATCCCCATCATGAAAGCGACAAGCATAAAAGCGGCGTAAACGCCGTTTAGACGACGCCCCATCGTCATTAACCACAGCATGAAATATCCTTAAGCACGCGAAGAAAACGAAAAAAGCCAGCAGAAGTATTCTGCTGGCGGGTGATTCTATACTCTATGGATTTCGAGTTGCGGGCAGGCGGCCAGAACGTAAGTCCCTGGAAACATAGATAACTATGTGGCCTGGGCGAGCGGGCGCAGCCAACGCACCTGCAGCTTGAAAGACGACGAGTATAACACCAATACTCAGTCACACATGATGTCTGCAAGTCAATGATCCGAGGTCTGCGACGTAACTCCCCACTGCATCAGTTCGCCGAGCATTTTCTGCTGTCTTCCTGCCATCAGGCGGGCCAGCCAGGACGCATCCTGCGTCGCAGAAAAGTAGCGTTGGTAGAACTGTTTCATGGTTGACCCCATCATATTCACCTCCTCGCTTCATCGACGTTGATTATTGACTTAATATAGGAAGTAATAAATTGCTGAGTTTTTATCAGGAGTTCCCCTTTTATGTCTTCCGGTCGTTTACAACAGCAGTTCATCCGCCTGTGGCAGTGCTGCGATGGCAAGTCGCAGGAGACCACGCTGAATGCGCTGGCAGAGATGCTAAGCTGCTCGCGCCGCCATATGCGTACCCTGCTCAACATGATGGAAGCGCGCGGCTGGCTGACCTGGGAGGCGGAGGCCGGGCGCGGCAAGCGCTCCCGCCTCTCTTTTCTCTATACCGGTCTCGCCCTGCAGCAGCAGAGGGCGGAAGATCTGCTGGATCAGGACAGAATCGATCAGCTGGTGCAGCTGGTTGGCGATAAAGCCGCCGTCCGGCAAATGCTGGTTTCCCATTTAGGCCGCAGCTTTCGTCAGGGCCGGCATATCCTGCGCGTGCTCTACTATCGGCCGATGAAAAATCTGCTGCCCGGCAGCGCGTTGCGCCGCTCGGAAACGCATATTGCCCGGCAGATTTTTAGCGCCCTGACGCGGGTAAATGAGGAAAATGGGGAACTGGAGGCCGATATTGCCCACCATTGGCAGCAGATCGCCCCCACCCACTGGCGCTTTTTTCTGCGTCCGGGGATTCATTTTCATCATGGACGAGAGCTGGAGATGGAAGATGTCATCACCTCTCTGCAGCGCAGCAACGCCCTGCCGCTGTTCTCTCATATCGAGCGCATCGACTCTCCCACCGCATGGACCCTCGATATTCATCTCCGCCAGCCCGACCGCTGGCTGCCGTGGTTGTTAAGCCAGGTCCCGGCCATGATCCTCCCTCATGAGTGGCGAACGATGGAGAATTTCTCCAGTATCCCCGTGGGGACCGGGCCCTACTCGGTTGTGCGTAATAACCAGAATCAGCTGAAAATTCACGCCTTCGATGACTATTTCGGCTACCGGGCGCTGATCGATGAAGTGAACGTCTGGGTCCTGCCGGAAATCAGCGAAGAACCCAACGGCGGGTTGACGTTACAGGGCACCACGCAAAGCGAAAAAGCGGTGGAAAGCCGCCTGGAAGAGGGGTGTTATTACCTGCTGTTCGACGCCCGCAGCCCGCTGGGCGGTAACAGCGCGGTACGCCAGTGGCTAAGCTATGTGTTCCAGCCCGCTAACCTGCTCTATCACGCGGGCGAGCACTATCAAGGCAACTGGTTCCCGGCGTATGGCCTGCTGCCCCGCTGGCATCATGCGCGCAGCCACGCCTGCGAGAAGCCTGCCGGCCTTGAGACGGTCAGGCTGACCTACTACCAGGATCACGTCGAGCATCGCGTGATGGGCGGGATCATGGCAACGCTGCTGGCCGAGCATCAGGTTAAGCTGGAGATCCAGGAGCTGGAGTATCAGGAGTGGCACCGCGGGGAGGTGGTCAGCGACGTTTGGCTCAACAGCGCCAACTTTACGCTGCCGATCGATTTCTCCCTGTTTGCCTGGCTGTATGAAGTTCCGCTGATTCGCAACTGTATCCCCATCGACTGGGAACAGGACGCCGCTCGCTGGCGCGCGGGCGAGCTGAACCCGGCCACCTGGAGTCAGCAGCTGTTGGCCAATCAAACCGTGGTGCCGCTGATCCACCACTGGCTGATGATCCAGGGGCAGCGCAGCATGCGCGGCGTACGCATGAACACGCTCGGCTGGTTTGACTTTAAGTCCGCGTGGTTCGCACCGCCGGAGCCGTAATGCTTTCCGTTGGCAAACAAAATCATTACACTAACTGCCGTTCTCAACGGGGTGCTAATAAACATACGCAATCTCATTCAAGTTGCCTCAACGCGCGGTTAGCGCAGAAGCAACCCGAAGATAAAGCGTATGGGCTGAGAAAATACCCGTCGAACCTGATCCGGATAACGCCGGCGAAGGGATTTGAGGCCCTCTCAAAATCCTTTGCCACCCCTTTTTCTGAGGTGCAAAGTGTTGAAAAAATTACTCCCCCTGCTGGCGCTGGTCGCCGCGCCCGTTTTTGCCAAACCGCTGCTCACCGTTTATACCTACGACTCGTTCTCCGCCGACTGGGGCCCGGGCCCGGCGGTTAAAAAAGCCTTTGAAGCCGACTGCGGCTGCGAGCTGAAGTTCGTGGCGCTGGAAGATGGCGTCTCGCTGCTCAACCGCCTGCGAATGGAAGGCAAAAACAGCAAAGCCGACGTGGTGCTGGGGCTGGATAACAACCTGCTGGAAGCCGCTTCGCAAAGCAAGCTGTTCGCCAAAAGCGGCGTCCCGGCGAGCGCGGTCAGCGTGCCCGGCGGCTGGGACAACGACACCTTCGTGCCGTTCGATTACGGCTACTTCGCCTTTGTTTACGATAAAAACAAGCTGAAAAATCCGCCGAAAAGCCTGAAAGAGCTGGTTGAGGGCGAGCAAAAATGGCGGGTGATTTATGAAGATCCGCGCACCAGTACGCCGGGCCTGGGCCTGCTGCTGTGGATGCAAAAAGTCTACGGCGATAAAGCGCCGGAAGCCTGGCAGAAGCTGGCGGCGAAAACCGTTACCGTTACCAAGGGCTGGAGCGAAGCCTACGGCCTGTTCCTGAAAGGCGAAAGCGATCTGGTGCTGAGCTACACCACCTCCCCGGCTTACCACATTATCGAAGAGAAAAAAGATAACTACGCCGCGGCAAACTTCGCTGAAGGCCACTACCTGCAGGTTGAGGTGGCCGCCCGCACCGCGGCCAGCAAACAGCCGGAGCTGGCGGAAAAGTTCCTTAAATTTATGGTATCGCCGGGCTTCCAGAACGCGATCCCCACCGGCAACTGGATGTATCCGGTGACGACGGTTGCGCTTCCGGCAGGCTTTGACGCGCTGATGAAACCGCAAACGACCCTCGAATTCACACCGCAACAGGTGGCCGCCGAACGTCAGAACTGGATTAGCGCATGGCAACGCGCCGTCAGCCGCTAGCTTTCGGCTGGCTCCTGCCGGGACTCACGGCGGCCATCGTGCTGGTCGTCGTGGCGCTGGCCGCCTTTCTGGCGCTATGGTTCAGCGCCCCGGAGACCTCCTGGAACGCGCTTATCCGCGACAGCTATCTCTGGCACGTGGTGCGTTTCTCCTTCTGGCAGGCCTTCCTTTCCGCACTTTTTTCGGTGCTACCGGCGATATTCCTCGCCCGCGCCCTGTACCGGCGGCGCTTCCCCGGGCGCACGCTGCTGCTGCGCCTTTGCGCGATGACCTTAATTCTGCCGGTACTGGTGGCGGTCTTCGGCATTCTTAGCGTCTACGGTCGTCAGGGCTGGCTGGCCCAGCTATGCCACGTTTTTGGCTGGCAGTGGGAATTCTCGCCCTACGGGCTACAGGGGATCCTGCTGGCGCACGTATTCTTTAATATGCCGATGGCCACGCGCCTGCTGCTGCAGACGCTGGAAAATATCCCCGGCGAACAGCGGCAAATCGCCGCCCAGCTCGGCATGCGCGGCTACGTCTTCTTCCGGCTGGTCGAGTGGCCGTGGCTGCGCCGGCAAATTCCACCGGTCGCGGCTCTGATCTTTATGCTCTGTTTCGCCAGCTTTGCGACCGTGCTGTCGCTGGGCGGCGGCCCGCGGGCGACCACCATCGAACTGGCGATTTACCAGGCCCTTAATTTCGACTACGACCCGGCGCGCGCGGCAATGCTGGCGCTTATCCAGATGGTCTGCTGCCTCGGGCTGGTGCTGCTTAGCCAGCGCCTGAGTAAAGCCCTCGCCATCGGGGCCAGCCATATTCGCGGCTGGCGCGATCCCGACGACCGGCTGTACAGCCGGCTGTGCGACGCGGCGCTGATTGGCGCGGCGCTTTTACTGCTGCTGCCGCCGCTGCTGGCGGTGATAAGCGACGGGCTGAACAGCAATCTGCTGAGCGTGCTGCATCAGCCGGCGCTATGGCAGGCGCTGTGGACGTCGCTGCGTATCGCCCTTGCCGCCGGGCTCTTAAGCGTCATCCTGACCATGATGCTGCTCTGGAGCAGCCGCGAGCTTCGCGCCCGCCGTCACCCTCTGGCCGGTCAGGCGCTTGAGCTGAGCGGGATGCTGATCCTCGCCATGCCGGGCATCGTGCTGGCCACCGGTTTCTTCCTGTTGCTCAATAACAGCGTGGGCCTGCCCGAGTCCGCCGACGGTATCGTGATTTTCACCAATGCGCTGATGGCAATCCCCTATGCGCTCAAGGTACTGGAAAACCCGATGCGCGATATCGCCGCCCGCTACGGCACCCTCTGCCAGTCGCTGGGGATGCGCGGCTTCACCCGCCTTCGGGTGGTCGAGCTTCGCGCTTTAAAGCGGCCGCTGGCCCAGGCGCTGGCCTTCGCCTGCGTGTTGTCGATTGGCGATTTCGGCGTCGTGGCGCTGTTCGGCAACGAAGATTTCCGTACGCTGCCGTTTTATCTGTATCAGCAAATTGGTTCTTACCGTAGCCAGGACGGCGCCGTGACCGCCCTTCTGCTTCTGCTGCTGTGCTTTTTACTCTTTAGCGTGATTGAAAAACTTCCGGGACGCGATGCTAAAACTGAATGATGTGACCTGGCTTTACCAGCATCTGCCGATGCGTTTTACGCTTTCCGTCGAACGCGGTGAGCGCATCGCGGTTCTTGGCCCGAGCGGGGCCGGTAAAAGTACGCTGCTGAACCTGATTGCCGGTTTTTTAACGCCCGCCAGCGGCAGTATCGCGCTCGACGGCCAGCCCCATACCCACACGCCGCCCGCGCGTCGTCCGGTATCAATGCTGTTTCAGGAAAATAATCTGTTCAACCATCTCACCATCCGCCAGAACATTGCGCTGGGAATGCACCCGGGGCTCAAGCTGAACGCGGATCAATCCGCCCATCTGCAGGCGATTGCCGGGCAGATGGGGATTGACGCGATGTTAGAGCGGCTGCCGGGCGAGCTTTCCGGCGGCCAGCGCCAGCGTGCGGCGCTGGCGCGCTGTCTGGTGCGCCAGCAGCCGGTACTGCTGCTGGATGAGCCCTTCTCGGCGCTCGATCCCGCGCTGAGACAGGAGATGCTGACGCTGGTTGCCGACGTCTGCCAGCAGCGGCAGCTGACGCTGCTGATGGTCTCGCACAGCGTGGAAGATGCGGCGCGCATCGCGCCGCGGTCGGTGGTCGTGGCTGAGGGACGCATTGCCTGGGATGGCGCGACCGCCGCGCTGCTCAGCGGCAACAGCAGCGCCTCGGCGCTGCTGGGAATTAGCGCAAAATAACCTTATGCAGGATGTCGAGATAGACCGGCATCAGCGGATGACGGAAGGCAAACACCAGCGCCGCGCCGGCGGCGCACACCATGAGCGGAGCGAGCCACAGCAGGCGCGAACGCGGCAGAAAACGGGTGAGACGATCGCCGGCGCTTTTGGCGCTGCGCCACAGCCGCCAGCATAGCCACGCCGCCAGCCACGCCAGCAGCGCCGCCCCCAGCAGCAGCCACTTAAAGCTGGCGCTATTCTCATCGGCCGGGATATCAATGGCCGCCCCGGCAAGGATTCCCGGTAAGAAGTAGAGCGGCGGCCACAGCAGGCAGCCGATGATATTCGGCGGGATGAACTTCGCGACCGGCAGATCGAGCATTCCGGCGACCATCGGCACCAGCGGGCGCGTCGGCCCGACGAAGCGGCCAATCAGAATCGTAAACATGCTGTGCTGATGCAGCGCATGTTCGGTTTTATCCAGCAGCGCTTTGTTTTTCTTCAAAAAAGACCAGCGATGCAGCGGCTTTTTAAACCGCCAGCCAAGCCAGAATGAAATCCAGTCGCCGAGCAAACAGCCGATAATCCCCGCCAGCCACGCCTGCCAGAAGTTAACCTCGCCGCTGCCGATCAGCGCCCCCAATCCGGCCATCATCACCGTTCCCGGTAAGATAAGCCCCACCAGCGCCAGCGACTCGAGGAAGGCGACCAGCAGAACGGCTATCAGAGAATAGACCGTGGATTGAGTAATAAAGTGTTCCAGCAATGCTTGCATAATGTACCCGGTTTAAAAACGAAGCACGGATTCTCCGGAGCCGTTCATACTTCGTCAAGCCATCATTTGTTTGTATAGTTTACTGGCTGTGTTAAAAATCCGGGCCATCATTTCACTTTCTTTACTTTTTATTCACACCCTGCGCGAAACTCGCTCGGGCTGGCGCCGGTGCATTTCTTAAACACGCGCGAAAAGTAGAGCTGGTCCTCAAAACCGACGTTACGGCCAACGGTCGCGATCGGCATCCGCGTCGTGCTCAGTAGCAGCTTAGCCTGGCTAATGCGCTGATCCTCCCGCCACCCCAGTACGCTGATCCCCAGCTGCTGGCGGAACAGATGCGACAGGCGCGACGGCGACAGGCACACGTGCTGGGCGACGCTGGCAATATCGAAATGGCTGTCCGCCAGATGATCGCTGATGTACTGGCAGGCATCGCGCACCCGGTTATCCAGCGGCGGATGCAGCGATTCGTTGATAGCTTCCATGCGCCTGAGCAGCAGCTGCTCCATAAGATTGATCGCCAGCAGCTCGGAGTAACGCCCGGCGCCCTGCCCGGCTTCCACAATCTGCCCGAACAGTTCGCCAAAGCGCGCCTGCCACTGCTCATCCGGGCGGAAAAAGCCGGTCTGGGCAAAAATCGTTGGCCAGTTAAGCCATTCATGCCAGTAGGCGCGCGGCCGGAAATAGACCCACTGGTGATACCACTCGCGGGCATCGGGATGGCGGCCATAATGGTGAATTTCTCCCGGCGGGAACAGCAGCATATCGCCAGGCCGGCAGATAAACTGCTCTCCGTGGTTATTGATCACCCCTTCGCCGCGAATCGTCAGATTAAGGATATAGCCCTTCATGCCCAGCGGACGGTCAATAAAGAAATCAAGATAGCCATCGGCTTCAATTGGCGTCAGGCCCGTCACCAGATGGGCGTTAAAAGAGTAACCCGGCAACAAAGGATCGTTTTGCGTTTCGGCCATAAACTCTGCTCTCCAGGAGACGTTAAGGACACCAATTGTCCATACCTTGTATTTTATCCTCTGGCTGGTCGCTCATGCTGCGACGCGGGTTAGAAAATGAATTAAAACCCGCCTCTTCTCGATAAAAACTGAGCACAGCGCACAGTTCAGGCGCTTTCAGCGCATAACTGAAGTGTCTATAAAGACGGCAGGAAAGTCCACATTGAATATTTGCACGGCGTCACACTTTGCGACGTCACAGCAATATAGTCCATAAGATTAGCGAATACGGCCTGACGGTTTTCAGCCCAGATATCTACTGTTTCACCATGAATGATTTTTAGCATGGAGTAACAGTATGGCAATTGCGATTGGCCTCGATTTTGGCAGTGATTCAGTACGCGCCCTGGCGGTAGAGTGCGCGACCGGCGAAGAGCTCGCCGCAAGCGTCGAGTGGTATCCGCGCTGGCAGGAGGGGCTATTTTGCGATGGTCCGAACAACCAGTTCCGCCATCATCCACGCGACTATATCGAATCAATGGAAGCCGCGCTGAAAAGCGTCCTCACATCCCTTAGCGCCGAACAGCGCGCTGCCGTGGTGGGTATCGGCGTTGACAGCACCGGCTCCACCCCCGCGCCCATCGACGCCGACGGCAACGTGCTGGCGCTGCGCGACGAATTCGCCAGCAACCCCAACGCCATGTTCGTGCTGTGGAAGGACCATACCGCGGTGGAGGAGGCGGAGGCGATTACCCGCCTGTGCCACCAGCCGGGCAAAGAGGATTACTCCCGCTATATCGGCGGTATCTACTCCAGCGAATGGTTCTGGGCCAAGATCCTCCACGTGACCCGCCAGGACAGCGCCGTCGCCGAGGCCGCCGCGTCGTGGATTGAGCTGTGCGACTGGGTGCCGGCCCTGCTTTCCGGGACCACCCGCCCGCAGGATATTCGTCGCGGCCGCTGCAGCGCCGGGCACAAATCCCTGTGGCATGAAAGCTGGGGCGGACTGCCGCCTGCCGGTTTCTTCGATGAACTCGACCCGATAATCAACCAGAGCCTGGCCTACCCGATGTTCAGCGATACCTGGACTGCGGATGTCCCGGTCGGCACGCTCACCGCCGAATGGGCCGCGCGCCTGGGCCTGCCGCAAACCGTCGCCATCTCCGGCGGCGCATTCGACTGCCATATGGGCGCCGTCGGCGCCGGTGCGCAGCCAAACGCGCTGGTCAAAGTTATCGGCACCTCCACCTGCGACATTCTGATCGCCGATAAACAGAGCGTTGGCGAGCGCACGGTGAAAGGGATTTGCGGCCAGGTCGACGGCAGCGTCGTGCCTGACTTTATCGGTATGGAAGCGGGGCAATCCGCTTTTGGCGACATCTACGCCTGGTTTGGCCGCATTCTCGGCTGGCCGCTGGAGCAGCTGGCGCAGGCCCACCCGGAACTCAAAGAGCAGATCAAAGCCAGCCAGAAACAGCTGCTGCCCGCGCTGACCGACGCATGGGCAAAAAATCCGTCTCTTGACCACCTGCCGGTGGTGCTGGACTGGTTTAACGGCCGCCGTACACCGAATGCCAACCAGCGTCTGAAAGGGGTCATTACCGATCTGAACCTCGCCACCGACGCCCCGGCGCTGTTCGGCGGACTGATTGCCGCCACCGCTTTTGGCGCCCGCGCCATTATGGAGTGCTTCACCGAACAGGGGATCCCGGTCAATAACGTGATGGCGCTCGGCGGCATCGCGCGCAAAAACCCGGTGATCATGCAGGCCTGCTGCGATGTGCTGAATCGCCCGCTGCAAATCGTCGCGTCCGATCAGTGCTGCGCCCTGGGCGCGGCTATCTTCGCCGCCGTTGCCGCCGGCGTATACCGCGATATCCCTGCCGCACAGGAAAACATGGCCAGCCAGGTGGAAAGTACCCTGCAGCCTCGTCCGGCGCAGGCGCAACGCTTCGAACAACTCTATCAGCGCTACCAGCAGTGGTCGCTCAGCGCGGAACAACGTTATCTCCCTTCGACTGCAAAAGCGGAATCCGCGCCGCAATCTCAGGCAGCCCTCACCCATTAAGGACATGAAAATGACGATTTTTAATAACTATGAAGTGTGGTTCGTTATCGGTAGCCAGCATCTGTACGGCCCTGAAGCGCTACGTCAGGTGACAAAGCACGCAGAACATGTGGTGAACAGCCTGAATGCGGAAGCCAAACTGCCGTGCAAACTGGTGCTTAAGCCGCTGGGTACCACGCCGGATGAGATCACCCATATCTGCCGCGACGCAAACTACGATGATAAGTGCGCCGGGATGGTGGTGTGGCTGCATACCTTCTCGCCGGCGAAAATGTGGATCAATGGCCTTACGATCCTGAATAAACCGCTGATGCAGTTCCATACCCAGTTCAACGCGGCCCTGCCGTGGGACAGCATCGATATGGACTTTATGAACCTGAACCAGACCGCCCACGGCGGCCGCGAATTTGGCTTCATCGGCGCCCGCATGCGTCAGCAGCACAGCGTGGTGACCGGCCACTGGCAGGATAAAGAAGCCCATCAGCGCATCGGCGCGTGGATGCGCCAGGCGGTCTCTAAACAGGATACCCGCCACCTGAAAGTGTGCCGTTTCGGCGATAACATGCGCGAAGTGGCGGTCACCGACGGGGATAAAGTCGCCGCGCAGATTAAGTTTGGCTTCTCGGTTAACACCTGGGCGGTGGGCGATCTGGTGCAGGTCGTCAATGCGGTCACCGACGGTGAAATCAGCGCCCTGGTGGATGAGTACGAAAGCAGCTATCGCCTGACCCCCGCGGTGCAAATCCACGGCGATAAGCGGCAGAACCTTCTCGATGCCGCGCGCATTGAGCTGGGGATGAAGCGCTTCCTGGAACAGGGCGGCTTCCACGCGTTCACCACCACCTTTGAAGATTTACACGGCCTGAAACAGCTTCCGGGTCTCGCCGTGCAGCGTCTGATGCAGCAGGGCTACGGCTTTGCGGGCGAGGGCGACTGGAAAACCGCCGCTCTGCTTCGCATCATGAAGGTGATGGCAACCGGTCTGCAGGGCGGCACCTCCTTTATGGAGGATTACACCTACCACTTCGAGAAAGGCAACGATCTGGCGCTGGGCTCGCATATGCTGGAAGTCTGCCCGACCATCGCCACCCCTGAAAAACCGATTCTCGACGTGCAGCCGCTGGGCATCGGCGGGAAAGCCGATCCGGCGCGCATCATCTTTAACACCCAGACCGGCCCGGCGATCGTCGCCAGCCTGATCGATCTCGGCGATCGCTATCGTCTGCTGGTGAACACCATTGAGACGGTGAAAACGCCGCACGAACTGCCGAAGCTGCCGGTGGCCAACGCCTTGTGGAAAGCGCATCCGGATCTGCGCACCGCGTCCGAAGCCTGGATCATCGCTGGCGGCGCGCACCACACCGTCTTCAGCCATGCGCTCACCCTCGACGATATGCGCCAGTTTGCTGAGCTGCAGGATATCGAGCTGACCGTGATTGATAACGAAACCCGTCTGCCCTCCTTCAAGGACGCGCTGCGCTGGAACGAAGTGTATTACGGTTCAAAACGCTAAGGGGCCGTCCCCTCACCCTCTCCCTTGGGGTGTGGGTGAGGGGAACTGACTCGCCAGCAATTCGGAGCACAGTATGTTAGAAGATCTCAAACGCCAGGTTCTCGAAGCCAACCTGGCCCTGCCAAAGCACAATCTGGTTACCCTCACCTGGGGCAACGTCAGCGCCGTCGACCGTGAACGGGGCGTGCTGGTGATTAAACCCTCCGGCGTCGACTACAGCGTCATGACCGCCGAGGATATGGTGGTGGTCAGCCTGGAGACCGGCGACGTGGTGGAAGGCAAGAAAAAGCCCTCGTCGGATACGCCAACCCACCGTCTGCTGTATCAGGCATTCCCGACGCTGGGCGGCATTGTTCATACCCATTCGCGTCACGCCACCATCTGGGCGCAGGCCGGACAGTCGATTCCCGCTACCGGCACCACCCACGCCGACTATTTCTACGGCGCGGTCCCCTGTACCCGTTTGATGACCGACGATGAGATCAACGGCGAGTACGAATGGCAAACCGGCGAAGTGATCGTTGAAACCTTCCGTGAAAAAGGCATCGATCCGGCGCAAATGCCCGGCGTGCTGGTGCACTCGCACGGCCCGTTTGCCTGGGGGAAAAACGCCGAAGACGCGGTGCATAACGCTATCGTGCTGGAAGAGATCGCCTATATGGGCATCTTCTGCCGCCAGCTGGCGCCGCAGCTGCCGGAGATGCAGCAGACGCTGCTGGATAAACACTATCTGCGCAAACACGGCGCGAAAGCCTATTACGGGCAGTAACGCCACAGCATTCCCGGCTCGCGCTGCGCTTAGCCGGGCTACAGGCTGGTAGCCCGGAATAAGTCCGGGAAACAGCGCGCCACACCTGTATAAAACCCCAGCATCATTCGGTGAACCAGGCTATAATCAGGCCTGGTTTTTACTGATGAGAGCACGGCGTGACGCAGCCACGAGCAGGTTTTTTACTCACCCGTCACTGGCGGGATACCCCGCAGGGCACCGAACTGACATTCTGGCTGGCGACCGATGACGGCCCGCTTGAAGTCACCCTGCCGCCGCAGGAATCCGTCGCGTTCATTCCCGAATCGCAGCGCCCGCAGGCTGAACGCCTGCTGCTGGGCGAAAACGGCCATCGCCTTGCTGCGCTCACTCTGCAAGATTTTCATCGCCAGCGGGTCTTTGGTCTCTACTGCCGCGCTCACCGCCAGCTGATGCGGCTGGAAAAAAAGCTGCGCGAAAACGGCGTCACGGTATATGAAGGCGACGTTCGCCCGCCGGAGCGCTATCTGATGGAGCGCTTTATCACCGCCCCGGTGTGGGTTGAAGGCGAGGCGCGCGGCCAGCGGCTGGTCAACGCGCGGATGAAGCCCAATCCCCACTACCGGCCGCCCTTGAAATGGGTGTCGCTGGACATCGAAACCAGCCGCCACGGCGAGCTCTACTGCATCGGCCTTGAAGGCTGCGGCCAGCGGGTCGTCTATATGTTAGGGCCGGAACCGGCCACCCTGCCTGCCGTCGATTTCGAACTGGAGTACGTCGCCAGCCGCCCGCTGCTGCTGGAAAAGCTTAACGCCTGGTTTGCCGCCCACGACCCGGACGTGCTGATCGGCTGGAACGTGGTGCAGTTTGATTTACGCGTCCTGCAAAAGCACGCCGAGCGCTATCGCATCCCGCTGCTGCTCGGCCGCGGCAACAGCGAACTGGAGTGGCGCGAACACGGTTTTAAGAATGGCGTCTTCTTTGCTCAGGCCAACGGCCGCCTGATTATCGATGGCATCGAGGCGCTGAAATCCGCGTTCTGGAACTTCTCCTCTTTTGCGCTGGAGTCGGTCGCCCGCGAGCTGCTCGGCGAGGGCAAAGCCATTGATAATCCCTGGGATCGGATGGATGAAATCGATCGCCGCTTTCACCTGGATAAACCGGCGCTGGCCACCTATAACCTGCAGGACTGCGAGCTGGTCACGCGCATCTTCCACAAAACCGAGATCATGCCGTTTTTGCTGGAGCGCGCGACGGTCAACGGCCTGCCTGCGGATCGCCACGGCGGTTCGGTCGCCGCCTTCAGCCATCTCTATTTCCCGCGCATGCACCGGCTCGGCTACGTCGCGCCGAACCTCGGTGAAGTGCCGCCGCAGGCCAGCCCCGGCGGCTACGTGATGGACTCCCGCCCCGGCCTCTACGACTCGGTGCTGGTGCTGGACTACAAAAGCCTGTACCCGTCGATTATCCGCACCTTTCTGATCGACCCGGTGGGACTTGTGGAAGGTCTGGCGCAGCCCGATGACGCTCACAGCACCGAAGGCTTTCTCGGCGCGCGCTTCTCGCGAGAAAAACACTGCCTGCCGGGGATCGTCGGGCAAATCTGGCACGGGCGCGACGAGGCCAAGCAGCATAAAAACAAACCGCTGTCGCAGGCGCTGAAAATCATTATGAACGCCTTCTACGGCGTGCTCGGTACCAGCGCCTGCCGCTTTTTCGATCCGCGTCTGGCCTCATCCATCACCATGCGCGGCCACGCGATTATGCGCCAGACCAAAGCGCTGATTGAATCCCAGGGCTATGACGTTATCTACGGCGATACCGACTCCACCTTCGTGTGGCTCAAACGGTCCCACAGCGAAGAGGAAGCCAGCAGCATCGGCCGCTCGCTGGTGGCCTTTGTCAACGAATGGTGGGCGGCGGAGCTGAGCAAAGAGGGGCTTGTCAGCACCCTCGAGCTGGAGTTCGAAACCCACTTCTGCCGCTTTCTCATGCCCACCATTCGCGGCGCGGATACCGGCAGTAAAAAGCGCTACGCCGGGATGATTCAGGAAGGCAGCGAGCAGCGCATGGTGTTTAAAGGGCTGGAGACGGTACGCACCGACTGGACGCCGCTGGCCCAGCAGTTTCAGCAGGAGCTTTATCTGCGCATTTTCCGCCATCAGCCCTATCGCGATTACGTGCGCGAAACCATTGATAAGCTGATGAACGGCGAGCTTGACGATCGGCTGGTCTACCGCAAGCGCCTGCGCCGTCCGCTGGCGGAGTATCAGCGCAACGTGCCGCCGCACGTGCGCGCGGCCAGGCTCGCTGATGAGCAAAACGTCAGGCTGGGCAGGCCGCAGCAGTATCAGCAGCGCGGCAGCATTAAATACGTCTGGACCACCGGCGGGCCGGAGCCGGTGGATTATCAGCAATCACCGCTGGATTATGAACACTATCTTTCTAAGCAATTAGAGCCTGTCGCCGAAGGAATACTTCCCTTTGTCGACGACGATTTTGCTACAATAGTGACGGGGCAGCTGGGGCTATTTTGATTTTTTCTCACTCATTCCGCTGGCGCAAAAGCCGCAAAATGAAGGGTGAGGAGGACGTGACGAACGTTCCGCCATCCAGTAATATAGCGCCCTTTCCATTCCTGGACCCAATTTTGACGTATCTCCGATTCTCCATGGAGATGCTCAACTATTGCCTGCAATCAAAGAACTAAAGAGCCGAACATATATGCCTTTTACACTTGGTCAACGCTGGATTAGCGACACAGAGAGCGAACTGGGATTAGGGACGGTCGTTGCGCTGGACGCGCGCATGGTGACCCTGCTTTTCCCCGCCATCGGCGAAAACCGTCTGTACGCACGCAACGACTCCCCAATCACCCGCGTGATGTTTAACCCGGGCGATACCATCACCAGCCACGAAGGCTGGCAACTCCAGGTTGACGAAGTTAATGAAGAGAACGGTCTGCTGGCCTACACCGGCACCCGCCTCGATACCCAGGAAGCCAACGTTACCCTGCGTGAAGTGCTCCTCGACAGCAAGCTGGTCTTCAGCAAACCGCAGGACCGTCTGTTCGCCGGACAGATCGACCGTATGGATCGTTTCGCCCTGCGCTATCGCGCGCGTAAATTCCAGAGCGAACAGTACCGCATGCCGTGGAGCGGCCTGCGCGGCCAGCGCACCAGCCTGATCCCGCATCAGCTGAATATCGCCCACGACGTTGGCCGCCGCCACGCGCCGCGCGTCCTGCTGGCGGATGAAGTAGGTTTAGGTAAAACCATTGAAGCCGGGATGATCCTGCATCAGCAGCTGCTCTCCGGCGCCGCGGAACGCGTCCTGATCGTCGTCCCGGAAACCCTGCAGCACCAGTGGCTGGTGGAAATGCTGCGCCGCTTTAACCTGCGCTTCTCGCTGTTTGACGATGAGCGTTATGCCGAAGCGCAGCACGACGCGATTAACCCGTTCGAAACCGAACAGCTGGTGATCTGTTCGCTGGATTTCGTGCGCCGCAGCAAGCAGCGCCTGGAACACCTGTGCGAAGCCGAATGGGATCTGATGGTCGTTGATGAAGCGCACCACCTGGTCTGGAGCGAAGACGCCCCGAGCCGGGAATATCAGGCGATTGAACAGCTGGCCGAATGCGTGCCGGGCATTCTGCTGCTCACCGCGACGCCGGAGCAGCTGGGAATGGAGAGCCACTTCGCCCGCCTGCGCCTGCTCGACCCCAACCGTTTCCACGACTTCGCCCAGTTTGTTGAAGAGCAGCAGAACTACCGTCCGGTTGCCGACGCGGTCGCCCTGCTGCTGGCCGGTAATAAGCTGAGCGACGCCGATCTGAACGCGCTGAGCGATCTGATCGGCGAACAGGATATTGAACCATTATTGCAGGCCGCCAACAGCGATCGCGATGATGCCCAGGCCGCTCGTCAGGAGCTGGTGTCGATGCTGATGGACCGCCACGGCACCAGCCGCGTGCTGTTCCGCAACACCCGTAACGGTGTCAAAGGTTTCCCGAAACGCGAGCTGCATACGATTCGTCTGCCGCTGCCGACCCAGTACCAGACGGCCATTAAAGTTTCCGGCATTATGGGCGCCCGCAAAACCGCCGAAGAGCGCGCCCGCGACATGCTCTATCCGGAGCAGATTTATCAGGAATTTGAAGGCGATACCGGCACCTGGTGGAACTTCGATCCGCGCGTTGAATGGCTGATGGGCCATCTCACCAGCCACCGCTCGCAGAAAGTACTGGTCATCTGCGCCAAAGCGGCCACCGCGCTGCAGCTGGAGCAGGTCCTGCGCGAGCGCGAAGGCATTCGCGCCGCGGTGTTCCACGAAGGGATGTCGATTATCGAACGCGACCGCGCCGCCGCCTGGTTCGCCGAGGAAGATACCGGCGCTCAGGTGCTGCTGTGTTCTGAGATCGGCTCTGAAGGCCGCAACTTCCAGTTCGCCAGCAATCTGGTGATGTTCGACCTGCCGTTCAACCCGGATCTGCTGGAGCAGCGTATCGGCCGTCTTGACCGTATCGGCCAGGCTCACGATATTCAGATCCACGTTCCCTATCTGGAAAGAACCGCTCAGTCGGTGCTGGTGCGCTGGTATCACGAAGGCCTGGACGCGTTCGAGCACACCTGCCCGACCGGCCGTACCGTCTACGACAGCGTGCATAACGAACTGATCAACTATCTTGCCACCCCGGAAAATACCGACGGCTTTGACGACCTGATCAAAGCCTGCCGCCAGCAGCATGAAGCGCTGAAAGCGCAGCTGGAACAGGGCCGCGACCGTCTGCTGGAGATCCACTCCAACGGCGGAGAAAAAGCCCAGCAGCTTGCGGAAAGCATTGAAGAACAGGATGACGACACCAGCCTGATCGCCTTCTCCATGAACCTGTTTGATATCGTCGGCATCAACCAGGACGATCGCGGTGAGAATCTGATTGTCCTGACCCCCTCCGACCATATGCTGGTCCCGGATTTCCCGGGCCTGCCGGAAGATGGCTGCACCATTACCTTTGAGCGTGACGTCGCCCTGTCCCGCGAAGACGCGCAGTTCATCACCTGGGAGCATCCGTTGATTATCAACGGTCTGGATCTGATCCTCTCCGGCGATACCGGCAGCAGCACCATTTCGCTGCTGAAGAATAAAGCGCTGCCGGTAGGTACTCTGCTGCTGGAGCTGATTTACGTCGTTGAAGCACAGGCGCCGAAGCATCTGCAGCTCAACCGCTTCCTGCCGCCGACGCCGGTGCGCATGCTGCTCGACAAAAACGGCAACAACCTCGCCGGTCAGGTGGAGTTCGAAAGCTTCAACCGTCAGCTGAGCGCGGTTAACCGCCACACCGGCAGCAAGCTGGTCAACGCCGTCCAGCAGGACGTCCACGCGATTTTACAGCAGGGCGAAGGCCAGGTAGCCAAAGCGGCCCAGGCGCTGATCGACGCCGCGCGTAAAGAAGCCGACGATAAACTGACGGCCGAGCTGTCGCGCCTTGAAGCGCTGCGCGCCGTGAACCCGAACATCCGCGATGATGAACTGGCGGCTATCGAGAGCAACCGTCAGCAGGTTATGGACGCGCTGGCGCAGGCGGGCTGGCGCCTGGATGCGCTGCGCTTAATCGTGGTCACCCACCAGTAACGGAACGCGAATATGGCGATGGAAAACTACAATCCGCCGCAGGATCCCTGGCTGGTTATCCTCTACCAGGATGAGCACATTATGGTGGTCAACAAGCCAAGCGGCCTGTTGTCCGTGCCGGGCCGGCTTGCCGAGCACAAAGACAGCGTGATGGCGCGCGTTCAGCGCGACTTCCCGCAGGCCGAGTCGGTGCACCGGCTGGATATGGCGACCAGCGGCGTGATTGTGGTGGCCCTGACCAAAGCGGCAGAGCGCGAGCTGAAGCGGCAGTTCCGCGAACGGGAGCCGAAAAAGCAGTACGTCGCCCGCGTCTGGGGGCATCCGGAGAAAACCGAGGGTCTGGTGGATTTACCGCTGATTTGCGACTGGCCGAACCGGCCAAAGCAGAAGGTGTGTTACGAAACCGGCAAAGCGGCACAAACCGAGTATGAAGTGCTGGAGTTGGCGGTGGACAACACCGCCCGCGTGCGCCTGAAGCCGATTACCGGGCGTTCGCATCAGCTGCGCGTGCATATGCTGGCGCTGGGCCATCCGATTCTTGGCGACCGCTTTTATGCGTCGCCGGAAGCGCTGGCCATGGCGCCTCGTCTGCTGCTGCACGCCGAAACGCTGACCATCACCCACCCCGCTTTCGGTAATACGATGACGTTTCGCGCGCCGATCGACTTCTGACCGTACCTCTCTGTCCCGGGTCGTGCCGCCAGCGGCTCACCCGGGCTACTCCTCGCTCATCAATGCCGCGGAAAACGGGCGTCAGTCGCGGGCAAACCACGCATCAATCATCTGCTCAACGCGGGCCACAACCTGCCCGGTGTCATGACGGCGGCTGCGCGCGCAGGCGTGCGCGGGCTCGTCGCACAGCAGGCAGCGGCGCTGGTTCTCCCCCATTGACTGACGGCCAACCAGGCCATTTTTCGGGCAAATGACGTCAATATCCCACAGGCGGCCCAGCGGATGGGTATGCTCAAGATCGGTACAGAAGGCTTTGATTTCACTGGCGGCGTGATCGACGCACCACAGCGCTTCCGGCCCGGTCGGCAGCCACAGCACCTGGCGATCCAGCGTCTGCCAGCGGTGTTTCCACAGCATCTGATCGCAGGCCTGCAGCGCCACCCCCATCATATTACGGTAGCGAATGCTGTCTTTCACCGCGCCCGGCGTCACCAGGGTCAGCGAAATCACCGGCCGCTGATAATGGGCTAACCAGTCGGCCTGGCGCGCGGCGCGCTGCTCTTTCGCCGCCAGCAGCGCTTCCATGCTTACGCCCTCACGGGCGAGAGTATCCACTGACATTTGTTTCTCTCCTCACTTAATAAAAGGCAGCGGACAGGCTGCCGTCGCAGTCGCGAATAATGGCGCTGATTGTATCGCTAAACGATCCCTGTTTTGGAGACGGGGCGCAGATATTTTCTGCGCCATTTAGCACGAAAAAGCAGACTTAGCGGTTATAAAAAAGTTAAATCAGGCCAGAAAGTGACTGAGGAACAGCAGACCCAGCGAAACATTAATCGCGCCGCCGATCCGGGTTGCGATCTGCGCGAACGGCATCAGGTTCATGCGGTTGCCGGAGGTCAGAATCGCCACGTCGCCGGTACCGCCCTGACCGCTCTGGCAGCAGGAGACAATCGCCACGTCAATCGGGTACATGCCAATCTTTTTGCCGACCAGGAAACCGGTCGCCACCAGCGCCGTTACGGTGCTGATAATCACCAGCAAATTGGTCACGGTAAAGGCGTTGACCAGCTCCTGCCACGGAGTGATCGCCACGCCGACGGCAAACAGAATCGGATAGGTGACCGCCGTACGGAAGAACTTATACACCATCTGCGACCCCTCCTGCAGGCGCGGAGAGACGCCGTTCACCAGCTTCAGCAGCACCGCGAGGAACAGCATGCCCACCGGCGCGGGCAGGCCGATGGTCTTCTGCCCCAGCATACCCAGCATATAGAGCAGCACCGCCAGCAGCGCGCCGGAGGCCAGCGTTGTCACGTCCATTTTGCCCTCGACGGGCGTTTCGCGATGCGTCTCGTTGCGGCGGTTCGGCATCAGCTGCCCCTCCCCGGTCAAATGCGGGAAACGCTTGCCCAGCTGGTTCAAACAGCCGGAGATAACGATCGCCGTCAGGCTGCCCAGCATCACCATCGGCAGCACGCGCCCAAGCGCCACGCCCTGATCCATATGCATCAGCGCGGCGTAGCCAATCGACAGCGGGATCGCCCCCTCGCCTACGCCACCGGCCATGATCGGCAGGACGATAAAGAAAAACACCTGAAACGGCTCCAGCCCCAGCGCGGTACCGACGCCGACGCCGACCAACATGCCGACGATTTCGCCGCACAGCATCGGGAAGAAAATCCGCAGAAAGCCCTGAATCAGCGTGGTGCGGTTCATGCTCATAATGCTGCCGACGATAATGCAGCAGATATAAAGATAAAGAATGTTGGTCGACTTATAGAATTTAGTGGTCGATTCCACCACCACCTCCGGCAGCAGGCCGTAATGCACCAGCGCAGAAGGGATGAAGGTCGCGCAGATGGCCGCCGCGCCGAGCTTGCCGAGTACCGGCAGCCGTTTACCGAATTCACCGCAGGCAAAACCGAAAAAGGCCAGCGTCGCTACCATCACGACGATATCGCTCGGCAGCTTGCCGCCCAGGCAGTCCAGCGCGATCAGGCCGCCGGCCAGCAAAAAGAGCGGCAGCGGGATAATACCGACTTTCCAGTTATCGAGGATATGCCACCAGCGCTGCTTAAGCGCGGGTTTCGGCGTATTAATAGGGTCGATGGTTGCAGAGAATGCATTGTCTGTGGTGCTCATAATTAAGCCCTCTGGTTATTATTACTTTTCAGGTTAGAGGACCACGCGCGGAGTTAATGTGAGGATCGGCAGATTAAAAAAGAAGTTTTAATGGTCACTATGGTTTTTATGGTTTCTATACCCTAAATAATCCGAGTTGCAGGACAAAGACGCCTGGCGTTTTTGAACAGCGCTTGCGCTGGCCCCGAAGGGGCGAGGCCGCAGGCCGAGTAACGCGGCAAGTGAGTGAATCCCCAGGAGCTTACTCCGGTAAGTGACTGGGGTGAACGAACGCGGCCAACGCACATGCAACTTGAAGTATGACGGGTATATTATTATTGTGAAACCGCTCTGATTTATTGCCGTGGTTTTTAAGGTTTTTAAATCCAGCGCCTGATTAACCTTGATAAATTCCCCGCCAGCGGATAATTCTGGTTCCCGGACGCTCTTGTGACGTTCACCGGTTTCCCTCAGCCACGATGCCGGCAGCGAAAAAATGATACGCTGCCGTATCCCTGATACTGTGCATTATATTTATGAAGGTTTCATTTCAGTTTAAGCTGTTCATTTCGCTGGTCGCTTTTTTCTCAGTGCTGTTTGCGCTGCTGGGCGTGTATTACTATTTCGACGCCAGCCATCAGCTTTATCAGGAAATGAGCGCCCGCGCGAAAATACAGGCAGAAGAAATCGCGCTGATGCCGGATTTACGTCAGCAGGTGGCGCGTGAAGACGCGCTGGCGATAAAGTCCTTTATGCAAAATATCGCCGCCCACAGCGACGCCAGTTTTATCGTCATTGGCGATAAGCGGGGCGTGCATCTGTTTCACTCTGTCCATCCGGAGTGGGTCGGCACGCGGCTGGTTGGCGGCGATAACCAGCCGGTACTTGAGGGGAAAAGCACGACCACCATCCGCAAAGGGGGACTCGGTATTTCCCTGCGCAGCAAAGCGCCCATTTTCGATGACGCGGGTCGGGTCGTTGGCATTGTCTCCGTCGGCTACCTCACCAGCTATCTCGACAGCATCACGCTGGCAAAAGTCATCAATATCTTCATCGCCGCGGTGCTGCTGCTTATCGCGCTGTTTATCTTCTCCTGGTACTTCACCCGCAGCATTAAGAAACAAATTTTCTCGCTGGAGCCGCGCGAAATCGGCCTGCTGGTGCGTCAGCAAAAAGCGATGATGGAGTCGATATACGAAGGGGTGATTGTGATTGACCATCACCGGCGTATTGAAGTGATAAACCACGCCGCCCGCAGCCTGCTCGGACTGAGCCAGCCCGCGCACCAGCTGCGCGGTAAGTCTATCGATAGCGTCATTACGCCGCAGCCGTTTTTCGCCGGCGGAGAGATGTTCGAAAGCGATACCCACGACGAGCTGTGCCGTTTTAATCAGCTGACGGTACTCGCCAGCCGGGTGCGAATCATGCTGGAGAATGCGCTACAGGGCTGGGTGATCACCTTCCGCGACCGCGATGAAATCAACTCCCTGAGCGCCCAGCTCAGCCAGGTAAAACGCTACGTTGATAATCTGCGCATCATGCGCCATGAACAGCTCAACCGGATGACGACCCTCTCCGGCCTGCTGCATATGGGCCACTATGACGAGGCGATTCGCTATATTCAGGCGCAGTCGGAGCATGCCCAGGAGCTGCTGGACTTTATTTCATCGCACTTTAATTCGCCGACGCTGTGCGGCCTGCTGCTGGGTAAAGCCGCCCGCGCGCGGGAAAAAGGGGTTGAGCTGAGCTTTGACCCGGCCTGCCGCATCGACCGCCCGCTGCCGTCGTTGATGGAGTCCGAGCTTATCTCTATCATCGGTAATCTGCTGGATAACGCCATTGAAGCCACCCAGCGCGCTGAACTGCCGCACGAACCGGTCGAGATCCTGATTCAGCTCAACGCCCGGGAATTAATGATTGAAGTCGCCGATCGCGGCGTTGGTATTCGTCCGGAGATCCGCGAGCATATATTTGAGCGCGGCGTCACCACCAAAACCCGCGGCGATCACGGTATTGGACTGTATCTTATTGAGCGCTATGTCACCCAGGCTGGCGGCACGATTGAAGTGGCCGACAACGCGCCGCGCGGGGCGATTTTCACGCTGTTTATTCCCGCCAGCGGGCCAGCCCATCCGCAAGAAGAGACGCACTATGCATCATGACCTGGTCGATGTCCTGATCGTTGAAGATGAAAGCGAACTGGCGCGGCTGCACGCCGAGCTTATCCAGAAACACCCGCGCATGCGGCTGACCGGCACGGCGGCCTCTCTCGCCCAGGCGCGGCAGATACTCAACGCCAGACCGCCGCAGCTGGTGCTGCTGGATAACTACCTGCCGGACGGCAAAGGGGTCACCCTGATGAACGACCCTATTATGGCCCATGCTAACTGCTCGGTGATCTTTATCACCGCCGCCAGCGATATGGAAACCTGTAGCCAGGCAATCCGCAACGGCGCCTTCGACTACATTCTTAAGCCGGTATCATGGAAGCGCCTGAGCCAGTCCCTTGAACGGTTCGTGCAGTTCTACGATCAGCAGCGCGAATGGAAAATCGTCGACCAGCAGAACGTGGATTCGCTGTATCAGCTGCAGGCTAAAAACTACCGAGCCGATAGCGGCAGTAAAGGCATTGAAGAAAAAACGCTGGCGCTGGTGCAGAGCCTGTTTACCGGCGAAGAAGAGCGCTGCTTTTCGGTTGATGACGTGGTGAGCGAGGCTGGCTTGAGCAAAACCACGGCCCGTCGCTATCTGGAGCACTGCGTGGAAATCGGCTTTCTGGAGGTGGAAATGCTGTACGGCAAGATTGGCCATCCGCGGCGTATGTACCGCCGCGCCGTCGGCGCATCGTGACGCCTCTCCCGCCCGGGAGAGGCCGGTCGTTTAGAAGCCGCGCTGCTCTTTAATCAGCTCCCAGGCTTTCTGGATCTCCTGCGCTTTCTGCTTAGCCATCTCCATCATTTCCGGCGGTAGCCCTTTCGCCACCAGCTTATCCGGATGGTGCTCGCTCATCAGCTTACGATAGGCGCGCTTGACGGTGGCGGCATCGTCGGTCGCTTTGACGCCCAGCACATTGCAGGCATCTTCAAGGGTTGGCCCGCGCTGCGCCTGCTGCCAGCCGGCGTTGCCGCCGCGCTGGCCGTAAGATTGCTGCTGCGAACCGCCGCCAAACTGCGCCCCGCCCTGCATCATGCGCAGGAACTGTTCGAACTGAGCGCGGGAGATGCCCAGCTCGTCGGCAATCACAAACAGCACGTCACGTTCGTTGGGATGCAGTTCGCCGTCGGCGAAAGCCGCCTGCAGCTGAATTTCCAGAAACATCCGAATTAAATCAAAACGCCCAAAGCAGACGCTGCGCAGCTGGCGCATTTTCTCCCGCAGCGGGTAATCATCTGATTTCCCTACGCGAAACGCGTGCTGAGCCGCGGTACGCGCTTCGCCGTGCAGGTTCATGCGATCCATCAGCAAATTGGCGACCTGAATATCGGCTTCGGTAACGCGCCCTTTCGATTTGGTCAGATGCCCCATCACTTCAAACGTCGTCGAGAAAAACAGCGACTGGCGCTCCTGCTGATTGGCAAAGACGTTCAGCCGGCGGCTGCGCGCGCGGTCAAACATATGCCCGATTAAGAAGCCCAGCACCACGCCCCAAAAGCCGCCGCCCATCATCAACGCAACCGCAACGCCAATTATTTTACCCAAATACTGCATAGACTCCCCAATCTCTCTGCCGCCAGTTAAGCTATATCTGACCGCACGTTACAAAGCGTTTACGCCTCGGTCAATTGTGGGACATAGCCTATAATTTGCTTTATCATACTCGTCATTCTACACGGTGCCTAACGCTCGGGCTCGAAACGGGCAGGATTAACACTAGCGCGATTTAGACGAGTACGTTAGGCTCTGACCGTTTGCAAGCCGCTGCCACACGATGACGGAACAACAAATACAACGTATGAAAAAACGTATTCCCAGCCTCCTGGCCACCATGATTGCCAGCGCCTTGTATAGCCAACAGGGCCTCGCTGCCGATCTCGCCACGCAGTGTATGCTTGGCGTACCAAGCTACAATCGTCCTTTGGTTGAAGGGAAACCCAACGACCTGCCGGTGACGATCGATGCCGATCATGCGAAAGGCAACTATCCTGATAACGCCGTATTTACCGGCAACGTTGATATCAATCAGGGGAACAGCCGACTGCAGGCCGATGAAGTGCAGCTTCACCAGCAGCAGGCCGCGGGCCAGCCGCAGCCGGTGCGCACGGTCGACGCCCTCGGCAACGTTCACTATGACGACAATCAGGTGATCCTCAAAGGGCCGAAAGCCTGGTCGAATCTGAACACCAAAGATACCAACGTCTGGCAGGGCGATTACCAAATGGTTGGCCGTCAGGGGCGCGGTACCGCTGACCTGATGAAACAGCGCGGTGAAAACCGCTATACCATCTTAGAAAACGGCAGCTTCACCTCCTGTTTGCCGGGCTCTGACACCTGGAGCGTGGTCGGCAGTGAAGTCATCCACGACCGCGAAGAACAGGTCGCTGAGATCTGGAACGCCCGCTTCAAGCTCGGTTCCGTACCGATTTTTTATAGTCCCTACCTGCAGCTGCCGGTGGGCGACAAGCGTCGTTCGGGTTTCCTGATCCCCAATGCCAAATACAGCACCAAAAACGGCGTCGAGTTCTATCTTCCTTACTACTGGAACATCGCCCCGAACTTCGACGCCACGCTGACGCCGCACTATATGAGCAAGCGCGGCGGCGTCATGTGGGAGAACGAATTCCGCTATCTGACCAAAGCAGGAACCGGCTTAATCGAGTTCGACTACCTGCCTTCGGATAAAATTTACCAGGACGATCACTCTGGCGACAGCAATAGCCGCCGCTGGCTGTTCTACTGGAACCATTCTGGCGTCGTAGACCAGGTGTGGCGCTTCAACGCCGACTACACCAAAGTCAGCGACCCGGACTACTTTAACGACTTCAGCTCTAAATACGGTTCCAGTACCGATGGCTACGCGACGCAGAAGCTCAGCGCCGGCTACGCGAATCAGAACTTTGACGCCACCGTATCGACCAAGCAGTTCCAGGTCTTTAACCGCGACTCAAGCAACGCCTATTCCGCCGAGCCGCAGCTGGACGTGAACTACTACCAGAACGATGTCGGCCCGTTTGATACCCATCTTTATGGCCAGGCGGTGCATTTTGTTAACTCGAACAGCAGAATGCCGGAAGCAACGCGCGTTCACTTCGAGCCAACCATCAATCTGCCGCTGTCTAACGGCTGGGGAAGCATCAATACTGAGGCAAAACTGCTGGCAACCCATTACCAGCAAAGCAACCTTGATGACTACAACGCGGCCAACGGTACCGATTACAAAGACTCCGTTAACCGCGTCATGCCGCAGTTTAAAGTCGATGGTAAAATGGTTTTCGAGCGCGATATGCAGGAGAACTATACCCAGACGCTTGAACCGCGGATGCAGTATCTGTATATCCCCTATCGTGACCAGAGCAAGATCGGCAGCTACGACTCAACCCTGCTGCAGTCGGACTACAGCGGCCTGTTCCGCGACCGTACCTATAGCGGCCTCGACCGTATCGCTTCCGCCAACCAGGTCTCCACCGGCGTCACATCTCGCGTTTATGATGCCGCCGCCGTTGAACGTTTTAATATTTCCGTTGGTCAAATCTACTATTTCACCGAGGCACGTACCGGTGACGACAACATCAACTGGGAGAACAACGACACGCGAGGTTCACTGGTATGGGCTGGCGATACCTACTGGCGCATCGCCGATGACTGGGGTTTACGCGGGGGAATTCAGTACGATACGCGTCTGGATAACGTCGCAACCGGCAGCGGAACCGTGGAATATCGTCGCGACGAAAACCGTTTAGTACAACTTAACTATCGTTATGCGAGCCCGGAATACATTCAGGCGACCCTGCCGTCTTATTCCACCGCTAAGCAGTACAAAGATGGTATCTCGCAGGTGGGGATGACCGCCAGCTGGCCAATCGTCGATCGTTGGGCAGTCGTCGGCGCGTATTACTACGACACGAATACCAGAAAGTCAGCGAACCAGATGTTAGGGGTTCAGTATAGCTCCTGCTGCTACGCTATCCGCGTCGGCTATGAACGTAAGATCAACGGCTGGGATAACAGCAGCAGCGAAAGCAAATACGACAACACCTTCGGCTTTAACATTGAGCTGCGCGGCCTGAGCTCCAACTACGGTCTCGGCACCCAGCAGATGCTGCGTTCGAACATTTTACCGTACCAGAGCTCCCTGTGATGTGGCTGGTTTACACGTAATCCGCAATTGCGGTTAATTGAAATGGAAAAAGTATGAAGAACTGGAAAACGCTGCTTCTCGGTATCGCCATGATCGCGAATACCAGTTTCGCTGCCCCACAGGTTGTCGATAAAGTAGCGGCTGTCGTCAATAATGGCGTTGTTCTTGAAAGCGACGTCGATGGCTTGATGCAATCGGTAAAACTGAACGCCGGCCAGGCCGGGCAGCAGCTGCCGGATGACGCCACCCTGCGTCATCAGATCCTTGAGCGTCTGATCATGGACCAGATTGTCCTGCAGATGGGCCAGAAAATGGGCGTGAAGATCTCTGACGATCAGCTCGACCAGGCCATCGCCAACATCGCCAAACAAAACAACATGACCATGGATCAGATGCGCAGCCGTCTGGCCTATGACGGTATTAACTACAGCACCTACCGTAATCAGATTCGTAAAGAGATGCTGATTTCGGAAGTACGTAACAACGAAGTCCGTCGTCGTATCACCGTTCTGCCGCAGGAAGTTGAAACCCTGGCCAAACAGATTGGCGATCAGAACGACGCCAGCACCGAGCTGAATCTCAGCCACATTCTGATCCCGCTGCCGGAAAACCCAACGTCCGAGCAGGTGGCAGAGGCTCAGGATCAGGCCAATTCAGTGGTTCAGCAGGCGCGCAGCGGCGCGGACTTTGGCAAACTGGCTATCACCTACTCTGCCGACCAGCAGGCGCTGAAAGGCGGCCAGATGGGCTGGGGCCGGATTCAGGAACTGCCGGGCATCTTCGCCCAGGCGCTGAGCACCGCGAAAAAAGGCGATATCGTCGGCCCGATACGTTCCGGCGTGGGCTTCCATATCCTGAAAATTAACGATATGCGCGGCGGCAGCCAGAACATCTCCGTGACCGAAGTTCACGCTCGCCATATCCTGCTGAAACCGTCGCCGATCATGAACGACGATCAGGCTCGGGCGAAGCTGGAGCAGATCGCGGCTGATATTAAGAGTGGAAAAACCACCTTTGCCAAAGCGGCAAAAGAGTTCTCTGAAGATCCGGGCTCTGCCAACCAGGGCGGTGATTTAGGCTGGGCGACGCCGGATATCTTCGATCCGGCCTTCCGCGACGCCATTCTGCGCCTCAATAAAGGCCAGACCAGCGCTCCGGTTCACTCCTCCTTCGGCTGGCACCTGATTGAGCTGCTGGATACCCGCAACGTCGACAGAACCGACGCCGCGCAGAAAGATCGCGCTTACCGCATGCTGATGAACCGTAAGTTCTCTGAAGAAGCGGCGACCTGGATGCAGGAACAGCGCGCCAGCGCCTACGTGAAGGTTCTGAGCAACTAATTGCATTAGCCTCATACACAACATCGCTCAGGGTGTATCGAGGCGGCTGAGCAAATCGCCCCGGTCTCTGACGGGGGCGACGAAGCGCAGCCAGTAAGAGACCGCCTGAAGGATGACGTGTATGAATCGAGTTGTTATCACTCCCGGTGAACCCGCCGGGATTGGCCCCGACCTCGTTGTGCAGCTTGCGCAGCGCGACTGGCCGGTAGAGCTGGTGATCTGCGCCGATGGCGCTCTGCTGTCTGACCGGGCGAACCTGCTCGGTCTTCCTTTATCGCTTCTGCCATACAACCCCACCGCTCCCGCTACGCCGCAGCGTGCAGGCACCCTGACCCTTCTCCCCGTCGCGCTCAACGCGCCGGTTGAACCGGGCGTGCTCAACGTCAGCAACGGCAGCTACGTGGTGGAAACGCTGGCCCGCGCCTGCGATGGCTGCCTGAACGGCGAATTCGCCGCGCTGATTACCGGGCCGGTGCACAAGGGCATTATTAACGATGCGGGGATCGCCTTTACCGGTCATACCGAGTTCTTTGAAGAGCGCTCGCAGGCCAGTAAAGTGGTGATGATGCTGGCGACCGAAGCGCTGCGCGTGGCGCTGGTGACCACTCACCTGCCGCTAAAAGCGATAAGCGATGCGATTACCCCTGAGCTGCTGCGGGAAATCATCACTATCCTGGATCACGATCTGCGCACCAAATTTGGTATCAGCAACCCACACGTGCTGGTTTGCGGCCTGAACCCGCACGCGGGCGAAGGCGGCCATATGGGGACGGAAGAGATCGATACCATCATTCCGGTGCTCGAAGAGATGCGCGCGAAGGGGATGAATCTCAGCGGCCCGCTGCCGGCGGATACCCTGTTTCAGCCGAAATACCTCGACCATGCCGATGCGGTACTCGCGATGTATCACGATCAGGGCCTGCCCGTGCTAAAATACCAGGGCTTTGGCCGCGGCGTGAACATTACGCTCGGTTTACCATTTATTCGCACTTCCGTTGACCACGGCACCGCGCTTGAACTTGCGGGCCAGGGGAAAGCGGAAGTCGGCAGTTTTATCACGGCGCTTAATCTCGCCATTAAAATGATTGTTAATACTCAATGAATAATCGAGTCCATCAGGGCCACTTAGCCCGTAAACGCTTCGGGCAAAACTTTCTCAACGATCAGTTTGTGATCGACAGCATTGTCTCGGCCATCAATCCACAAAAAGGCCAGGCGATTGTTGAAATCGGCCCCGGCCTCGCCGCGCTGACCGAACCGGTTGGTGAACGCCTCGACCAGCTCACCGTTATCGAGCTGGACCGCGACCTGGCCGCTCGTCTGCAGACGCATCCGTTCCTCGGACCTAAGCTGACGATTTATCAGCAGGACGCGATGACCATGAACTTCGGCGAGCTGTCGCAGAGCATGGGCCAGCCGCTGCGCGTATTCGGCAACCTGCCGTACAACATCTCGACCCCGCTGATGTTCCATCTGTTCAGCTATACTGATGCCATTGCCGATATGCACTTTATGCTGCAAAAAGAGGTCGTCAATCGCCTGGTTGCCGGGCCGAACAGTAAGGCGTATGGTCGGTTAAGCGTAATGGCGCAGTACTACTGCCAGATCATTCCGGTGCTTGAAGTTCCGCCGAGCGCCTTTACGCCGCCGCCTAAAGTCGATTCCGCCGTGGTGCGTCTGGTGCCTTACCGCACGCTGCCGCATCCGGTGAAAGAAGTGCGCGTACTGAGCCGTATCACGACGGAAGCCTTTAACCAGCGTCGGAAAACGATCCGCAACAGTCTCGGCAACCTGTTCAGCGTTGAGGTTCTGACCGAACTGGGCATCGATCCGGCGAAGCGCGCAGAGAATATTTCCGTAGCGCAGTACTGTCAGCTAGCTAACTGGTTATCTGAGAACGCGCCCACCAAGGAGAGCTAACCATGATTAATTCGCCCCGAGTTTGTGTACAGGTGCAAAGCGTCTACATCGAATCGCAATCTTCTCCGCAAGAAGAGCGCTACGTCTTCGCTTATACCGTGACCATTCGCAATCTGGGGCGGACGCAGGTTCAGCTTCTTGGCCGCTACTGGCTTATCACCAACGGCCACGGTCGTGAGACCGAAGTCCAGGGTGAAGGCGTGGTCGGCGAGCAGCCGCATATTCCGGCCGGCGGCGAATATCAATATACCAGCGGCGCGGTCATTGAAACGCCGCTGGGCACCATGCAGGGACATTATGCGATGATCGATGTGAACGGCGCGCCGTTCACCATCGAAATCCCTGTTTTCCGTCTCGCAGTACCCACTCTCATCCATTAAAACATGTCTACATACCTTATTGGCGACGTTCACGGTTGCTACGATGAACTGATCGCATTATTAGAGCAGGTGGAGTTTAACCCTGAGACTGATACGCTGTGGCTCACGGGCGACCTGGTCGCGCGCGGTCCCGGTTCGCTCGAAGTACTGCGTTTCGTGAAACAGCTTGGCGATAGCGTACGCCTCGTTCTGGGCAATCATGACCTGCACCTGCTGGCGGTCTTTGCGGGCATTAGCCGCAATAAACCCAAGGATCGGCTGAAATCGCTGCTTGAGGCGCCGGACGCCGACGATCTGCTCAACTGGCTGCGTCGTCAGCCGATGATGCAAATCGATGAAGAGAAAAAGCTGGTCATGGCCCATGCCGGGATCACCCCGCAGTGGGATCTGGAAACCGCCAAACAGTGCGCCCGCGATGTGGAAGCCGTACTTGCCAGCGACTCCTATCCGTTCTTCCTCGATGCGATGTACGGCGATATGCCGAACAACTGGAGCAACGAACTCAGCGGCCTGGCGCGCCTGCGCTTTATCTCCAACGCCTTTACCCGCATGCGCTACTGCTTCCCGAACGGGCAACTGGATATGTACGCCAAGGAGGCGCCGGAAAACGCGCCCGCGCCGCTCAAGCCGTGGTTTGCTATTCCCGGGCCGGTGGCCAGCGAGTACAGCATTGCCTTCGGTCATTGGGCTTCGCTGGAAGGGAAAGGCACGCCGGAAGGGATTTACGCGCTGGATACCGGCTGCTGCTGGGGCGGCGATCTGACCTGCCTGCGCTGGGAAGATAAAACGTACTTCACGCAGCGATCGAACCGGCAGAGCAATCTTGATGAAGGCGAGGCGATCGCCTCCTGAAGAGAGTCACCCCGGTGAGCGAACGTCACCGGGGAAAACCTTAGCGGCGCTCCAGAATCTCGAAGCAGTAGCTATGGGAATTCTGCGCATCGGCATCGTGGAACTCGCTGAATACCGACTCCCACTCATCCGGATCGTAATCCGGGAAGTGGGTATCCCCTTCCACTTCCGCATCAATATGGGTCAGATAGAGCTTGTGCGCTTTCGGCAGGAACTGCTCGTACACGCGTCCGCCGCCGATCACCATCATCTCTTCCACGTCGCCGCAGGCGGCAATGGCTTCATCGACCGATTTGACCCACTGCACGCGATCGTCGGTGCCGGGCTGGCTGCTAATCACGATATTTTTACGCCCCGGTAACGGACGACCGATGGATTCCCAGGTAAGACGTCCCATCACTACCGGTTTGTTTAAGGTATTGCGCTTAAACCAGGCGAGATCGGCAGGCAGATTCCATGGCATGGCGTTTTCCATACCAATGACGCGATCTACCGCTAACGCCGCAATCAGACTGATCATTGAATAATTCCCGAATGCAAAAAATTGTCGCCACTATACGGAAAGCGTAATACTTCGTCGACTGGGCGAAGAGTAAAGAATCAGAAAATTTTAAGATTTGCTGGCGAGCCCACGTAAGCCCCGTGAGCCGCCAGGCAGGATTTAAATTGAAAACAAAATGTTACTTGTAAAGCTAACGTAACACCCTGAATTCTCCCTTATGCCGAGGGCTTATTTTGCGGCTCATCGGCGATGTCACCGGTATGCCGTCCCTCTTCCGTTCCTTGCCAGCCGTGACGCTGAACCAGCGATAAATGATTGCGGTCTTCGTTGATAATGCCGGTCAGCATATCGCTGGTGCGCTTGAATACCGCCACCCGGGAAGCCGCGTCGTTTTCCGCCATCGCCACCATCTCTTCCACCATTTGCAGATTGAAACGGCGGAACAGATCGGCCCGTTCGCGGGCCTCGTAGGCACCGAGGCCCAGCGCCTCCAGCGTCATGCGTCCGGACTTCAGCGCCGCTTCGAAGGTTTCACGCTCCGGCGCTTCGACCCCGGCCTGGCGCAGCTTGATGTAATGATCGACATCGCGGGCGCGGGAGATGATCTGCAGATGCGGGAAATGCTCTTTTGCCAGCTCCGCCAGCTGCAGGTTCGTCTGCGGATCGTCGATGGCGTTAATCAGCACTTCCGCCTTTTCCGCCCCCGCCGACTCCAGCAGGTCCACCCGCGTCGCATCGCCGTAGAACACCTTCATATCAAATTTACGCAGGGTGTCGACGTGGTCAGGATCGTGATCGAGAATGACCATCTTCACCCCGCTGGAGAGCAGTACGCGGCCGGCGATCTGCCCGTAACGGCCAAAGCCGGCGATAATCACCCGCGGCTGCTCTTCGTCAATTTCATCGGCTTCGCGCTCCTGGCCGCTGGCGGATTTCTCCAGGCGGGTCAGCAGCACCAGCAGGATTGGCGTGGCCGCCATTGATAGCGCCACCGCGAGGGTCAGCGCCTTCGCCCATTCGCCGTCCAGGACATCGGCCATCTGCGCCGCGCCGAAGACCACAAAGGCGAATTCGCTCCCCTGCCCCAGCAGCACCGCAAACCAGCGGCGCTGGGCGCGCGGAACGCCTAACGGCCGGGCGATCAGCCACAGCATCAGGGATTTAATGACCAGGAATCCCACCAGCAGAATCAGGATCCGCAGCGGATGCGTCACCAGGGTACCGAAGTCGATAGACATCCCGACGCCGATAAAAAACAGCCCCAGCAGCAGGCCCTTAAACGGTTCAATATCGCTCTCCAGGGCGTGGCGGTACTCCGAGCTCGCCAGCAGCACGCCGGCGAGGAAGGCCCCCATCGCCATCGACAGCCCGACCTCTTCCAGCAGCAGCCCGAAGCCAAACACCAGGAACAGCGCCACGGCGCTGAAGACTTCACGCAGGCCGGAGCGCGCGACAAAACGCAGCATCGGCCGGGTCAGATAGCGTCCGAGCGCCACCACCAGCGCCAGCGCGCCCGCCACTTTCAGGGCCGAGAGCGCAAACGCGCCCAGCGTCGTCGAGCCGCCGCTCGCCGCCAGCAGCGGGATCATCGCCACCAGAGGAATGGCCGCGATATCCTGGAACAGCAGCACCGCAAAGGCGCTGCGGCCCAGCTGGGTAACCGTCAGGTTACGTTCGTTCATCGCCTGCATAGCGATCGCCGTTGAGGAGAGCGCCAGGGTCATACCAATCAGCTCGGCAACCTGCCAGCGCAGACCCAGCGACATGCAGAACAGGCCAATCAGCACGCCGCAGACGACCATCTGCAGCGCCCCGCCGCCGAACACCGAGGCGCGCAGTTTCCACAGCCGCTGGGGATCGAGCTCAAGACCGATAACGAAAAGCATCAGCACCACGCCGATTTCCGCAAAGTGCAGAATCGACTCGGCGTCGGTGACCAGCCGCAGCCCCCACGGGCCAATAATACAGCCGGCAATTAAGTAGCCGAGCACCGACCCCAGCCCAAGGCGTACGGCAATCGGCACGATCAGCGCGGCGGATCCTAAATAGATCAGCGCCTGTATCAGCGTATGGCTATCCATTATTGTGCGCCTCCTGCCATTCGATTAAACGTTGACGGTAGTGGCGCGCCTGCGCCTGAAGGGTTTCGTCATCGCAGATAAAAGTGCAATGCATCGCGAACGGCGGCAGCCATTTCATGCCGCAATACAGCGCGGTCGCCTGCAGCGGCTGCGCCAGGACGTCGAAACCGGGAAAGGAACCAATATCAAAGTGGCTTTCGCCGCCGCCGGTGGTCACCGCCCACATCAGCGATTTACCGCGCAGCGCGATACCGTTGTGCCCGTATGCCCAGCCGTGCGCCAGCACTTTGTCCATCCACAGCTTGAGCAGCGGCGGCACGCTGTACCACTGCATCGGATGCTGCCAGATGACCAGATCGGCACGGGCCAGCGCCGCCTGCTCGGCAGCGATATCGATATTGAAATCGGGGTAAAGTTGATAGAGAGAGCGTATCTCGACGCCGTCAAGCGTCCCTGCCTGCTCAAGCATCCGCTTATTCGCATGCGAGTGCTGCGGATAAGGGTGCGCATAAATTATGAGGATCATTGATTAGCCTGCGTTAGCTCTTGTTGTAATCAGCAAGAGTGTAGACAGTTAATCGAACCGCTTACAGTGATAAGTGTGATTTATCTCTCGTTCAGGGCGAGGATCGGTCAGGCAAGCGTGACCCCGCGGTACGGGGCCGTGGATAACGCTTAGTTATCCAGTTCGTCCATGGACTTAACCTGATCGCGATTGATCTGCTCGGTGCGGCCGGTTTCCGCGTTTTTGTAAGACACCAGGCCTGTGTCGTCATCCACCTGCGGTTTGCCATCGGTGACAATGGTTTTACCGTCGGTCGTTTTTAGCGACTGATTAGATGAACAGCCGGCCACGGTGAAAAGTGCGGCAGCGGCGAAGATAGCAGCGGTGAGGGGCTTGTTGTGCATGGTGTTTCTCTCCCGTTATTAAGAGCCTATCCCATTAGGACTATTTCACTTGCCATTTTGGACCTGGGCAGTGCTCGAAATCCTCACGTACTACGTGTACGCTCCGGTTTCTCCGCGCTGTCCGTATCCAAACTGGCTGCGCCAATAACGCCTACTGGGATAGGCTCTAAGTCATATTCATTATCACCCTAACCACTTTAGGCTAGCTGACTGTCCGGCGAGAGAAAACCAGAACTCTCCGAAGTGGCCTGTTAACGCCGATCCCCCTGTTTTTGTTCGACGTTCAGCGCCGCGGGGAGCGTCACTTTATTCCGCCCAGGCTTATCGTCACGCAAAAAAAAGCGCCTCCGGCGTTGGCCACCGGAGGCGCTTTTACTGGCAGATAATATTACTTTTTAATCTGCGCGTGCATTTCCTGCACCGAGGTCACTTTTTCCATCGCGTTGGCATTCAGCGCCATTGCGGTCGCGAAACCGCCGTTCAGCGTGGTGTCGTAGTGCACTTTGTATTGCAGGGCGCTGCGGCGAATCAGCTTGGAGTCTTCAATCGCCTGGCGGCCCGCGGTGGTGTTGATGATGTAGGTGTATTCGCCATTCTTGATGCGGTCCTGAATGTGCGGACGGCCTTCATGCACCTTGTTCACCAGACGCGGGTTGATGCCGGCTTCGCCCAGCACAATCGCGGTACCGTGGGTCGCATCCAGCTCGAAACCAAACTTCAGCAGTTTTGCCGCCAGATCCACCACGCGCTCTTTGTCGCCTTCGCGAACGGAGAGCAGCGCGCGTCCCTGTTTCTTCATCGTCGAGTTGCTGCCCAGCTGCGCCTTGGCGAACGCTTCCGCGAAGGTGCGGCCTACGCCCATGACTTCACCGGTAGAGCGCATTTCTGGCCCTAACAGCGGGTCAACGCCCGGGAATTTGTTAAACGGCAGCACCACCTCTTTCACCGAATAGTACGGTGGGATGATCTCTTTCGTGACGCCCTGCTGAGCCAGCGTTTTGCCCGCCATCACGCGCGCCGCGACTTTCGCCAGCGGTACGCCGGTGGCTTTCGAGACGAACGGGACGGTACGCGCCGCGCGCGGGTTGACTTCAATCAGGTAGACTTCGTTGTTTTTGACCGCAAACTGCACGTTCATCAGGCCGCGCACCTGCAGCTCAAAGGCCAGCTTCTGCACCTGCTCGCGCATCACGTCCTGAATTTCCTGGCTCAGGGTGTAGGCCGGCAGCGAACACGCGGAGTCGCCGGAGTGCACGCCCGCCTGCTCGATATGCTCCATGATGCCGCCAATCAGCACCATTTCGCCGTCGCAGATCGCATCGACGTCGACTTCAACCGCATCGTCAAGGAAGCGGTCCAGCAGCACCGGCGCATCGTTAGAGACGCTGACGGCGGTCTGGAAGTAGCGACGCAGGTCGATTTCGTCGTAGACGATTTCCATCGCGCGGCCGCCGAGAACGTAGGACGGACGCACCACCAGCGGGTAGCCAATCTCTTTCGCCTTTTCGACCGCCATTTCGATCGCGGTCACGGTGGCGTTCGCCGGCTGCTTCAGCTTCAGGCGGTCAACCGCGTGCTGGAAGCGCTCGCGGTCTTCCGCACGGTCGATGGCATCCGGGCTGGTGCCGATAACCGGCACGCCTGCCGCTTCCAGCGCGCGCGCCAGCTTCAGCGGCGTCTGGCCGCCGTACTGCACGATAACGCCTTTCGGCTTCTCAATGCGCACGATTTCCAGCACGTCTTCCAGCGTCACCGGCTCAAAGTAGAGGCGGTCGGAGGTGTCGTAGTCGGTAGAGACGGTTTCCGGGTTACAGTTGACCATAATGGTCTCGTAGCCGTCTTCGCGCAGCGCCAGGGAGGCATGGACGCAGCAGTAGTCGAACTCGATGCCCTGGCCGATACGGTTCGGGCCACCGCCGAGCACCATGATTTTGTCGCGGTCAACGGACGGGTTGGCTTCGCACTCGTCTTCATAAGTGGAGTACATGTAGGCGGTGTCGGTAGCGAATTCCGCCGCGCAGGTATCCACGCGCTTGTAGACCGGGTGCAGGTCATACTGGTCGCGCAGCTTGCGGATTTCCGCTTCGCGCACGCCAGCCAGCTTCGCCAGACGCGCATCGGCAAAGCCTTTACGCTTGAGCTGACGCAGGAAGTCGGCGTCGAGGCCGGTAATACCGACTTCAGCCACTTTCTCTTCCAGACGCACCAGCTCTTCAATCTGCACCAGGAACCAGCGGTCGATATTGGTCAGGTTGAACACGCCATCAACGGAGAGGCCCGCGCGGAAAGCGTCAGCGATGTACCAGATACGCTCAGCGCCCGCGTCTTTCAGCTCGCGGCGAATCTTGGTCAACGCTTCCGGGTCATCGAGGCTCACTTTCGGGTCGAAACCGGTAGCGCCCACTTCCAGGCCGCGCAGCGCTTTCTGCAGGGACTCCTGCTGGGTACGGCCAATCGCCATCACTTCGCCCACCGACTTCATCTGGGTGGTCAGACGGTCGTTCGCGCCGACGAATTTTTCAAAGTTGAAGCGTGGGATTTTGGTCACGACGTAGTCGATGGACGGCTCAAACGACGCCGGGGTGCGGCCGCCGGTGATATCGTTCATCAGCTCATCAAGGGTGTAACCAACCGCCAGCTTCGCCGCCACTTTAGCGATCGGGAAGCCGGTGGCTTTCGAGGCCAGCGCCGAGGAGCGGGAGACGCGCGGGTTCATTTCGATAACGATCAGGCGACCATCTTTCGGGTTCACCGAGAACTGAACGTTGGAACCGCCGGTCTCTACGCCGATTTCACGCAGTACCGCCATCGAGGCGTTACGCATGATTTGGTACTCTTTGTCGGTCAGGGTCTGCGCCGGCGCCACGGTGATGGAGTCGCCGGTGTGGATGCCCATCGCGTCGAAGTTTTCGATGGAGCAGACGATGATGCAGTTGTCGTTTTTATCACGCACCACTTCCATCTCGTACTCTTTCCAGCCGATCAGCGATTCATCAATCAGCAGCTCGTTGGTCGGCGAGAGATCCAGACCGCGTTCGCAGATCTCTTCGAACTCTTCGCGGTTGTAGGCGATACCGCCGCCGGTGCCGCCCATCGTAAAGGACGGACGGATGATGCACGGGAAGCCAACTTCAGCGGCAACCGCCAGCGCTTCTTCCATGGTATGCGCGATACCGGAACGCGCGGTATCGAGACCGATTTTCTTCATCGCCACGTCGAAACGGCGGCGGTCTTCGGCTTTATCAATCGCGTCGGCGGTCGCGCCAATCATGGTCACGCCGAACTCGGCCAGCACGCCCTGACGCTCCAGCTCCAGCGCGCAGTTCAGCGCCGTCTGGCCGCCCATGGTCGGCAGAACCGCATCCGGACGCTCTTTCTCAATGATCTTGCGCACCACTTCCCAGTGAATCGGCTCGATGTAGGTGGCATCGGCCATTTCCGGGTCGGTCATGATAGTGGCCGGGTTAGAGTTCACCAGAATAACGCGGTAGCCCTCTTCGCGCAGTGCTTTACACGCCTGGGCGCCGGAGTAGTCAAACTCACACGCCTGACCGATAACAATCGGGCCCGCGCCCAGAATCAGGATGCTTTTTATATCTGTACGTTTTGGCATGGCTCTCTTAACTCCTGATTATTTCGCGGACTGACGGTACTGCTCAATTAATTCGATAAAATGGTCGAACAGCGGTGCGGCATCGTGCGGGCCGGGGCTCGCCTCCGGATGTCCCTGGAAGCTGAACGCCGGTTTATCGGTACGGTGAATCCCCTGCAGGGTGCCGTCGAACAGCGACTTGTGGGTCACGCGCAGGTGGGCGGGCATAGACGCCTCATCCACCGCAAAGCCGTGGTTCTGCGCGGTGATCATCACCACGTTGTTATCAATATCTTTTACCGGATGGTTGCCGCCGTGGTGGCCGAACTTCATCTTCACGGTCTTCGCGCCGCTCGCCAGAGCCAGCAGCTGGTGGCCGAGGCAGATGCCGAATACCGGAATATCGGTCTCCAGGAACTTCTCAATCGCTGCGATAGCGTAGTCGCAGGGCGCCGGGTCGCCGGGACCGTTAGACAGGAAGATACCGTCCGGATTCATCTTCAGCACCTCTTCAGCGGAGGTCTTTGCCGGCACCACCGTCAGACGGCAGCCGCGATCGACCAGCATGCGCAGGATGTTGCGCTTGGCGCCGAAATCGTAGGCCACCACGTGGAACGGCAGCTCGCTTTCCGCTTTGGCTTCCGGCAGGTCGCCCGCCAGCGTCCAGCTCCCCTGCGTCCAGCTGTAGGTTTCTGCGGTGGTCACTTCCTTCGCCAGATCCATGCCGTTGAGGCCCGGGAACGCTTTCGCTTTTTCCAGCGCCAGCTGCGCATCCGGGCTATCGCCGGCGATGATGCAGCCGTTCTGCGCGCCTTTTTCGCGCAGCAGGCGGGTCAGCTTACGGGTATCGATATCGGCAATCGCCACGATATTGTGGCGCTTCAGATAAGAAGAGAGGTCTTCGGTATTGCGGAAGTTGCTGGCAATCAGCGGCAGATCGCGAATGACCAGACCCTGCGCATGTACCTGAGAAGATTCTTCATCGGCGGCATTGGTGCCGACGTTGCCGATATGGGGATAAGTTAGAGTGACGATTTGGCGGGAATAGGAAGGATCAGTGAGGATTTCTTGATAACCGGTCATTGAAGTATTGAAAACGACTTCCCCAACCGCCGTGCCGGTAGCCCCAATGGCCCGACCGTGAAACTGGGTTCCGTCTTCCAGAACCAATAGCGCTGACTTAATCAAAACACCCTCCAGAGAATATCCACTCACTTTATTTGCATATTAATTCATAATGTAGATCTGAATCAATGCAAATCTGTTGCCCGCAGAATTTTGGCAAACGGCGGCATTCTGGAGAGATGGCGGGTAAAAGTCAACTTAAAGCGGATATTTTTAATCTTGTTTCAGGCAACTATTCAGCAATACCTGTCTTAACGGGCAAAAAGATCACCTAACTTGCCCGGGAAAACGCTTGCGGAGGAGGATGTTTGTAAAATCGCCGGGCAGGGATTGAAAAAGTAGACCATATGGTCAAAATTTACAATAAAACAACAAAAACAAGGCGGATAAGATAGTATTTTTCAGGCTTGGCGATAAAAAATTGGTTAAACGCCAAAAATAAAAAAGGGCAATAAAACATTGCCCCTTGCAATCAATCACTTATTGAAAGCAATAACCACATCACGATGGGTAATAATCGTTATAAAGAATTCAATTCAAGCACGTCACGCATATCAAAAAGACCGTTTTTCTTGCCTTTTAGCCATAAAGCGGAACGAACGGCACCATTTGCGAAAGTCATCCGACTGGAAGCCTTATGGCTGATTTCAATACGTTCGCCGATATCCGCAAACATCGCCGTATGTTCGCCGACGATATCCCCGGCGCGCACGGTCGCAAAGCCGATGGTGCCGGGAACGCGTTCGCCGGTATAGCCTTCTCGACTGTAGACCGCACACGCTTTCAGATCTTTATCCAGCGCTCCGGCAATCGCCTCGCCCATCGCCAGCGCCGTACCCGATGGCGCATCCACTTTGTGACGATGATGCGCTTCGATAATCTCAATATCGGTATAGTCGCCCATCACCTTCGCCGCTTTTTCCAGCAGCTTAAGCATCACGTTGACGCCGACGCTGAAGTTGGCGGCAAACACGATGGCGATCTCCTGCGAAGCGTCGCGAATCGCCTGCTTCCCGGCGTCGTCAAACCCGGTGGTGCCGATAACCATGCCTTTGCCGTGTTGACGGCAAAACGCAAGATGGGCCAGCGTGCCTTCCGGGCGGGTAAAATCGATGAAAACGTCAAAATCGTCTTTTACCGCCTCGAGGCTGCTTTGCACCACCACCCCTGACCTGCCCGCGCCCGCCAGCTCGCCCGCATCGCTGCCGAGCAGCGAGGAACCTTCGCGCTCCAGCGCCGCGCCAAGCGCCGCGCCGTCCATCTGCTGTACCGCCTGAATTAACTGGCGTCCCATCCGGCCGCCCGCGCCCGCGATGGCCACGCGGATTTGTGCATCATGCATAGCTATTCTCTTTTGTTAACACTACGTAAATTGTTTTCAGAGTAACCAGCTCATTGATGGGCCGCTACTCAAAAACACCGATAATTAGAAATTTATGACAAACTGCCGCCGATATCAGTAAAAACTATAAGATTGTGCCGGGAATTTGCCGTGGAGTAGTGAGAAGCGAGGAGCGCGCGCAGTCCGCAACCCCGGTCCGGCCCTGTATGGCCAATCCGGGGAATACGGCGACAGAAAAGCAGCGATTAGTGCAGGAACAGCTCGCCGGCCGGGAAACCGGACAGGAACCAGGTGACCGCCAGCAGGTCGGCGCTACCGCCCGGGCTAAGGTGGCGAATAATCAGCTCATCATCCAGCCGGCGCAGCGCCTCCAGCCCGCCGTCGGTCAGCACCCCGCCTTCCCACAGCAGCTTTTGCGCCTGCTGCTGCACAAAATTGAGCCCTTCCAGCCCGCCGCGCGACACCAGATTGGTATCGTCATTCCAGGCCATCAGGTGCAGCAGAGTCTGCAGTAACGCCAGATTGGTATCGCCGGTGTCCGCCATAACGCGATTGAAGACCGGCATCGCCTGGGTGCGCACGGTGCGAAAGCCGCTTTCCGCTTCGCCTCTGGCGCCGGAGAGCCCGTAGCGCAGGAAATGCTCTTCGCCTTTACTGACCTTCATTCCTTCTGGAGAGGAGAGCTCGCGCCCGACCAGGCCGCGGCAGAAGCGGGCCACCCGATCGCAAACCCGGTGCTGTTCAACCGGCTCCCCTCTGGCCACCAGCCTTCCCGCCGCCGCGCTGAGCAGGCCAAAAGCGAAGATCGCGCCGCGATGGGTATTCACCCCGCCGGTAGACTCCAGCATATCCGTCTCGCACGCCATGCCCACCGGACGCAGCATCGTCAATACCTGCTCCGGCGTGATATTGGCCGTGTCGTGGCCCATAATGAAAAACTTCTCCATCCATGGCGCGACAGCCGCCGTGCTGGCCTCAAAAGAGGCCAGATCCATATCCCGATGCGCGCCGGCGTTACGAATATCCACCAGGCCCGGTTTCGGCGTCAGGCGGACTTCGGTCAGCAGCGCCCGTTCCACGCGAGAAACTATCTCCTCCGCCGTCACCGTTTGACGGCTCAACGGGCGACGCTGGCTTATCATCACTTCGCTCATGCCTTTCTCCTCAGCGCGTTTAACCGGCGCTTTTAACCTGATGAATGACATCAATCACTGACCCGTCGCGATAGCGCACCACGGCCACCACCCGATCGGTGAAGGCGATCGGGTCAGGCTTGCCGGTCAACAGTTCGGCGCGCTGCTGCAGCTCTTCAATGGTCAGCAGCGGGATACCCGCGTTACGCAGGTTATCAATCAGGTCCTGACGCGCCGGGTTGACGGCGATACCGTGATCGGTGACCAGCACATCCACGCTGGCGCCCGGCGTCACGCGAGTCAGCACCTTCTCCACCACGCACGGGATGCGCCCACGCACCAGCGGCGCGGTGATAATGGTTAAATCCGCGCCCGCCGCCGTATCGCTGTGGCCGCCGGACGCGCCGCGCAGCACGCCGTTGGAGCCGGTCATCACGTTAACGTTGAATCCGGTATCGATCTCCAGCGCGCTCAGCATCACCACGTTCAGGCGTTCGCAGGAGACGCCTTTCGAACCGGGATTGGCGTACTGATTAGCGGAAATTTCAATATGGTTAGGGTTATTGGCCAGCGAACGCGCGGCATCGCCGTCAAAAGACTGGGTATCCAGCAGCGCTTTGATCAGCCCCTTTTCGTGCAGATCGACCATCGTGCCGGTGATCCCGCCCAGACCAAAGCTGGCGGTAATGTTGTTACGACGCATCTTATCTTCGAGGAAACGGGTCACCGCCAGCGATGCGCCGCCGGTCCCCGTCTGCAAAGAGAAACCGTCTTTGAAATAGCCAGAGTGTTCGATCACCTTCGCCGCCTGGCGGGCGATCAGCAGTTCGCGCGGGTTGCTGGTCAAACGGATCGCCCCGGCGGTGATTTTCGCCGGATCGCCGACCTCATCGACCTGCACAATCAGATCCACCCGATCCTGGGCGATGCTGGCCGGATAGTTTGGATAATCTACCCACTCTTCGGTGAGCAGCACCACGCATCCGGCGGCCTCGGCATCCACTCTGGCGTAGCCCAGAGATCCGCAGCGGGATTTACCGCTAAAGCCGTTGGCGTTGCCATATTCATCGCAGCACGGCACGCCGAGGAACGCCACATCAATGCGTAGCTCACCGGTTTGCACTAAATGCGCCCGGCCGCCGTGAGAGTGGATTTGTACCGGGTTTTCCATCAGGCCGGCGGAGATCGCTTCGCCCAGCTTACCGCGCAGACCCGAGGTATAAATCTGCCGGATCACGCCATTCTTAATATGCTCAATCAGCGGCCAGTGGGCATCGATAAGCGAGCTTGAAGCCAGCGTCAGATCGCGAAAACCCATCTCAGCCAGCTTCGCCACCACCATATTGACCACCTTGTCGCCGCCGCGGAAGGCGTGGTGAAAAGAGATGGTCATGCCGTTTTGCAGCCCGGAACGGCGAATCGCCTCCTCCAGCGAGGCGCAGATTTTACGCTGCCGCTTTTCGCTTTCGCTGGCCAGCCACGGGCTCTGCGCCGTTACGCCCGCATAGGGCGCTAATCCTTCCGGCATCACGTACTGCTGATTAAGCATTGCTACGGTCTCTTTCATTATTTACTCCTTAATCACGAATGCCGGAAGCCGACAGCGCCACGACTTTGCGAGCATGATCGATAATCGGTCCATCTATCATCTTGCCGTTCAGCGATACCACGCCCAGACCGCGCGCTTCCGCCTCTTCCGCCGCCGCGATCACCTCCCGCGCATGTTCAACGTCTTTCAGCGTGGGGGCATAAACCTGGTGCAGCAGCTCAATCTGGCGCGGGTTAACCAGCGATTTACCGTTAAAGCCAAGATTCTTCGCCAGATTCGCTTCCGCGAGGAAACCCTCTTCATTGTTAATATCCGACCACACCACGTCGTACGCCGCGATCCCGGCGACTCGCGCCGCGTGCAGCACCGCGCAGCGGGCGTAAAACAGCTCGGTGCCGTCGCCGCGGCTGGTGCCCATATCCATAACGTAATCGAAGGCCGCCAGCGCGATGGCCGACAGGCGCGGGCTGGCGCGAGCGATCTCAACCGCGTTCACTACGCCCAGCGCCGACTCTATCGCCGCCATTAATTTCGTGCTGCCCACTTCCCGGCCGCATTCGCGCTCAATCCGCTCGACCTGCGCTTCCAGCTCATGGATATCTTCTTTGCTATCGGTTTTCGGCAGGCGCACCATATCGACGCCCGCGCGCACCACCGCCTCAAGGTCGGCGAGACCAAACGGCGTGCTGAGCGGGTTAATGCGCACCACGGTTTCCACATCCCGGTAGAGCGGATGCTGTAGCGCATGATGCACCAGCAGGCGGGCGGTATCTTTTTCACGGAGCGAGACGGCATCTTCGAGGTCGAACATCACCGCATCAGCGCCGTAAACAAATGAGGTGCTTAACATCGCGGCGTTGGCGCCGGGGATAAACAGCATACTGCGACGAGGTTTCATAGCTGACTCCAGTGCGGTTGAGATTGTTGCGCAGCGCGCAGCGCCGCGGCCTGAACGCGAGCCTTCAGTACGCATTCGAGCGCGCCTTTATCATCGACGACGACGTTCGCCCGGGTAACGCCAAGCTGCGTCAGCGTCTCTCTGACCACCCGCTCAATCGCCGCGCCAAACTGCTGCTTCACAATGCTGTCGATTTCAAGCTGAATACCTGGCTCATTCGCAGGCCCGATCCTGACCATCACATCGCTGGATTCCAGCGTGCCGGCCAGGGCGTCAATCATCATTTCCATAGAGGCTGATCCTTAGTTATGGAGGTAAATCAGGCGGTTTGGTGTTCGCTTTCCGCCAGATGCATCAGAAAAGAGAGGGTTACCGGCGGCACCAGCGGCGCAATCGACGACCACTGGCGCTGCTGATACAGCCTGCGCACCCGGGAAGCGGAAATGGGCGCGCCCTCTTTCTCAACCCGCGCCAGCTCAACCACCTGAATCGCCGGCGCGTCGCCGGGCGCTTCCAGCAGCTGGCGCATGCGCTGGTTGTAGCGACGGGTTAATTCACACAGCGGTTCGCTGCCGACAAAGCGGTGGGTCACGCCCAGCGCCGGGGCTAAACGTTCGCGAAAGAGCTGCAGATCGATCTGGCTGTGGCAATCGTCAACCACGCCTTTGTCTTTTAGGAAGTAGCCGGGAAAAGTGGCGCGCGAGATCAGATAGGCCGACCCCGGATGCAGGGTCACGTTGGCGATCCCGGCGATCCCCTGTTCAATCAGCGCCACGCGATCGCGGTAGCGGAAAAACGAAGCATCTTCCTTCACCACGAACAGATGCAGCCAGTCGCAGCGTTGAGCCGCCTGCTCCACCAGCCAACGATGCCCCAGGGTAAAGGGATTGGCGTTCATCACGATGGCGCCGATTTTTTCGCCGGGCTGACGATACATCGTAAGCTGGCGGCAATAGCGGGCCAGACGTTCGCGGCTATTTTCCATTAACACGGCCTGCTCCCCCGCGCGGGCGATAGGCCAGAACCCGGCGCAGGAGAAGAGCTCCGCGTTATAGGGTTTAGTGAACAGAAACAGTTCGCTGCGGCCCAGCTCATACCCCAAGGTCATCAGTTCAGTCAGCAGCTTCAGGCTGAGCCCTTCCCCCTGCAGCGACGGGTCGACGGCAATACACTTCAGAACGCATCCGGCAATGGCGCCGCAGCTGACAATGCGCCGCTGGTACTCGACGATAATCGCCCATTCGCAGTCCGCCTCCAGCGAGAGCTGGTGCTGATGAAGAAAGAGGTCAACGGCCTCTCGCCGCCGGGGGTCGAGCTGTACCGCGACGCGTTTTACTATCAGATTCATTTTTTTCGCGCTTCATTGACCTAAACGAGCTGTATTTCGCCATCGTTCCCGCAGCGGTTCTTTTATTTCAATCACATTTTTCCGCGTACCTTAATTGGCTTTATGGTTTTTATGTTGTTAATTAATTCAGAAGAATAAAAACAATTAAATTAATTAAAAACACGACTAATCAGTGAAGATAATCACATATCGCCGGGGAACATATTTATTATTATGCCGCCGTCCTATTATTGTTTTTTCTAACGGCATTAATACACAAAATCATTCAAGTTGCATCGAGGCGGTAACTGAATGAATCCCCAGGAGCTTACGCATAGTAAGTGACTGGGGTGAGTGAAGGCTGCCAACAAAGAGGCAGCTTGAAGGATGATGTGTATATTCCTTTTTTTAACAGGGTGACGTCATATGACTAATATGAGCCAGGCTCCATCTGCGGAGAAAAAAGGGGTTAGCGATATTCTGGGGTTTAAAATCTTCGGCATGCCGCTACCGCTTTACGCCTTTGCGTTAATCACTTTACTACTTTCACACTTTTATAATGCCCTGCCGACCGACATTGTTGGTGGCTTCGCGATCATGTTTATTATTGGCGCCGTTTTTGGCGAAATTGGCAAACGCCTGCCAATCTTCAATAAATATATTGGCGGCGCGCCGGTGATGATCTTCCTCGTGGCCGCCTATTTCGTTTACGCCGGCATTTTCACCCAGAAAGAAATTGATGCGATCACTAATGTGATGGATAAAAGTAACTTCCTGAACTTATTCATCGCAGTATTGATTACCGGCGCAATCCTCTCGGTTAACCGTAAGCTGCTGCTGAAATCTCTGCTGGGTTATATTCCGACCATTTTAATGGGGATCCTCGGCGCATCCATCTTCGGGATTATCATTGGCCTGTGCTTCGGTATCTCCATCGACCGCATCATGATGCTGTACGTCCTGCCGATTATGGGCGGCGGCAACGGCGCGGGCGCGGTGCCGCTGTCTGAAATTTATCACTCCGTCACCGGCCGTTCGCGTGAAGAGTACTACTCCACCGCGATTGCTATCCTGACCATCGCCAACATCTTTGCCATCGTCTTTGCCGCGCTGCTCGATATTATCGGTAAAAAACACACCTGGCTGAGCGGTGAAGGCGAACTGGTGCGTAAAGCCTCCTTTAAAGTCGAAGACGATGAAAAAGCGGGCCAGATTACCCATCGCGAAACCGCCGTCGGCCTGGTGCTCGCCACCACCTGTTTCCTGCTGGCCTACGTTATTGCCAAGAAAATTTTGCCAAGCATTGGCGGCGTCTCTATCCACTATTTCGCCTGGATGGTGCTGATCGTCGCGGCGCTGAACGCTTCCGGCCTCTGCTCGCCGGAGATTAAAGCTGGCGCCAAACGCCTGTCTGACTTCTTCTCTAAGCAGCTGCTGTGGGTACTGATGGTCGGCGTCGGCGTGTGCTACACCGACCTGCAGGAAATTATCGACGCGATTACCTTTGCGAACGTCATCATCGCGGCGGTAATCGTGGTGGGTGCGGTCATCGGCGCGGCCATCGGCGGCTGGATGATTGGCTTCTTCCCGATTGAGTCCGCGATCACCGCCGGTCTGTGCATGGCCAACCGCGGCGGCTCGGGCGACCTGGAAGTGCTCTCTGCCTGTAACCGTATGAATCTTATCTCTTATGCGCAAATCTCCTCCCGTCTGGGCGGCGGTATTGTGCTGGTCATCGCCAGCATTGTGTTCGGCATGATGATGTAACCAACACGCACGATGGCGATGTTTGAGCGTCAACCACAGCGGTGCTCTTTAGGGTCCAGAGCCGGGGGCGGCTTCGGGAAATCCACCCTACTCCTTAGCCGGAAGTATCGTTTGGTTAGCCTTCAAACACGCCGTCGTGCCCTTACTTTAGGGTCTTTCAATGACTGAAGCTGTACTGCTGGGTGAAGGCTTCACCCTGATGTTCCTCGGCATGGGGTTCGTGCTGGCGTTTCTGTTTCTGCTGATTTTCGCCATCCGCGGCATGTCCGCCGCCGTCAACCGCTTCTTCCCCGAACCGGCTCCCGCGCCGAAGGCCGCACCCGCCGTCGCCGCGCCCGCTGACGACTTCGCCCGCTTAAAGCCGGTGATTGCCGCCGCTATCCACCACCATCGCCGACTTAACCCTTAATTCACGGAGGAATCCATGACCGTTGCCATTACCGATGTCGTCCTGCGCGACGCCCACCAGTCCCTTTTCGCCACCCGCCTGCGCCTCGACGATATGCTCCCCGTTGCGGCCGCCCTCGATAACGCGGGCTACTGGTCCCTTGAATGCTGGGGCGGCGCCACCTTTGACGCCTGCATCCGCTTCCTCGGCGAGGACCCCTGGGTGCGCCTGCGCGAGCTCAAAAAGGCCATGCCGAAGACCCCGCTGCAGATGCTGCTCCGCGGCCAGAACCTCCTCGGCTACCGCCACTACGCCGATGACGTGGTGCAGCGCTTCGTCGAGCGCGCCGTCAAAAACGGCATGGACGTGTTCCGCGTCTTCGACGCCATGAACGACCCGCGCAATATGCAGGCCGCCCTGCAGGCGGTGCGCAGCCACGGCGCCCACGCCCAGGGCACGCTCTCCTACACCACCAGTCCGGCCCACACCCTGCAGACCTGGCTCGACCTGACCGAACAGCTGCTGGAGACCGGCGTCGATTCCATCGCGATTAAGGACATGTCCGGCATTCTCACCCCGATGGCGGCCTTCGAGCTGGTGAGCGAAATCAAAAAACGCTATGACGTCAGGCTGCACCTGCATGCTCATGCCACCACCGGGATGGCGGAGATGGCCCTGCTGAAGGCCATCGAGGCCGGCGTCGACGGCGTCGATACCGCCATCTCTTCCATGAGCGCCACCTACGGCCACCCGGCCACCGAGGCCCTGGTGGCGACGCTGGCAGGCACAAAACATGACACCGGGCTGGATATCCTGAAGCTTGAGAACATCGCGGCGTACTTCCGCGAGGTGCGCAGGAAATACCACGCCTTTGAAGGCCAGCTGAAGGGCACCGACAGCCGTATCCTCGTGGCCCAGGTGCCGGGCGGGATGCTCACCAACCTTGAGGGCCAGCTGAAGCAGCAGAACGCCGCCCACCGTCTGGATGAGGTGCTGGCGGAAATCCCCCGCGTGCGCGAGGACCTCGGCTTTATCCCGCTGGTCACCCCGACCTCGCAGATTGTCGGCACCCAGGCGGTGCTTAACGTGCTGACCGGCGAACGCTACAGAACCATCGCGAAGGAGACCGCCGGGATACTGAAGGGCGAGTACGGCCACACCCCGGTGCCGGTCAACGCGGCATTACAGGCGCGCGTGCTGGACGGAGCAGAGGCCATCACCTGCCGTCCGGCGGACCTGCTGAAGCCGGAACTGGCGCAGCTGGAAGCCGACGTGAAGCGCCAGGCGCAGGAGAAGAATATTCAGCTTGCCGACAACGCCATCGACGACGTGCTCACCGTGGCCCTGTTCCCGCAGGTCGGCCTGAAGTTCCTTGAGAACCGCCATAACCCGGCGGCGTTCGAGCCGCTGCCTCAGGCTGAAGAGGTCAAACCTGCTGTGAAAGCAGAGAAACCGGCCGCCTCCGGCGTCTACACCGTGGAAGTGGAAGGCAGGGCCTTTGTGGTGAAGGTCAGCGACGGCGGCGATATCAGCCCGCTGACGGCAGCGGCCCCCGTTCAGGCCACGGCCCCCGCAGCCGCCCCGGCAGGCGCCGGCACCCCGGTGACCGCGCCGCTGGCGGGCACCATCTGGAAGGTCATTGCCACGGAAGGCCAGACGGTGGCCGAGGGCGACGTGCTGCTGATTCTGGAAGCCATGAAGATGGAAACCGAAATCCGCGCCGCGCAGGCCGGGACCGTGCGCGGTATCGCGGTGAAATCCGGGGACGCGGTGGCGGTGGGCGACACCCTGCTGAGCCTGGCGTAAGGAAGAGGAACGGAAATGGAAAGTCTGAACGCCCTGATTCAGGGCATGGGGCTGATGCACCTCGGCGCCGGCCAGGCCGTCATGCTGCTGGTGAGCCTGCTGCTGCTGTGGCTGGCCATCGCGAGGAAGTTCGAGCCGCTGCTGCTGCTGCCGATTGGCTTCGGCGGCCTGCTGTCGAATATCCCGGAGGCCGGGCTGGCGCTGACCGCCCTGGAGAGCCTGCTGGCCCACCACGACGCCGGGCAGCTGGCGGTGATTGCCGCGAAGCTCCACTGTACGCCGGATGTCCACGCCATCAGGGAGGCGCTGGCCCTGGCCCTGCCGTCGGTGCAGGGGCAGATGGAGGACCTCGCCGTGGATATGGGCTACTCCGCCGGGGTGCTGGCCATCTTCTATAAGGTCGCCATCGGCTCGGGTATCGCCCCGCTGGTGATTTTTATGGGCGTCGGGGCGATGACCGACTTCGGCCCGCTGCTGGCCAACCCGCGCACCCTGCTGCTGGGGGCGGCGGCGCAGTTCGGCATCTTCGCCACGGTGCTGGGGGCGCTGACGCTGAACTACTTCGGCATCATCAGCTTCACCCTGCCGCAGGCGGCGGCCATCGGCATCATCGGCGGCGCGGACGGCCCGACGGCGATTTATCTGTCAGGCAAGCTGGCGCCGGAATTACTCGGGGCCATCGCGGTGGCGGCGTACTCGTATA
>NZ_JBEAFH010000008.1:0-19836 GCF_040061575.1 Klebsiella sp. CB_Kp196
TTTCTGACGGAGTAATCATACAAGCCCGGACAGATGCGCAGCATCGCCTCCGGGAGGTGAGCTAGCGCAGCAAACGCCGCCGATCTTCGCTGGGCGTCAGGCCAAAGACCTTTTTATATAAGGTGGTAAAGTGGTTGCTGTTGGCAAAACCGCATAAATAAGCCACTTCGGTAATCGTCATATCGGTCTCGCGTAATTTGACGCGCGCCGAAACTAAGCGCAGACGCTTTAAATAATTATCCGGCGTCAATCCCGTCGCCTCTTTAATATGGCGAAAAGCGGTCCGCGTGGTCAGGTGGAATTTCTCCGCCAGCTGCGGCCAGTTATGTTCTTCAAAACAGTGCTCCTGTAGCCAGGTCAGCAATTTATGCAGCTTATATTTGGTGGTGCTATATTCGGCTTCGGTTTCCGCATGCAGAATCGTCGTCACCAGCTGGAAAAAGGCGGCTTCGCGCAGGGCAATATTTTGCCCCCGCCGCAGCTCGGCAGAAAATATTTTATCTACCAGTTCCTTGCAGATATGGCGGGTATCCGGCGCCAGCCAGCCGTAGCAGGAAGCCTTTCGTGCGGAGAACGTCTGCAATAAGGTGTCGAGAGGCTGTAAATAATGAAATTCTACCAGTGGGTTAATTAATACGTTAATTAACTTAAGCGTTCCCAGCTCATCATAATAGTGAACATCGCCCGGCTGAACGTAAAAAACGTCGCCCTGCTGTATATATAATGGCCGGCCATTAATAACGTGTAAGCCGTGTCCTTCTTCAACGATCACCAGTTCAGCAAACTCGTGACTATGTTCATGGCTATTATCTTCCGGATCGCTGGCGTACATTCCCAGCTTATCCTGCGGATGGGTGAAATAATACTCAACGGTTAGCATCATCGATCGGGTCCAAAACGGCATACGGCGCAGGGGCAAGATAATGCATTTAACCGGCCGCCACGAGCAAGATTTATGGAATTGTGATCGGCGACCCGCTCATCTCATTATCAGTGCCATTTTGCCAGATGCATTGGCATTGCCAGAGTGGTTGCCGCGGGCGGCGGCGTCTTATGCTGCGGACAAATCAACACAGAGGACGCAGTATGTCACAGGCAATTCAGCATAATTCTCAGGTCATGATGACCCGCCACCCGAATTTTTTACGTACCGCCGAGGCGCTCCGGCCCGCGCTGAGTCGTCAGGCACACCCGCCGATCGCGGTAGTCGAAGCCCACGCCGACGCCGCGGCGCTCTTCGGCTGGCGCGCCGAGCCGGTGAGCACCCTGGCCGCGCTTTACCAGCGCGAGCTGAGTAGCGGCGATAGCGTCATTATTGATTTTGGCAGCCACTACGTTGGCTACCTGCATTTTCTCTGCCAGAGCGCCGGGAGTCCGCCGGACGCTCCGGCCCATCTGCAGTTGACCTTCGGCGAAACGCTGAGCGAAGTGTGCGAACCGTTCAGCGACTATCAGGGCTGGCTCAGCAGCAGCTGGCTGCAGCAGCAGGATCTGTGGCTTGATGTCCTGCCCGCCGAAATTGACCTGCCGCGCCGCTACTGCTTCCGCTATCTGAAGGTGGAGGTCAAAGCCGTTTCGCGCAAGTTTCGCCTGCAGTTCACGCAGATTGAGGTTAACGCGGTCACCTCGGCCAGCGGCGCATGCCCGGCGGCGACAACCTCCGACCCGCAGCTCCGGGCCATCGATAACGTTGCCGTGCTGACCCTGCAAAACTGCATGCAGGAAGTGTTTGAAGACGGCCCCAAACGCGACCGCCGCCTGTGGCTCGGCGATTTACGTCTGCAGGCGCTGGTCAACGATGTCACCTTCGCACGCCACGATCTGGTGCGCCGCTGCCTGTACCTTTTTGCCGGGCATACTCGCGAGGACGGCATGGTATCGGCCAACGTGTTCGTGCAGCCGGATGTCATTGCGGACGATACCTTTCTTTTTGATTACTCATTGTTTTTTGTCGACGTCCTCTACAACTATCTGCAAAGCGCGGAGGATATGGCCACGGCCCGCGAGCTGTGGCCCACGGCGCGTCGTCAGGTAGAACTGGCGCTGACCCGCTGCGATGCCTCCGGCATTGTGCGCGATAGCGACGACTGGTGGGTGTTTATCGACTGGCAGGCGTCGCTGAATAAACAGGCGGCGGCGCAGGGGGTACTGATTTACTGCCTGCAGCGCGCTATCTGGCTGGCGGAGCGTTTCGAACCTGAGCTAGCCGCAAGCTATTGCCAGCGTTTACAGCAGCTCAAAGCGGCGGCCCTCGATGCGTTATGGGACCCGCAGCAGGGCTTTTACGTCAGCGGCGCCCGGCGGCAGGTCTCCTGGGCATCGCAAATCTGGCTGGTGCTGGCGGAAGTCGGCACGCCGCAGCAGCGCCGGGAGATCATGCGCAACCTGGAGAAAAATCCCCCCGCTGTCGCCATGAATACACCCTACCTGCGTCATCACTATATCGCCGCCCTTCTGCAGTGCGGGCTGCGCGACGAGGCAATTGCGCAGATCAAAGCCTACTGGGGAGCCATGGTCGACTACGGCGCCGATACCTTCTGGGAAATCTTCGACCCGGCGCATCCTGATTTTTCCCCTTATGGCAGCAAACTGATAAACAGTTATTGCCATGCGTGGAGCTGCACCCCGGCCTGGTTTATTCGCCAGTACGGACTTTAACAACAACGATAAGCGAGTGTATTTTTATGGCAGAAACAACCTTTACCCTGTGGCGGCAGCGCCTTGGCTATGGCATCGCCGACCTCTCCTGCAACCTCGTGTGGCAGATGATCTCTCTTTATCTGATGTTCTTTTACACCGACGTGATGGGCCTGCCCGCCTATTACGTTGGCCTGATGTTTCTCGTGACGCGTCTGGTGGATGGCGTTGCCGACGTGCTGATGGGGCTGGTTATCGACAATACCGCCACCCGCTGGGGACGCTGTCGTCCGTATCTGCTTATTGGCGCGATCCCCTTCGGATTGCTGTGTATTCTGGCCTTCTACGTGCCGGATTTCGGCACCACCGGTAAGCTGATCTACGCTTTTGTCACCTATCTGTGCCTGTCGTTTCTCTATACCATCGTCAACATTCCGTTCTGCGCCATGCTGCCATTTCTGACGAACGACTCGCGGGAACGCACCACGCTGTCGGCGGTGCGTATTCTGCTCGGTTCGCTCGGCGCGACCATCGTCGCGGTCGCCACTCTGCCGCTGGTTGGCGCGCTGGGGAAAGGCAATCAGCAGCACGGCTTCTTCTACACGGCGGTGGTTTTCGGCGTTATTGCCACCTTCTTCCTGCTGGTGAGCTTCCGGAACGTTAAGGAAAATATCAGCATTACGCAGGAGCGCATGACCTTAAAACGCGCCTGGGTCAGCCTGCGCGCCAACCGGCCGTGGTTCGTCTTCGCCATCAATATTTTCCTGATGTGGGGCGCGTTTTTCTTCCAGACCGGGGCGCTGGTCTACTTTTTCCATTATTACGTCGGCAATAACGATCTCACGGCGATCGTCGCCGGGATCTCTACCTTCGTGCCTCTGCTGGGTACCCTCACCGTGCCGCTGCTCGCCAGCCGGATGAAAAAGCGCCACGTTTATCTGGTCGCCAGCGCGATCAACCTGGTCGGCATGGGCATGATGATGGCGGCAGGCGTTAACAGCTGGGGCCTGGTTGCCGGTGCGGTGGTGCTATCGCTTGGCGCCGGACAGCGCACGGCAATTTACTTCTCCATGCAGGCCGATCCGGTGGATTACGGGGTGTGGAAAACCGGCATCAATACCGCCGGCATTTTGACCTCTATCAACGGCTTTCTTGGCAAGGTGGCTATGGCGGGCGCGGGCGCTATTACCGGGGTACTGCTCTCATCCGGCGGCTATATCGCCAATCAGGCCCAAAGCGACGGCGCGATGCTGGCGATAAAAGCCTGCTACCTCTATATCCCGGCGCTGCTGATTGTCGCCTCAATGCTGTGGATTGGCCGCTTCTATCGCCTCGACGACCAGTATGAACAGATCCGCGCCGACCTTGATGCCGGACGCCGCGCGCCGTCGGACACATCTTCAGTCGCCGGAGAAAACCACGCCCTGTAAGGCGCAGCACACCCTTCATACCTCTGAAAAAAATAAGGATTAATATGCGTATCTCTTTGATTAGCGCGGCGGTTTGCTGCGCCCTTTTTTCGGCTTACGGCGCAAATGCGGCCCCGCTCACCGTCGAACAACGGCTAGCGCTGCTGGAGGCCCGGCTTAATCATGCGGAGCAGGAGGCCGGAGAGGCTAAACGTCGGGCGCAGCAGGCGGAGCTGCGCACCAGCGCGGCAGAACAGCGTGCGGCGGCGGCGGAAAAACAGGTGCAGACGTTAAGCCAGCGCACCGATGCCACGGAGCAAAAGCAGCAGGCTGCCGACAAACAGCTGGCGAAAAGCCGCCTTACCGACGGTTTTGAATTTAACGCCTACGCCCGCTCCGGAATGCTGGTCAACAGCCACGGCAAAGGCGCGCGCGGCGGTCCGGGGATCTCGCCGGCCAGTTCGCTCAACGGTGACGCCCACGTTGGCCGTCTCGGCAATGAGAAAGATAACTACGTGGAGCTCAGCTTCGGCAAAAAAATGACCTTCAGCGACGGGTCGTGGGCGCACTTTAAAACCATGCTTGCCGACGGCGCGACCAACCCGGATCCGTGGGTACAGGATAACGACAGCCACCATCTGAACGTGCGCCAGCTGTACGTCGAGATGGGTAATTTCGCCGATTTTTCCGGGCCGTTCAGGAGCGCCTCCATCTGGGCGGGCAAGCGTTTCGACCGCGATAACTTCGATATCCACTTTACCGATAGCGATATTATGTTCCTCGGCGGTACCGGCGGCGGGATCAATGACGTCAACTGGAACAGCACGCTGCGCGGCGATTACTCGGTCTATGCGCGCAGCTTTGGCGACCTGGGCAGCGATAACTATCAGGATAACGATATACAGAACCTGATGTTTACCGCCAACCACTTCTGGAACAACTGGCAGCTGATGACCACGGCGATGACCGCCCAGGGTAACGATGACCTGAAAGATACGACGTCGACAACCGGCAGCTACGCCCTGCGCAGCGATAATACGGCGAAAAACGGCTACTACGCGATGCTGGCGTATCACGACAAACAGCGGTTTTATGGCCTGGCGCCGGGCGTTTCGGAGAGCGCCCTGCAGTACGGCGGCGGGCTGGGCGCCGAAGCGCGGCAGCCGGGCAGCGACGGCGATCTTACCGAAAACGCCAAATCTCTGCGCTTTGCGTCATACGGTATTTTGCCGCTGGGGAAAAACTGGCAGCTTGCGCCATCGGTTATCGCCCAGCATAGCGAAGACCGCTATCGCGACGGGGACCGCTACGATTGGGCAACCTTCAACCTGCGGGTTTCCCAGGGGATCACCCGCAACTTCGCCCTGCTGTACGAGGCGTCCTGGCAATATATGGACCTGAATCCCAACGGCCGAACCTATCGCTACGACAGCGGCGTGCATCAATACCAGGCGGTGAGCGGCGATTTTTACAAGCTGACCTTCGCCCCGACGTTTAAAGTGGGCGATGTATTGGATATTAAAGCGCGGCCGGAGATACGTTTCTTTGTTACGTGGATGAACTGGGATAAAGATCTGGATCGCTACGCGATCAACGATGATTTCGGCAGTAAAGGCTTTACCGCCGGTGGTAACTGGAACTTTGGCGTGCAGACGGAGATTTGGTTTTAATAAAATAGCCCGTCCGGAGCAAACGCCTGGGCGGGTTTATTTAAATACGCGTTCTTACTTTGTCACTATGCTAGTTCAGTATAAAGTACATTAAACTAATAAAATAAAAACCATAAAATATGAGCGCTCTATTTCTCGACTTCTGTCAAAATAGAATCATTGGTTTCCATACGTAATACTCTCCTTTTTAAAGGCGCTGGTTACGAAATGGGGCAAACTCTGTCATTTTCCTTGCGAAGAATAACGTTTCAAATAACCTTCAACAAGTTGATAATCAATGGATTGCCCTGAAGCAATAAAAGCAGCTTCCTGGATGCACCGGTTGGATGACGTCGTTTCGTTTCCCAGCTTTTAACCAGCTCATAGCTAACGCCAACGGCGGCGGCGAAGTCCTGCTGTTTTAAACCTGTGGCTTCGCGTATCGCTTTCACATCAACTTCGCTGAAGGTATGAACGTGGTGCACCTTCGGCGTTTGTTCACCCTTCTCAATCCTGACCATTTCTTCTGCACTAGCCAGCAGATCGGCAAACAATTCGTCTTTCATACACACCTCAGTTGGCTCTCTGGCGCTATCAATGTATCGATCATTAATAGCTCAGCCTCACTTCATGTTTATTGGCTAGTTTAATAACTCAGCAACCTGCCTTAACATCTTTTTCTGCTCCTGGCTTAACTCATCCTGTTCATTTTTAGGATAGATGAGCGCCAGGTAGATTCTTCCCTTTATCGTTACATTATAGTAAATCACCCGCACGCCGCCGCGCTTTCCCGTTCCGGGACGACTCCAGCGGATTTTACGAAAACCTCCGGTTCCCGAAATGGTGTCACCTGCCTCAGGATCATTGATCAGGATTTCCTGGAAGGCCCGAAATTCATCATCCGGTAACAGCGCCTGGCGTCGTTTACTGAAACCTTGTAGTTCAATAAAAGTAAACATCTCATTCCCTGATGTCCTTACGACTTATCAGACAAAATACATGTACAGGGTACATTAATCAAGGGGTTTTATGTACCCTGTACATGGTGACGCGTTTACCCATGACAAGATGCATCGCTCATGACTTCGCTTCAGTGCCCCCCCGCCCGGGGGCGGCGCAGAGCGCCTGCCGGGCTACCGGACTGCAAACCGCCGGGAACGCGTAGCCCGGACAGATGCGCAGCATCGCCTCCGGGAAAGAAACCGGGTTACATGCTATAGCCCGGTTTCTTAATCAACTGTTCCATCTGCGGGGCGATTTCGCTGTCCCACACCTGCTGCCAGTCGCTCGGCTCAACCTGCTTCAGGGCCACGCTCACTGAACTCTCTTTGCTGTTGAGGTGGCGAATCAACACCTCGGTAATATCGGCGGCCAGCGCCGCTTTTTGTTCATCATTCAGGTCGCGGGGAAAACATTTAATATCAACGTGCGGCATAGCAGGCTCCTTTATTGTCTGGACGATAAAACTAGCATAACCCGCGTCATCCGGATCGCTTTTTGTACTTTAAATCAGCTCGTTGCGGCGCAGAACGGCTTCGAGTTTGGGATGTCGATACACCGCATCCGCCACGGCGACGAATTTTGGCGTCTGCGCCGCAAACCACTCCCGGCGCGGGCCCCAGGCGCACATCGCCGCAATATAGCAGTCCAGCAGGGTTATCTCCGTCCCCAGCGCATACGGCGCGGCGGCAAGCTGCTCCTCCAGCCATAGATAGAGCGATTTGCGATAGCTGATGCAGCTTTCCCGCAGCTGGTCTGGCGCATCGGCGGCCCAGCGCTCCGGGTAATCCGCAAAGGTAAAGGTGGGATAGACGTTCGCCACCAGCCAGATGAGCAGACGCTGAAAGGCATGCCGCTGCGGCGATCCCGGCGCCGGAGCCAGATCCGGTCGAACGTCGAGGATCATCAGGGCAATCGCCGCGGATTCGGTCATCACGCTGCCGTCTGCAAGCGTCAGGGTCGGCACCTGACACAGCGGGTTGATCTTTTTGAGGCGGTCGCGCTGCGGGCCCGGCTGGTCAAAGCCCTCAACGTTAACAAAATGGTACGGGATATCGGCCAGCGTCAGCATCAGTTCGCTAATTGTTGAGCCCCAGCCGGGTACGCCATAGACGGTGATCATATTCTGCGCCCTCGATGAATTTGCCGCTCAGGAACAGAGCGGCGACGGGTTTAGCAATTTTGCAGTATAGATTTGATTACGCCATGTCGCTATTGAGGCCCCCTCGCACATGCGAAACGGCAGAGCTACGCCGACTCGCGCGCCACCAGGTGAAAGCCGATATCAATAATCGCTTCCCCTTCTTCTCCGCCTTCTATGCGGTCGGCAAGCAGCGTGGCCGCCTGCTCGCCGATGGCATGACGGTCGACGCTGACGGTGGTGATGGCCGGGCGGTTGCTGGCGGCGAAGTCCAGATCGCCAAAACCGATCACCGCCAGATCCTGCGGCACGCGCAGCCCCCGGCTTTCGGCTTCCATAATCGCCCCCTGGGCAAGGGTATCGGAGCTGCAGACGATAACGTCAAACTCGCCGCCGGCGAGCAGCTCGGCCAGCCCGCGACGCCCCAGCGCCAGCGATGCCGGAAGCGGCACCTCGACCTGCGGCGCATCGTCAATGCCGTTTTTGGCCAGCCGGGCGCGGAGCCCCTGCTTTCGCAACGTCGCGCGCGCATCGCCGGCCCACAGCAGACCCGGGCGGCGGTAGCCTTTCTCCAGCAGGTACTCGCCAATGGTTTCGCCGACTTTTTCATGCGAAAAACCGACCAGCATATCCAGCGGCGTCGGGGTGAGATCCCAGATTTCCACCACCGGCGTGGCGGCGTTGAGGATCGTCTTCTTCAACGCCGGGGCGTGCTGAATGCCGGTCAATACCACGCCATCCGGACGCCGGGAGAGTAAGGTTGCTACCAGCTCGGCTTCGGTCTGTCGGCTGTAGCCCGCCACGCACAGCAGCATATGGTAGCCGCGCGCCGCCAGGGTATCGCTCAGCGCCTGGATGGTATCGACAAACATATTGTTATTGATTTGCGGCACCACCACGGCCACCAGCTTGCTGCGCCTGGAGGCCAGGCCGCCGGCCAGCGCGTTAGGGATATAGCCCGTTGCCTGCACCGCCTGCATCACTTTCTCGACCGTTTTTGGCCTCACCAGCTGCGGCGTATTCAGCGCCCGGCTGACCGTCATCGACGACAATCCGGCGCTACGGGCTACGTCATCCAGCGTCGGCGCGCGCGTCGGTTTTCTGCTTTTCACGACTAAGCCCCTGTGTTGAGTCGTTTTCTGTGGGCATTATTGATGATGGCCCGCGCAATTGCCAGCGCTCACCTCGACATCCTCAATAGAATCAAATACCTGAAACACAAAATGTTATCGCTATCATTTTGATTTGTGATTTTTCACAAACATTTTTGGATCGTGACCTGAGCTGCATAATTTTACCCTTTATAACCGCTAATTGTGATCGTTTGTACAAATTAAAATCACTGTCGTAGCGCCAGGACAATTTCACGATTAAAAATGTTAGCGCAAACATTTTACCACTGAAAAGGAACTGACTATGACCTCGAGCGCTAATTCCGAGTCCGTGACCTACGCCAAAGCTTCCGGCGTCAAAACCGCCGCTGAAACCGGCGACCGCATTGAACACGTCAAACTGTCGCTGGCCTTTCTGCCGCTGGCGACCCCCGTTAGCGATGCAAAGGTTCTGACCGGTCGGCAAAAACCGCTTACCGAAGTAGCGATCGTTATCGCGGAAATCCGCTCCCGGGACGGCTTTGAAGGCGTTGGCTTCAGCTATTCCAAGCGTGCGGGCGGCCAGGGCATTTACGCCCACGCCAAAGAGATCGCCGATAATCTGCTCGGCGAAGATCCGAACGATATCGACAAGATCTACACCAAACTGCTGTGGGCCGGCGCATCCGTTGGCCGCAGCGGTATGGCGGTACAGGCCATCTCCCCTCTTGATATTGCGCTGTGGGATATGAAAGCCAAACGCGCCGGACTACCGCTGGCGAAACTGCTCGGCGCGCACCGCGATTCCGTTCAGTGCTACAACACCTCCGGCGGCTTCCTGCATACGCCGCTGGATCAGGTGTTAAAAAACGTGGCTATCTCCCGTGAGAACGGAATTGGCGGGATTAAGCTGAAGGTCGGTCAGCCGAATACCGCCGAAGATATTCGTCGCCTGACGGCGGTGCGTGAGGTGCTGGGCGATGACTTCCCGCTGATGGTGGACGCCAACCAGCAGTGGGATCGCGAAACCGCCATCCGCATGGGGCGCAAAATGGAGCAGTTCAATCTGATCTGGATTGAAGAGCCCCTTGACGCCTACGATGTTGAAGGCCACGCGCAGCTCGCCGCCGCGCTGGATACGCCGATTGCCACCGGCGAGATGCTGACCAGCTTCCGCGAACATGAGCAGCTTATCCTCGGCAACGCCAGCGACTTTGTCCAGCCGGATGCGCCGCGCGTCGGCGGGATCTCCCCGTTCCTGAAGATTATGGATCTGGCGGCGAAGCACGGTCGCAAGCTGGCCCCGCACTTTGCGATGGAGGTACACCTGCATCTCGCCGCCGCCTACCCGCTCGAGCCGTGGCTGGAGCACTTCGAGTGGCTGAACCCGCTGTTTAACGAACAGCTGGAGCTGCGCGACGGGCGGATGTGGGTTTCCGAACGCCACGGTCTGGGCTTTACCCTGAGCGAACAGGCCCGCCGCTGGACCCAGCAAAGCTGCGAGTTTGGTAAACGCCCTTAACCGAATTCCCCGGATGGCGGCACAAGGGCTAAAGGCTCCGTAGCCCGGGCAAGGCGCGTCAAGCGCCGCCCCCGGGAGAATATCGCGTTTTCCCGGAGGCGATGCGGCGCATCTGTCCGGGCTACCGGTCCGCAGATGACTGAAAACCTGTAGCCCTGCCGGGGAAATACCTCTTATTGACTGTACCCACAATAAACAACCCTGCAAAGGAGTTGAAGATGACTACCCCCTTAAAACGCAGCAACGTGCGTTACGGCATATTACTGTTTTTATTTCTGGCTACCGTATTTAATTATGCCGACCGGGCAACGCTGTCCGTCGTCGCGCCTATTATGAGCAAAGAGTTAGGCTTTGATCCCGAGGCGATGGGGCTGGCCTTTTCAGTTTTTGGTATCTCCTACGTCATTATGCAAATACCCGGCGGCTGGCTGCTGGATAAATATGGTTCGCGGCTGGTTTACGGCTGCGCGCTGATTGGCTGGTCGATCGTCACCATGTTTCAGGGAACGATCTATCTGTTCGCCAGCCCATTGATCGTACTGGTGATTCTGCGTCTGATGATGGGCGCGATTGAAGCCCCCGCCTTCCCCGCTAACAGCCGTCTCAGCGTACAGTGGTTTCCCAATAAAGAGCGTGGATTCGTCACCTCGGTCTATCAGGCCGCGCAGTATATTTCCCTGGGAATTATTACGCCGCTAATGACGATTATTCTGCATAATTTAAGCTGGCACTACGTATTTTATTATATTGGCGCTATCGGCGTGGTGCTGGGGATATTCTGGCTGGTAAAAGTAAGAGATCCCTCTTACCATCCAAAAATTAACCAACAGGAGCTCGACTATATTCGCGAAGGCGGCGGCGAGCCGGAATTAGGTACGAAAAAAACGCAGCAGAAATTAACCCTCGCGCAGATTAAAAGCGTCTGCGTTAATCGCATGATGATCGGCGTGTATATCGGCCAGTTCTGCGTAACGTCCATTACCTGGTTCTTCCTGACGTGGTTTCCCACCTATCTCTACCAGGCCAAAGGTATGTCGATCCTCAAGGTCGGTTTTGTCGCCAGTATCCCGGCCATTGCCGGATTTATCGGCGGACTGCTCGGTGGGGTATTCTCAGACTGGCTGCTCAAACGCGGCTACAGCCTGACGACCGCCCGCAAGCTGCCGGTGATCTGCGGCATGCTGCTCTCCTGCGTGATTGTCGTCGCCAACTACACCACCTCGGAAGTGGTGGTGATCGCCGCCATGAGCCTGGCCTTCTTTGCTAAAGGTTTCGGTAACCTCGGCTGGTGCGTGCTGAGCGACACCTCGCCGAAGGAAATGCTGGGAATTGCCGGCGGAGTTTTCAACATGTGCGGCAACCTGGCGAGTATTATCACGCCGCTGGTTATCGGCGTGATCCTCGCTAATACCCACTCCTTTGATTACGCCATCCTGTACGTCGGTTCCATGGGCGTGCTGGGCCTGTTCTCCTATCTGTTTATCGTCGGGCCGCTGGATCGTTTGACGCTGACCCCGCGCGCCGCCTGATTTAAAACCCTGGCGAGCATTCGCCTCCGCTGTTTCGCATCACACTCCTGCGAAACAGCGGTTTTTTAGTAGGTTATCCCCGGCGGATTCACTTCCGATTGCGTCACCTCTTCGCCCTGCTCTCCCCAGCGCGCCAGCACTTTCTGATACTCGCCGCGAGCAATCGCGCCGTTCAGCGCCGCCTGCAGCGCCGGAGCCAGGCCGTTGCCCTTTTTGGTCGTGGTGGCAACGTACGCTTTTTTCGGCCCCAGGCCGACGACTTTGGTTTTGCCGCTGAGCGCCGCTTTATAGGCCGCCACCGACTGCGGCCCAAAGAACACGTCCGCGCGACCGGACTGAATATAGAGGTTGCCCGAGGCGTCATCGGTCAGGTAGACCGGCAGCGCGGGTTGCCGCCCGGCGGCTTCGTTTTCGGCGTTCCAGCCGAGCAAAATCCGCTCCTGGTTAGTCCCGGACCCGACGATCACTTTTTTACCCGCGAGATCCGCCGGACCGCTCACGCGGGCGATATCGCTGGTTGATTTCACGGAAAAGGCCAGAGAGTCAACGCGATAGGTGGCAAAATCAAACTTCTCTTTCCGCTGCTCGGTCACCGCAATATTGACCAGCGCGACGTCGTAGCGTCCGGAAGTAATCCCCAGCGGCCAGTCCTCCCAGGCGGTGGGCACCAGCTTTAGCTTCAGCCCGAGGCTGCCGGCCAGCAGCCGGGCAATATCCGGGTCGCTGCCGATACGCGTGCGGTTATCGCTGGCCAACAGCGCCAGCGGCGGCGAATTGAGCGCCGAAATCGCCACCGTTAAGGTACCCGGCTCGACGAAGGCGTAATTTGCCGGGATCTTCGCGATCGCCTGCTCATCGCGGGTCACCGGCAGCGGCTGCTCGTTGGCGCGCAGGTCGATAGCCGCCTGCGATGCCGCAGATAAAGAGAGTAGTGTCAGGGCCAAAAGTCCGTTTCTCATGCCGCTAATACCCTCGATAAGAACTGCCGCGTACGCGGATGCTGCGGTTGGTTCAGCACGGCGTCGCTGCTGCCCTGCTCGACTATCTTGCCGTCGACCATAAACACCACCCGGTCCGCCACCTCTTTCGCAAAACCGATTTCATGGGTGACCACCACCAGCGTGGTGCCGGAGCGCGCCAGCTTTTTAATCACGTCCAGCACTTCCCCCACCAGCTCAGGGTCGAGCGCGGAGGTCGGTTCATCGAACAGCATTACCCGCGGGTTAAGCGCCAGCGCCCGGGCAATAGCGATGCGCTGCTGCTGGCCGCCGGACAGGTGCCGCGACCAGGCGTCGGCTTTATTGCGCAGTCCGACCACGTCCAGCAGTTCATACGCCCGCGCGATCGCCTCTTTGCGGGTCGCCTGCTTATGGGCTATGGGGGCCTCAATCAGATTTTCCAGCACCGTCAGATGCGGGAACAGGTTGAAGTTCTGAAATACGTAGCCGACGTTAACCCGCTGGCGGAGGATCTCTTTCTCTTTCAGCTCGTAGAGCTTGTCGCCTTTACGGCGATAGCCGATATAGTCGCCATCGATCTGAATAAAGCCTTCATCCACGCGCTCCAGATGATTAATCGCCCGCAGCAGCGTCGATTTTCCCGAACCGGACGGCCCGAGGATCACCGTCACCGTGCCGGGTTCGATTTCCAGCGATACGTCATCAAGCGCTTTGTGGCGGCCAAAATATTTGCTGACGCCGGTGATGGAGATATGGCCGTTACGAGAGTTGGGCATGGGCGGACTCCTGGGGTTGTGGGCGACGAATGGACTCAACGCGGCGGCTGCTGCGGGCGCTATTGACCGCCGAGCGGCGTTCGCTGCGGGCCAGTCCGCGCTCGACCAGATACTGGATCAGCGACAGCACGCTGGTGATCGCCAGATACCATGCGGCGCCGACCATCAGCAGCGGGATCACTTCCTGGGTGCGGTTATAGATCATCTGGATGGTGTAAAACAGCTCCGGCATCGCCAGCACGTAAACCATCGCCGTCCCCTTGGCGAGGCTGATAATTTCGTTAAAGCCCGCCGGTAAAATGGTGCGCAGCGCCTGCGGCAGAATAATGCGCAGGGTCCGACGGCTGGCCGGAAGCCCCAGCGCCGCCGCCGCTTCATACTGCCCGTGATCGACCCCGAGAAAGCCGCCGCGGATAATTTCGGCGGTGTAGGCGCTTTGCACCAGGGTCAGCCCGACAACGGCGGTAGAAAACTGCCCCAGTACGTTGATGGTCTCAAAGCTGGCCCAGCGAATCGCGGTGAACGGAATGCCTATCGCTAGCGTGTCGTAAAGATAGGAGAAGTTGTAGAGAATAATCAGCACCACGATCAGCGGCAGCGAGCGGAACAGCCAGATATAGCCCCAGGCCAGGCTGCTCAGCAGCCATGAACTGGAGAGCCGGGCCAGCGCCAGCAGGCCGCCGAGAATAACGCTCAGCGCCGTCGCCAGCAGGGTCAGCAGCAGCGTCTGCCCGAGACCTTCAAGGATCACCGGGTCAAAGAACCAGCGGGCAAAGACGCGCCACTCCCAGCGCGGGTTAAAGGCGACCGATTGAATCACCACCGCCAGCACCAGCAGCGCCAGCAGCGCGCCTACCGCCCGCAGCGGATAGCGCGCGGGGACAACCTTAATCGTTTCCTGGGTATGCATATTGGCTCCTTAAGCGCTCTGGCTCAGCGCGCTGACCGCCAGCGCTTTCGTAAAGCGCAGTCGACCATCGAACGGCGGCAGGCTGTACTCTTCCGGATCGCGGCTGAGGTCAAACTGCGCCTCGTAGCCCTGGCTCAGGTAGAGCCGCACCGCTTCCGGCTGCCGAAAACCGGTGGTCAGATAGATATGGCTGTAGCCCGCGAGCAGCGCCCGTCGCTCCAGCTCCTGCACCACTTTCGCCGCCAGCCCCTGCTGGCGCAGACGACGATGGGTCCAGATACGTTTGATTTCTGCCGTATGGGAATCTTTCGGTTTGTACGCGCCGGTGGCGATAATTTCCCCTTCGCGCTCCAGCACGATAAACAGCCCCTGCGGCGCCAGATACCATTCAGTCAGCTCGATTTCGGCATCGCGGGAGAAATAGTCGCCGTAGCGCGCGGCGTACTCGCCGAACAGGCCCTCAATAATCGGCTGCAGCTCCGGCGCTTCCGGAGAGACATCGCGGAATAGATCGCTCATCATGCCTCCTGTTAGTCGCCGAGTCCGGCCGGGTTGATTTCCGATTGCGGAATGCTCTCCACGCCTTCCCCCCAGCGGTTCAGCACCTTCGCGTAGTCGCCGCTGCGGATTGCGCCGTTCAGCGCCGTCTGTACCGGTTCAACCAGACCACTGCCTTTTTTCACCGTCACGGCAATATGCGCCGCCTTCGGCCAGCCGCCGTCAACGCTGCCTACCAGCTTGGTTTTGCCGGTCAGCGCCGCTTTCCACGCGCCGATCACGTTGGGACCGAAGAAGGCGTCGGCGCGCCCGGACTGCAGCGCCAGGGTCTGGGCGGCGTCGTCTTTGGTGTAGACCGGCGTAAACGGCTTCAGCCCCTTCTTGAGATTCTCGGCGTTCCACGCCAGCAAAATGGCTTCCTGATTGGTGCCGGAGCCGACGATAATCCGCAGCCCGGCAATATCTTCCGCTTTTTCAATTTTGCTCAGCGGACTGGTGCTCTTGACGTAAAAACCCAGCGAATCTTTGCGGTAGGTGGCGAAATCAAACTTCTCTTTGCGCTCTTTGGTCACGGTGATATTGCTGACCGCCGCATCATATTTGCCGGAAGCGACGCCGAGCGGCCAGTCCTCCCACGAGGTGGGTACCACATTCAGCTCCAGCCCGAGGCTGTCGGCCACCAGGCGGGCGATATCCACCTCGCTGCCGAGCAGGGTTTTGTTATCGTCAGAAAACACGGTCAGCGGCGGTGAGTTCAGCGCGGCGACCGCGACCGTCAGCTTACCCGGCACCGCCAGGTGGAGACCTTTCGGCAGCTGCGCGATAGCCTGCGGGTTTTTCGCCGTATGAATCGGCGTTTTGTTGGCTTCGAGGCTCACGCCGGTGCCGTTGATCGTGACGTTCTGCGCCCAGGATGACGCGCTAACGGCCAGCGCCAGCGCCAGTAATAGCGATTTTTTCTGCGTTTTCTGCATAGCGGGTGTTCTCTATTATTGTTTTTGGAATTGATTCACGGGCTCTGCCAGCCCTAAGCTTTCGCGCAGCGTGGTGCCGGGATATTCCCGGCGGAATAGTCCGCGCTGCTGAAGAATCGGTACCACCTGATCCACAAAGCGCGGGAAGGTATCCGGCGTACCGCCCTGGATAATAAAACCGTCCGTCGCGCGCTGTTCAAACCACTGCTGCAGACCATCCGCCACCTCTTCGGCGGTTCCGGCAAAGCGCGGTCGCGGGCTGGCCGCCTCCAGCGCCACCTGGCGCAGCGTCAGGCCGCGTTCGCGGGCATTGCGTTTTATCTCGTCGGTGGTGCTGCGAAAGCTGTTCTGCCCGAGGTCGCCGATATCCGGGAACGCCTCATCCAGCGGATACTGAGCAAAGTCGTGATGTTCAAAATAGCGGCCGAGATAATTCAGCGCGTCTTCAATCGACACCAGCGCAGCGGTGGTCTGGTATTGCTGCTCCACATCGTCGGCGCTGTCGCCAACGATGACGCTGACGCCCTGGAAGATATGCAGTTCACTCTCCCGGCGGCCGTGCGCTGCAAGCTGGCTTTTGACGTCGCGATAAAAGGCCTGCGCCTCCGCCAGCGACTCCTGATGGGTAAAAATAGCGTCTGCGTGGCTGGCGGCTAACTTTTTACCGTCATCGGAGGCGCCCGCCTGAAAGATAATGGGCCGGCCCTGCGGCGTGCGGGCAATATTTAGCGGACCGGCTACTTTAAAGAAATCGCCGTGATGATTAAGCGTGTGCAGCTTGTTTTTATCAAAGAACTGGCCGCTCTCTTTATTACGAATAAATGCGTCCTGCTCCCAGGAGTCCCACAGGCCTTTGACAACCTGCAGATATTCATCGGCAATACGGTAGCGCAGCGCATGATCGGGATGCTGGGCGCGGGAGAAGTTTTTTGCTGAGCCTTCCAGCGGCGAGGTGACCACGTTCCAGCCCGCGCGGCCGCCGCTCAGATGATCGAGGCTGGCGAACTGGCGGGCGGTGGTAAAGGGTTCGCTGTAGGAGGTCGACAGGGTACCGACCAGGCCTAAACGCGAAGTTACCGCCGCAAGGGTGGATAATACGGTGAGCGGTTCAAAACGATTTAAAAAATGCGGGATCGATTTTTCATTAATATATAAGCCATCGGCAACAAAAATAAAATCGAGCTTGCCCTCTTCCGCTTTTAACGCCGTCTGCTTGACGAACTCAAAGTTAATACTGGCATCGGCCAGCGCGGCCGGATGACGCCAGGCCGACATATTTCCCGATGCGCCGTGTAATATAGTACCAATGCGCAGCTGCCGTTGTTCAGACATCGTTAATCCTTAGTCAATGACCCTGAATAATTAAAGTGCTTTTAATGCCTGCTCTGCCAGATCGGCAAAGTAGTGCGCCGCCGGGGCGATTAAACGCTCATCCGGGTTAAACGCCGGATGGTGAAGACCAAATTCGCTGGCGCTGCCGATGCTGACGAACGCGCCGGGAATATGCTGAAGATAAACGGCAAAATCCTCCCCGCCGAGATGGAGATCCGCATGGTGCGTGCGGTAGCCAGACTTATCGGCCACGTCGCTGGCGAAAGCGGCCCAGCGCTCATCATTAACCAGCGCGGTCGGTCCGGCGTACCAGAAGACATCTATCTGCGCGCCGAAGGCGCTGGCGAAGCCGGCGGCAATCTCGCTCACCCGCGCTTTCACCCGCTGCTGGACTTCGCTGCTGTGGGTGCGCAGCGTACCTTCCAGCTCGACGCTTTCCGGCAGGACGTTCCAGGTATTGCCGCCCTGAATCCGCGTGACGCTAAGCACCACGGAATCGAGGGTATTCACTTCGCGGCTGGCGACGCTTTGCAGCAGGGTCACCAGCTGGCTGGCCAGCAGAATGGCGTCCTTCCCTTCATGAGGCCGGGCGGCGTGAGCGCCTTTGCCGGTCACCTTAAACACAAAGCGATCGACGTTGGCGTAAAACGCGCCGCCTCGGGTGGCGAATTCGCCCACCGGCAGACCCGGTTCATTATGCATACCGAAAATGGCGGAAACGCCCTCCAGCACGCCGGCGCGAATCAGGGTTTTCGCGCCGCCGAAGCTCTCCTCCGCCGGCTGGAACAGAATACGGACGCGTCCCGCCAGCTGCGCTTCGCGTTGTTTCAGCAGTAAGGCCGCGCCAAGGATCACGCTGGTATGAATATCATGCCCGCAGGCGTGCATTACGCCGGCATTCAACGAGCGAAACGGCACGCTGGCCGCCTCTTCGATAGGCAGCGCATCGATATCGGCACGCAGGGCTATCACCTTATCGCCGCTGCCCACTTCGGCAACCGCGCCGGTTTTCAGTTCATAAGGCAGCAGGCTGATGCCGCCGCTCTGCAGCCAGTCGCGAATACGTGCGGTGGTGTCGACTTCCTGCAGCGAGAGCTCGGGGTACTGGTGCAGTTCGCGCCGCCAGCGAATTAACTGTTCGGAAAGGCTCATGGCTGCACCTCCGCGCTCAAATGCGCCCGGGCCAGCAGGCGCAGGGAGTTAAGGCGCGCCGCGCCATCGTTAATGGGCGTGTCGATAATAAATTCGTCGATGTTCCAGGCCGACTGCAGGGCATCCAGCTGCGCTTTCACCTGTTCCGGGGTGCCGAACAGCACCGCCGATTCCCGCCGGGCGATGCGCGTCGGCCTGCTGCCCGCCTGACGGGCAAAGGCGGCCGCCTGCGCTTCGCTGCCGACGGTGACCCGCTGGCCGTTTTCCAGCTCAACGCCCCACGTTTCGACGGATTTTGCCAGCTCCGCCGCCGTCGCGTCCTCTTCGGCCACGATGACCTGGACGGCAATAATCGCGTCTCGACGGCTCAGTTCACGCCAGCGGGTTAACACCTCGCGCAGCAGCTGCTTATCGCCGTTGAGATGGGCGGCGAAGACGAAGTTCCAGTCCAGCTGCGCCGCCAGCTGCGCGCTCTCCAGGCTGGCGCCGAGCAGAAAGCCGTCGGCGCGACGCGGCGGGATCGGCGTTGCGCGGACGCTCTCCTCACCGTCGGTTTCGGTCAGCGACAGCCAGTTGTCGAGCTGCGCCAGCTGGTCGGCAAAACGCCCCTTTTGCTGGGGGTCAAGCCCCTGCTGTAACGCGCGAGTGGAGAGCGGCAGTCCGCCAGGGGCTTTGCCCACGCCCAGATCCACGCGGCCCGGAGCGAGGGAAGCCAGCATATTGAAGTTTTCCGCCACTTTATACGGGCTGTAGTGCTGCAGCATGACGCCGCCGGAGCCAACGCGAATCCTGCGGGTCTGGCCAAGGATCCAGGCAATGGCCAGCTCTGGCGACGGACTGGCGAGCTGGTCAGTATTGTGGTGTTCGGCTATCCAGAAGCGATGATAGCCCCAGGCTTCCGCCTGTTGCGCAAGCGTTAATGTACGCGCCAGCGCCTGGGCAGCCGTTTCTCCGGCTGCCAGCGGGCTTTTATCCAGGATACTGATTCGATAAGACATTTCGCAGGCTCATGTGAATTAACATGTCTGCATTATTAGAAGCGCCCGCGGCTGGTGAGAAACAATTTATTTACATTTACTCTGCCGGAAATTAGATATGCGGTGAGGTAACTGCCCCGGAGGCGATGCTGCGCATCTGTCCGGGCTACGCGTCCTCAGCCCCGGAGGTGACGCTGCGCTTAGCCGGGAAGAAGCCGCAGCAATGCCACGTCACGGCATATTCCCCGGGTTGCGGCGTAAACGCCTTACCCGGGCTACGG
>NZ_JBEAFH010000009.1:0-18362 GCF_040061575.1 Klebsiella sp. CB_Kp196
AGTACTGGATTGATAATAACTGATAATCAAACTTGCGGCTGTCATGGAAATTGATGGCCGCAATGTGTTTACCCCTTCGGTGCGCTCCAGATACCCGCGCCGGTTTAGCAGCGGCAAGGGAGCAGGGGCGTGTCGGCGGGCGCCGGCGGGTGATGACCCTGGAGGTTGTCGAGCGGGCAGAGCGAATGCTGGATAAGGGCGCCACCCGGCAGCAGGTCGCGGACGTGATCGGCGTTGGCGTGAAAACGATGTATAAATATTTCCCCGCCAGCACTATCGGGCGGGGTGTTTGATTAACCGAGAGAAAGTAACTTTTCTTCCCATTGCGATATAATTTCTCGTTTCTCCTTGATGTAGTCGTATCGGTCATAGTGCTTGGCCGATACTCCGGCTCTTTTATGGTTCTGCAACCTGTCGCGCATTTCTGTGCTTACACCCATCGCGCCGGCGAGCGTTTTAAATGTGCGTCGAACGTCTCTCGGCGTGAATTTATTAAATGGTTCCCGTTCGCAGAATTTACGTAATTGCTTGCTGAACTCGGCGGATAAAAGGTGCCCCTCGGCTGTTTCTGCTGGGAAAAGAAACTCCGATTTGGGATAGCGTTTTTCCATCACCTTCAGGATCTGCGTCGCTGAATCACTCAACGGAATGACATGATAATCACCCGTTTTCGATATGTGCGGAGGCACGGTCAACGTTTTTTCTTTCTTATCCCAGTTATCTTTCGTGTTTGTCATGAGCTCCCACGGGCGCTGCCCTGCTGTGTGCAAACAACACAACAGCAGCTGAACGAAATCGGGATGCATTGGGATTGTTTCTGCTGGGCGGGAAAGGACGGCCAGCAGCGTGAATAATTCATCCCATGATAAAAATCGGTCAAGGGCTTTATCTGCTCCGCGCTGCGATGGGACCGCTGCCACAGGGTTGCGATCCAGACCATAAACTGTTTTTTTATCGATGTTTGCTGGGTCATTATCTGCAAACAGGCCAAAGTTAAAAATGGCGTGAAGGTTTGAGCGTACCTTGTTTGCGCCGGCGCGCGCGTCCCTCGCAATAAATTCTGAAAGTATGCGTTTAATATGGTCCGGGGTTACATCTTTAGCTGGCATCTCTGGGGTGACATGCGGGCTTGCAAGAACCTGATTAATTCGGTTTTGTGTTTTGTCGTAAGATCGCTTGCCTCTGGCCTTTTGGTCTGCAATATAATCATCAAACAGCTTTTTAAGTGATGCATGTTCTACCAGGGCTTTAGCTGGATCGGATATGCTGGCCGCAGCGGTTCTGGCTTTCTCGGTTGCATCGGAAAGGGTAAGGGCAGGGAAGTCGCCCAGACCGATAAACTTCTCTTTTCCGCTGACGAAATACCGATAGACGAATGTTTTTCTTCCTGATGGGTAAGTCTTTACACCGAGTCTGCCAGTGCCGCGGGTTGCGGCTGCTTGCATAGGCTGAATTTTTAGGCTTCAGGCCCCTGATTTTGCTGTCTGTTAAAAGAGTGCTAGCCATAGTTTTAAGGTCAGGTTACGGGTCAAGTTGTGGTGAAATGATAAGAGACTGGATGAAATCATTCAACACTATAAACTCTTTTATAAACAACGAAATGAAATTTAATGAAATTGATGGTAATCGAAAGAAATCAAGGATTTTCGCCCTTCTAAGCCGTAGGTCACAGGTTCGAACCCTGTAGGGCGTACCATTTAAAATCAATAAGTTATCAACTTCATCCTCTCGCTGATGTTTTCTCATGGAACACATTTGGGACATCTTCTGCAAAAATCGAGTCAATTTGCCTTGCGTGTTCCGTTAAATGGTTAGGCGCCAGCTGGGCATAACGGCGTACCATTTCGATGCTTTCCCGGTAGATCAAAAAAACACAATAGTCTGGCAAGAGATCAATATGTAGATAATACGAACACAGAATGTGTATATCTATGTAAGATCATTATATTCAATTGGTTAAAAAGGTGTTGATAATTAATATCATTAAAAAAATATAAAAACTTTATACAATTCTAACTAAAACGATAAAAACAACAAAAAATATTACTAACCAGTGCAATAAGGGGAAGCGAAGTGGATGACGTTCCCTGGCGCCAACGCTTTGATACACTAAATCATTGCTTAATAAAAAGGGGTCGTTATCTTTTTCAAAGAAACTACCTGGCGGGTCAACATGATGAGGTAAAAAATGTATACACCTGATGCAATGAAGCTATCAAATAAAAAGCATATTTTTGATTTTATTGACACTTATAGCTTTGGATTAGTCGTTTCACCCACCCTCAACGCCAGCCATTTTCCTTTTATCCTCGATCGTAGTTCTTCATCGCAGGGAATTCTTCTTTCTCATATGGCCCGTGCGAATCCTCTATGGAAAGACTTTGACGGAAAGAGGGTTCTCGCTATATTTCAAGGGCCCCATAGTTACATTTCCCCAACCTGGTATCAAACTTCTCCCGCGGTGCCAACATGGAACTATACCGCCATTCACTGTTATGGCACGGTAAGCCTTGTTCCCGTTGATGAATTGCGCACGATGATGGACTCTTTAGTTCATAAACATGAACCAACCCTTCAGGCGCAGAAAGACGTTATGCCAAAGGCATTTATTGAAGAAAAATTAAAAAATATTATTGGATTCAAAATTGAAATTGAGGAATTTCAGGCCAAAGAAAAGCTGGGGCAGCATCGTTCTCAGGCCGATCAGCGAGGAACGCTGCAGGGGTTAATCAACAGCCAATCTTCAGAGTCCGTTGCGCTGGCTGACTATATGCTTAAGGTGAAGAAAGGCACTGGCGCTTAAAAGCGATACTTCGCTCTATTATTTATGTTGGAGGAAAATACTTACACCTTACGTAATGTATTGAATCAACCATCCCGGAAAAACGTACTCGCGAGCGGCTTGTCGGAAGGATAATGAAATTGAATTTGAGCGCCGCGTTTATCACAAGAAAGCATAGGGAAACGCCGTTTAAATCAGGGGTAAGTTCGGTTAAACCCGGCGCCTTACGCCGCCGGGAACGCCATTACTTCATTGCCCCCTCAAGGATAAGTTTGTCCTTTTCTCCGCGGGTGATGCTCTGCTGATGCAGGCTGTCAGCGAGCGTCACGTCATTGACGGCGAAAAAAGCCCAGGCCTGCGGCGTATTGGCGAACGTCACCTCATCAAACTGACTGTCGTGCAGGAAGGAGATACTGGTCGCTTTGGTGTTACGGAAGCTGACGTTGGAAAAACGCAGATTCTGGTGATAGGCATCGCGAGAATAGGTCAGCCCAAATGATTCTGCCATTTCGGCTACCGTCATGCCGTCAATCAGGATGCTGTGCTTAGCCGAAGTACCATCGACGGTGACGTCCTGCACCTGAACGTCGCGGAACTGAGCGGGCTCGTCGGCAGGGGTCGTATCATTCACGTCGGCGCTGTATTTGATAGTAAAAACGAACGGCTCTTTGGCGATATCTTTCATCGCATTATGGCGAAACAGCACATCCCTTACGCCGCCGCCGTAGTAAGGGCGGCTTTTCATGCGCAGGCCGACATCGGTCATATACATGACGTTATCCTCGGCGCGAACTTTTTCGATCCACGCGCCGGTATGGCTACCGGTCACCACGGCGCCGTGGCCTTTGCGGAAATAGTTATTAAAGATCCACGCCCCGCTTTGCGGCTGTTGATGAAAAGTTTCCGCGCCTTTACCAAACCCGGCGGCGAAATTGACGCAATCATCTCCGGTATCGAAGAAGTTATTGAAGACCAGCGCATTCTGGCTATTGCCGAACTCGACGCCGTCGGCGTTATTGCCGTCAAAGGTCTGGTGGACCAGGCCATTCAGGGTGATATTTTTTGACTCCAGCGCCATTACCCCGTGGAACGCGGGGTTGCGGATTGTCAGCCCGGCAAGATAGAGGTTCTGCACACCGCGCAGGGTCATCAGGCTGGAGCGGCGATTTTTATAGGCGCTATTGCTTTCGATGCCTTCCGCAATAGCCGCTTCGGTCTGATGCTTTGCCAGAATGCCGTCCGCGCTGACTTTTGCCGCACTGCTGGCCCGGTATTGCGGCAGCGCGTTCCCCATTTCGTCGATGATGGTGGCCTCGCCGCCGCTTTTGACGCCCCGGGTCCAGCCGTTGCCGTCAATCGTGCCTTGACCGACGATGCGAATATTGCGAAACGTTCCGGCCGGAGACTCGCCCTTATCGTCCGCTTCCAGCACGTTAATTAATGACGGCGGGCGGCGGGGCTGCGGATGATCGCTGTAGGGATAGAGGTAATAGCCTTTTTCCAGCGGATACTGGGCCGGATCGTCCGAACCCAGCAGGGTGGCGCCAGCGGCAATCTCCAGGGTCATATCGCTGTGCAGAAACAGCGCGCCGGTTTTGAATTCGCCGTCGGAAATCACCACCTTGCAGCCCTGAGGATAGTACGAGACCGTACAGCTATCGATCGCCTGCTGCAGCGCCTGGGTATTCAGCGTTGTGCCGTCACCCTTCGCACCAAAGGTTCTGGCTTCGATGATGTGCGGCGTTTTGCTGGTCCGCGCTTTAATCACCGCGCTATCCGGCGACTCTTTGCCATTGGCGTAGACCGCACGCACCGTAAATGCGTATTCCGTATCCGGCTCCAGGTGGGTGACCGTAAAGGTACGCAAGTCGATTGGCTGCTGCCAGCCGTCGCTGGCAATCCGCTGATAGAAGTTATCAATATAGGGTTTGGCCGGTGAAAAATGGTTTTGATTTTCGCGCGCCAGACCCAGCCGCTCGCCCTGACGGTAAATCGCGTAGTCCACCACCTGCTGCGTCTCTGATTCCGGCTTTTCCCAAACCAGCACCAGGCTATTTTCATCGGCAGAAAGCGCGGGAACGAAGACATTCTGCGGCGCGGAGGCGGGCGCATCCTGCTGATTGTCGCGTGGGGCGCCGCTATCATTACAGCCGCCCGCGAGGCCAGCCAGCGCGATAGCCAGCGCCAGCATACTGCGTGAAGGTCCAAAGGTATTGCGCATAAATTTCCCTTAATGTCATATTGCTTGTAAAAAACAAAATGCATATTCATTTAAAATAAAATGACATTTTATATTTATGGCAAAAAATAAACGCGAGTCAGTTCAATCTTTCAGCAGGTGAAAAATAAAGCGTTGTTGGATAAGAAAAGGCGGCCAGGGCGTTAACCTCCGGCCCGCTTTCTCTTTACGGCGCGGAATATTGAATACGATAGCCGTGCGAGGTCGGTACGATATGCGCAAATCCCGACCCGCCAAGGTGCATACCGGCAATCAGCAGGTTTTCGCTGACGGCCTGGGCGAGGATCGCTTCCCGCGTCGCTCTGGCCTGCGCGGGATCGCAATCAAAAGCAACGGCGGCGGCGGGTCGTGCGGTCTGAATATGCGGAAAATGGACGATGTCGCCCCAAATCAGCAGGCTTTGCGCCGCGGCGTCGATGCGAAACCCGCTATGGCCTGGCGTGTGCCCGGGTAGCCATAGCGGGCGGATACCCGCGACGGCCTCGCGCTCATCCAGAAAAACGAGGCTGCGGGAATAGGCGTCCAGGGCGCGGCGGGCGAGCGTGAAGTTGCGCTGCCCCCGCGCATTGGCCCGGTTTAGCATGGCGTCGTCCTGCCAGTACTCGGCTTCCAGAGGGTGCAGATAAAGACGGGCGTGGCGATAGCGCGGCGCGCCGTTGGCATCCAGCAGGCCGCCGATATGATCCGGGTGAGCGTGGGTCAGCAGGACAGTATCCACGTCGTCTGGCGCACTCCCCGCCGCTCGCAGACTGGTTTCCAGCACGCCGCCTCCCGTACCCGCGTCGACCAGAATCGTTCTTCCCCGACCGCGAATAAGATAGCCACTAATGTCGATATTGCCGGGGTCAATGACGCCCGCGCTGCGCTGAATGTCTGCGGCATCGTCGATATTAATACCGGACAGCAGCGCCAGGCCAGCGGCCATGCTGCCGTCGCTGAGGAGCGTCACCTGAAAATCGCCAATCTGGCGGGAGAGAAAAGCGGGTTTGTGCATATCAACCTCTTAGCGTGATGGGGGCTGTATTTCAGTCGGGCTTTGCAACTGACCGGCCATGGGCTCATACATCGAGACGTTTTCCCGTCCCGCCAGCAGCATGGCTTCCCGGCGCGGCAGAATGTACGCCACGCGCTGCGGCGGGTTGTTATCCAGCCCGGCGGCCGAAAGTTTTGTCGGCGGATATCCCAGTTCCGACTCAACAACGTCCAGCGGCTCGGGGCTCAGTAGCAAAACATCCCCCTCAGCGACGGCAGGAAAGACGCCGCCGTAGCGATACAGGTTTCGCCGCCAGTCGCGAATATGCGCCTGCCAGCGGGAAAAGCTGCCGCCGCCTTTCTGGCGATACGCTTCACTGGCGAGCGTATCGCCATGCTCGATGGTATGAATAGCAAGATAGACCGGGCAGCCGGAGGAGAGCGCCCTGAAGCGCTGCGAGGCGCGGAATCCGCTGACGGACACCAGCGCAGGCAGCTTGTCCTCGCTGTAAAACCTGTTCCAGCCGGCTTCGCTTTGCGGGTCGGCGTAGCTGCACTCAACGATATATAACACGGGCTGCCCTCTGCATGATGGAATGATGTTATTGACGTTTGATCATGCTACGTTGGGCACTAAGCGCTATAAAACGATATTATTTCACCACTCAATGACATTTCGTCATTGATAAACCTTCAGCAGAGGCGGCGTTCGTGCGAAAAAAACTCCCCAGCAGTACCTCGCTGCAGGCCTTTGAGGCTGCCGCCAGGCACGGTAACTTTGCCCGCGCGGCGGAAGAGCTGTCGCTTACCGAAGGCGCGATCAGCCGGCAAATCGCCCGCCTGGAATCGCTGTTAAACTGCAAGCTGTTTGAGCGGACGGGAAGCCGGGTGCGGCTGAACCCCAACGGCGCGCGCTATGCGCACCATGTCCGCGAGACGCTGGAGCGTCTTGAGCGAGATACGCAGTATCTGATGGGGGCTGCGGACGGCAGCCGAAGCCTGGAAATCGCCGCGCCGCCGACCTTTGCCAGCCGCTGGCTCATTCCCCGACTGGGGGATTTTCAGCGCCGGAATCCGGATATCACGCTGAATATCGCGGTCAGAACCGACCCGTTTATCCTCACCGGCAGCGGTTTTGACGCGGCGGTTCATTTCGAGCATCCCGCATGGGCAGGAATGCGCTTGCGGTTTCTGTTTGAAGAGAGACTGGTGCCGGTATGCCACGCCGGGCTACTTACGAGAGAAGATCTCGCCAGCCAGCTGAACGCGCTGCCGCGTATTCATCGACGGCAGAATCCTGACGCCTGGCAGCGCTATGCTGAAGAGTGCGGGATCGCGCTGGATAATCCGGCGCGGGGCGTGCGCTACGATCTGCATGAGATGGCGATAGCCGCCGCGCTGGCCGGGCAGGGCGTTGCGCTGGTACCGCACGTGTACGTTGAAAAAGCGCTCGAAAACGGGACGCTGGCTGCGCCCTGGCCGCAGGCCCGCAGCCTGAGCAAGCGCTTTTGCCTGGTGAGGCCGCTGGAAAACGGCGTCAACGAATCGGCGCTACAGGCGTTTGAACAGTGGTTATTGGCGCAATAAGGCCCGGTCGCGGGCCGTAGACGCGTTAAGCGCAGCCTCAGGCGTGGGATAAAAGCGGGAACATCAGCTTATTCTCTTTGAAGATATTTTCTTTTTGTCCGTAGATAAACAGAATATCTTCGCCTTCGATTTTCTCATACTCGCCGGTCCGATTCTCTTTGGGGGTAAAGCCGAGGATAGCCTGGTACGTATTTTCATCGGCGAGCTCGTTAATAATGGCCGACAGGGAGCGTCCGCTGTCGCAGAAAATATCAAAACAGATCAGCGCCGGACCGTTTTGCATCGCAATCGCGATGGCCTGGTTTTTGTCGGAATAATAGACGAAGTGCTTCATAAAGGCGGAGCAGTAGAACATCAATAAACCGAAGTTATCCTGTACCCGCAGCTGTGAAAACGGATTCGATTTTTGATAGTACCGCTGTAATCGCGCAACCTCTTCCGGCTGGTCCATATCGAGCTTGCGGAAGTCGCCCGCTGCCGGTACTACCGGCATAATATATTGATGTTCGGCGGTGCGCTCGAAGCCAAATTTCGGATAAAAATCAACGGTTGTCGGGTTAGCAAACAGGAAAAAGGCGTCGGCCTTATCCTGCCAGTCCGTCAGAATCTCCCTGACGAGCTGCCCGGCCAGGCCCTTATCACGATGATCGATATCGGTCATCACGGTGCCGATTTGAATATAGCGGCGGGGTTCGCCCTGCCAGATCAGATCGATAATATTGGCGGAGGCGTTAGCAATCACTTTATTGTTGCTCACCAGGGCGTAGGGAATATAGGCGTCGGTCCAGTACCCTTTGCGGTACCACTCTTTAAAGGAGAGATCGAAGGTTTTAATCGCCAGGTCAATGAAGCTATTTCTTAACACGTCATTGTGCACAATTTGCTTATCTAATTTGTAGTTCATCGTCGACATTCCTTACGCTGCGGGTGAGGCACTGTTTTCGGCCATCTGTTCGGCGGTCCGATCTCTGTCGGGCGAGCTAAAAATAGCATATCCCCACGGATGGGCGACGATTGTCGCGCCTAAGCTTTGCTCAGGTCACACATTCGGGGAAAATAGGGCTAAAAATGGCGCGCTTTCGTCGCCCCAGGGAACATCGCCCTCAGGCAAAAGACGCCTTTAGCAAATGAAAGTTTGCCAGTCATCAAAAACGAAGAGGAATATATTGCGTTCATGGTCATGACCCCTACCATTAATAGGTAGGGTAAATGTGGTATCATCGCGCCTTTCCCTTTTCGTCCTGGGGCTCTTTTTTATGCAACAACCTGTTGTTCGCGTTGGAGAATGGCTGGTTACTCCCTCTGTTAACCAAATTAGCCGCAAGGGGCGTCAGCTAACTCTCGAACCGCGCTTAATCGATCTTCTGGTTTTCTTTGCCCGTCATCCCGGCGAAGTACTCAGTCGGGATGAGCTCATCGATAATGTCTGGACCCGCAACGTTGTCACCAGCCACGTCGTCACGCAAAGCGTTTCCGAGCTACGTAAGTCGCTGAAAGATGGCGACGATGGCAGCCTTGAATATATCGCTACCGTACCCAAACGCGGCTATAAGCTGACGGTGCCGGTGATCTGGTGTACCGAAGAGGGGGAGGAGCCGACGCCGGTTATCCCCGCAGAAACGCAGACGGTCGGGTTTGACGCGCCGTTGACCTCCCCACAGCCCGATGCGGCTGCGCCAGACAGCACAGCGGTGGCGAAGCCGGAAAAACGCAAGCGGCTGACCACGATTATCGTCTGGGGTCTGTTCCTGCTGGCCCTCGCGAGCTGCGTGGCGCTGGTGGCCCTGTCAACCCTGCAGTCGCGCCCGCCGGTCACGAAAACCCGGCTGCTGCTTAACCCGCGTGATGTCGATATTCACCTGCTCAGCGGCAACACCTGCAACAACTGGTCATCGCAGCACTCCTTTGCCATCGGTCTGGGGAGCCTGATTACCACCTCGCTGAACACCTTCTCCACCTTTATGGTGCACGACAAAACCAACTACAACATCAATGAGCCGAGCAGTTCCGGTAAAACCCTGACCATTGAGTTCGTCAACCAGCGGCACTATCGCGCACAGCAGTGCTTCATGTCGGTTAAGGTGGTGGATAACGCCGACGGCTCGACCATGATGGATAAGCGTTACTTTGTCACCAGCGACAATCAGCTTTCGATTCAGAACGACCTGCTGAGCAGCCTCTCTGAGGCGCTGAAGCAGCCGTGGCCGGCGCGGATGCAGGAGATGTTAAAGCAGTATCAGCCGTCGCAAAGTATCGCGCTTACCCATTTCTATCAGGCGCATCAGCTATTAATGAACGGAGACGTTGATTCGCTGGGCAAAGCCAGTAGCCTGCTTGCCGACGTGAATAAGCAGTCGCCGGACTTTACCTATGCGTGGGCGGAAAAGGCGCTGGTTGACGTATTGCGCCATTCTCAGCAGCCGCTGGATGAGAAACAGCTCGCCGATCTGTACAGCGAAATAACCCGGGTGGGTAATATGCCGGGGATTAAAGATATGGCAATATTTTATCAGATTAAAACGGTGGATATGCTGGGCAAAGGAAAAGTGGATGAAGCCTATGACGCGATTAATGCCGGGATTGATCTGGAAATGTCGTGGATGAATTACGTGCTGCTGGGCAAAGTCTACGAAATGAAAGGGCAGAATCGGGAAGCTGCCGATGCCTACCTGACGGCGTTTAATTTACGCCCGGGTGAGAATACATTTTACTGGATTGAAAACGCCGTATTCCAGACCTCCGTGACCCGCGTGGTTCCGTATCTCGATAACTTCCTCGCTTCAGAATAAGTAAACCCTCATCATGGTCATGGTTTTGGTCGTGGTGAGGTTAAAATTATGTTTCTCATGAGCCACAAGGTTGTTATGTTTTATAACCAATCTGGTCCCGCACGCAACACTTTTTCAACACGAAGTTGACCTCATAACCCAATGAAAAATATCTGAATTTACCTTTTCCTGATATCAATATGTCATCCTGATATGTTGCGCGAAAAAGGTCAAAATATCATTTGTCTGATGTTTGCAGTTATTTCACTTTATCTTTAGGACTTATCTCGTACTAATCCGTAATCTTGTTGGCAGTTGGTCGGGTCAATAAAAGGTTCATCATCATGATCTGTACCTCCCAAATAAACTTAGGAGAAAAGCAAACATGAGTTCTGCCAAGAAGATCGGGCTATTTGCCTGTACCGGCGTAGTCGCCGGTAATATGATGGGGAGCGGTATTGCATTATTACCTGCAAACCTCGCTAGCATCGGTGGTATTGCCATCTGGGGTTGGGTGATTTCTATTATTGGCGCGATGTCTCTGGCTTATGTTTATGCCCGGCTGGCGACCAAGAATCCGCAGCAGGGTGGCCCAATTGCCTATGCCGGTGAAATATCCCCAGCGTTCGGTTTCCAGACCGGCGTGCTTTATTATCACGCCAACTGGATCGGTAACCTGGCAATCGGTATTACCGCCGTCTCTTATTTATCAACATTCTTCCCAATTTTAAATAACCCGGTGCCGGCAGGTATTGCCTGTATCGCCATCGTATGGATATTCACCTTCGTGAATATGCTCGGCGGGACCTGGGTGAGCCGCCTGACAACAATTGGCCTGGTACTGGTACTTATTCCGGTGGTCATGACCGCGGTGGTCGGCTGGCACTGGTTTGATGCCGCAACCTATCAGGCAAACTGGAACACTTCCAGCACCACTGACAGCCACGCGGTAATCAAAAGTATCCTGCTCTGCCTGTGGGCCTTTGTCGGGGTAGAATCTGCCGCCGTGAGTACCGGGATGGTGAAAAACCCGAAACGCACCGTGCCGCTGGCTACCATGCTGGGCACCGCGATGGCCGGTATCGTCTACATCGCCGCGACCCAGGTGATTGCGGGTATGTATCCTGCCTCTCAGATGGCCGCATCCGGTGCGCCGTTTGCAGTGAGCGCCTCCACCATTCTCGGCGGCTGGGCTGCGCCGATGGTTTCCGCCTTCACCGCCTTTGCCTGCCTGACTTCGCTGGGTTCGTGGATGATGCTGGTGGGTCAGGCCGGCGTACGTGCCGCCAATGACGGTAACTTCCCGAAAGTGTATGGCGAACTCGACAGCAACGGTATTCCGAAAAAAGGCCTGCTGCTGGCCGCGGTGAAAATGACCGCGCTGATGGTGCTGATTACCCTGATGAACTCTACCGGCGGCAAAGCGTCTGACCTGTTCGGTGAGCTGACCGGTATCGCGGTACTGCTGACCATGCTGCCTTACTTCTACTCCTGCGTTGACCTGATTCGCTTCGAAGGCATCAATGTACGCAACTTCGTCAGCCTGATTTGCTCCGTACTCGGCTGCGCGTTCTGCTTCATCGCCCTGATGGGGGCAAGCTCCTTCGAACTGGCCGGTACCTTTATCGTCAGCCTGATTATCCTGATGTTCTACGGTCGCAAAATGCACCAGCGCCAGAACAACGACAACTCCGCTGATAGCAGCACCGCCAGCGCGCATTAATCAGCAACCCTATTCCTGAGGCTCCTTCCATCACCTGTCACGACGTGGCGGGAGGGGCTTTCTTTATCTGGAGATTTGACTATGAACGTTATCGCAATCATGAATCACATGGGTGTCTACTTCAAAGAAGAACCCATCCGTGAACTGCATCGCGCCCTCGAACGCCTGGACTTCCGTATTGTCTACCCGAACGACCGTGAAGACTTATTAAAACTTATCGAAAACAATGCGCGTCTGTGCGGCGTGATCTTCGACTGGGATAAATACAATCTCGAACTGTGCGAAGACATCAGCAAAATGAACGAATACATGCCGCTGTACGCCTTTGCGAACACTTACTCAACGCTGGACGTGAGCCTCAACGATCTGCGGATGCAGGTTCGCTTCTTCGAATATGCGCTGGGCGCAGCGGAAGATATTGCCAACAAAATCAAACAGAATACCGACGAGTATATCGACACCATTCTGCCGCCGCTGACCAAAGCGCTGTTTAAATACGTGCGTGAAGGCAAATACACCTTCTGTACCCCAGGCCATATGGGCGGTACCGCGTTCCAGAAAAGCCCGGTCGGCAGCATCTTCTACGATTTCTTTGGTTCCAATACCATGAAATCCGATATCTCGATTTCGGTTTCTGAACTCGGTTCTCTGCTGGACCACAGCGGCCCGCACAAAGAAGCGGAAGAGTACATCGCCCGCGTCTTCAACGCGGAACGCAGCTACATGGTGACCAACGGGACCTCTACCGCCAACAAAATTGTCGGCATGTATTCCGCCCCGGCCGGTAGCACCGTGCTGATTGACCGTAACTGCCATAAATCGCTGACCCATCTGATGATGATGAGCGACATTACGCCAATCTACTTCCGCCCGACCCGCAACGCCTACGGTATCCTCGGCGGTATCCCGCAGAGCGAATTCCAGCATGCGACCATCGCGAAGCGCGTGAAAGAAACCCCGAACGCGACCTGGCCGGTGCACGCGGTTATCACCAACTCCACCTATGACGGTCTGCTGTACAACACGGACTACATCAAGAAAACCCTGGATGTGAAATCCATCCACTTTGACTCCGCGTGGGTGCCTTACACCAACTTCTCGCCGATTTATGAAGGCAAATGCGGGATGAGCGGCGGCCGCGTCGAAGGGAAAGTGATTTACGAAACCCAGTCCACGCACAAACTGCTGGCGGCGTTCTCTCAGGCCTCGATGATTCACGTTAAAGGCGACGTGAACGAAGAAACCTTTAACGAAGCCTACATGATGCACACCACCACTTCTCCGCATTACGGCGTGGTGGCCTCGACGGAAACCGCGGCGGCGATGATGAAAGGCAACGCCGGTAAGCGCCTGATTGACGGCTCTATCGAACGTTCAATCAAGTTCCGTAAAGAGATTAAACGTCTGAAAGGCGAGTCCGACGGCTGGTTCTTCGACGTCTGGCAGCCGGAACATATCGATGGTCCTGAATGCTGGCCGCTGCGCTCCGACAGCGCGTGGCACGGTTTCAAAAACATCGATAACGAGCACATGTATCTCGACCCGATTAAAGTCACGCTGCTGACTCCGGGGATGAAGAAAGACGGCACCATGGATGAGTTCGGTATTCCGGCGAGCATCGTGGCGAAGTATCTCGACGAGCACGGTATCGTGGTCGAAAAAACCGGTCCGTACAACCTGCTGTTCCTGTTCAGTATCGGTATCGACAAAACCAAAGCGCTGAGCCTGCTGCGTGCGCTGACCGATTTCAAACGCGCGTTCGACCTGAACCTGCGGGTGAAAAACATGCTGCCGTCGCTGTATCGTGAAGATCCGGAATTCTACGAAAACATGCGCGTTCAGGAACTGGCGCAGAACATTCACAAACTGATTGAGCACCACAACCTGCCGGACCTGATGTTCCGCGCGTTCGAAGTGCTGCCGACCATGATGATCACGCCGTACGCCGCGTTCCAGAAAGAGCTGCACGGTCAGACCGAAGAGGTGTATCTCGAAGAGATGGTGGGCCGCGTCAACGCCAATATGATCCTGCCGTATCCTCCGGGAGTGCCGCTGGTCATGCCGGGTGAAATGATCACCGAAGAGAGCCGTCCGGTGCTGGAATTCCTGCAGATGCTCTGCGAAATCGGCGCCCACTATCCGGGCTTCGAAACCGATATCCACGGCGCCTATCGTCAGGCGGATGGTCGTTACACCGTTAAAGTGCTGAAAGAAGAAAATAACAAATAATCGATGCACAACAGGGAAGTGGCTTGCCACTTCCCTTTTTCACGCTGCAAGGAGAACACATGAAAACACCCTCACAGCCGCGCGCGATTTATTACATCGTTGCGATCCAAATCTGGGAATATTTCAGCTTTTACGGCATGCGTGCCTTACTCATCCTCTACCTCACCCATCAGCTCGGCTTTGATGACAGCCACGCTATCAGCCTGTTCAGCGCTTACGCTTCCCTCGTGTACGTCACTCCTATTCTCGGCGGCTGGCTTGCCGACCGCCTGCTCGGCAACCGCACGGCGGTGATTGCCGGCGCGCTGTTAATGACGCTTGGCCACGTGGTGCTGGGCGTGGAATCCGATTCCACCTGGAGCCTGTACCTCGCGCTGGCGATCATTATCTGCGGCTACGGCCTGTTCAAATCCAACATCAGCTGCCTGCTGGGCGAGCTCTATGCCGTTGACGACCCTCGCCGCGACGGCGGTTTTTCGCTGCTGTACGCCGCCGGTAACGTCGGCTCCATCGCCGCGCCTATCGCCTGTGGGCTGGCGGCGCAGTGGTACGGCTGGCATATCGGCTTTGCGCTGGCGGGAATCGGCATGTTTGTCGGCCTGATGATTTTCCTCAGCGGTAGCCGCTACTTCCGCCACGCGCGCGGCGTCGATAAACAGGCGCTGCGGGCGGTAAAGTTTGTGCTGCCGACCTGGGGCTGGCTGGTGGTGATGCTCTGCGTTGCGCCGGTGTTTTTCACGCTGCTGCTGGAGAATAACTGGTCCGGCTATCTGCTGGCGATCGTGTGCGTGTTCGCCGCCCAGATGGTGGCGCGCATTATGGTCAAATCGCCGGAGCATCGCCGCGCGCTGTGGCAAATCGTTCTGCTGATGCTGACCGGGACTCTGTTCTGGGTTCTGGCGCAGCAGGGCGGGAGTTCGATCAGCCTGTTCATCGACCACTTTGTTAACCGTCATCTGCTGAATATTGAGGTGCCGACCGCGCTGTTCCAGTCGGTTAACGCCGTGGCGGTGATGGCGGCTGGCGTCGTGCTGGCGTGGCTGATGCGGCCGGAAGGCGCGACCCGCTCGGCGCTGCGCGTGTGGCTGAAGTTCGCCTTTGGCCTGGTGCTGATGGGCTGCGGCTTTATGCTGCTGGCGCTTAATGCGCGCCACGGCGCGGCGGAAGGGCAGGCATCAATGGGCATGATGGTGGCCGGCCTGGCGCTGATGGGCTTTGCCGAACTGTTTATCGACCCGGTAGCGATGGCGCAGATCACCCGCCTCAATATGCCCGGCGTCACTGGGGTGCTGACCGGGATTTATATGCTGGCGACCGGCGCGGTAGCCAACTGGCTGGCGGGAGTGGTGGCGCAGCAGACCACCGAGTCGCAGATCAGCGATACGGCGATTGCCGCGTATCAGCACTTCTTTGCCCAGATGGGCGAATGGACGCTGGGCTGCGTGGCGGTGATTGTCGTCGTCGCCTTCGCCGCCGCGTTTAGCGTCGGCAAACGCCGCGCGGCCGCCGGTGAACTTCCCGGCGGCGGCGCCTAGCCTCGTCTGGCGACAGGTCCGGCTTACCGGGGCTACAAAATCGTGCTGCCTGGTAGCCCGGCTAAGGCGTTGACGCCGCGAGCCGGGGATCGGTAACCCCAACAGTGGAGCGACAAGCCGCTCCTTGCACCGTTTACTGAACAGGAGGAGGATATTCTGGCAGGCGCGGAAGCCGAAGATAAAAAACTGTTACTGAAGCGATGGCTGAGCGAAATCAGCCGGAATTGAAGCCAGGCTCCTTAAGATTGTTCTTTGGCGTCGACGCCGGAACAGGCCGCGCTGGAGAGTGACCTGGTTCAATTATCGAAGCAAGTTTGCAAGCAGGGTTATGAGGAACCAACATGTCTGAACAACAAGCACAAGGTGCCGATGAGGCAATTGACCTTAATAATGAACTGAAAACCCGTCGTGAAAAACTGGCCGCGCTGCGTGAGCAGGGCGTGGCGTTCCCGAACGATTTTCGCCGTGACCACACTTCTGACCAGCTCCATGCGGAATTTGATGGTAAGGAAAACGACGAGCTCACCTCTCTGAACGTCGAGGTCGCCGTGGCTGGCCGCATGATGACCCGCCGGATTATGGGGAAAGCCTCTTTCGTCACCTTACAGGACGTCGGCGGCCGCATTCAGCTGTACGTCGCGCGCGACGATCTGGCGGAAGGCGTCTACAACGAACAGTTTAAGAAATGGGATCTTGGCGACATCATCGCCGCCCGCGGTAAGCTGTTTAAAACCCAGACCGGCGAACTCTCCATTCACTGCACCGAGCTGCGCCTGCTGACCAAGGCATTGCGCCCGCTGCCGGACAAGTTTCACGGCCTGCAGGATCAGGAGGCGCGCTATCGTCAGCGCTATCTGGATCTGATCTCCAACGAAGAGTCGCGCCACACCTTCAAGGTGCGTTCGCAGATCCTCGCCACCATGCGTCAGTTCATGGTCGCGCGCGGCTTTATGGAAGTCGAGACTCCGATGATGCAGGTGATCCCCGGCGGCGCCTCCGCGCGTCCGTTTATCACCCATCACAATGCGCTCGATCTGGATATGTATCTGCGCATCGCGCCGGAGCTGTATCTGAAACGGCTGGTGGTCGGCGGCTTCGAACGGGTGTTCGAAATCAACCGTAACTTCCGTAACGAAGGCATCTCCGTGCGCCACAACCCTGAGTTCACCATGATGGAACTCTATATGGCGTATGCGGATTACAAAGATCTGATCGAACTGACCGAATCTCTGTTCCGCACGCTGGCGCAGACCGTGCTGGGGAAAACCGAAGTCCCGTACGGCGACCAGGTGTTCGACTTCGGCAAGCCGTTTGAAAAACTGACCATGCGTGAAGCGATCAAGAAATACCGTCCGGAAACCGAGATGGCGGATCTGGATAACTTCGAGGCGGCAAAAGCGCTGGCGGAATCCATCGGTATTCACGTTGAGAAGAGCTGGGGGCTGGGGCGTATCGTCACCGAGATTTTCGACGAAGTGGCGGAAGCCCATCTGATCCAGCCAACCTTTATCACCGAGTATCCGGCGGAGGTTTCGCCGCTGGCGCGCCGTAACGACGTGAACCCGGAAATCACCGATCGCTTCGAGTTCTTTATCGGCGGGCGTGAAATCGGCAACGGCTTTAGCGAGCTGAACGACGCGGAAGACCAGGCCCAGCGTTTCCAGGATCAGGTCAACGCCAAAGCGGCGGGGGATGATGAAGCGATGTTCTACGACGAAGACTACGTCACCGCGCTGGAGTATGGCCTGCCGCCGACGGCCGGTCTGGGCATCGGTATCGACCGCATGGTGATGCTGTTTACCAACAGCCATACCATTCGCGACGTGATTCTGTTCCCGGCAATGCGTCCGCAGAAGTAAATCCCGCTAAAACCAGGTCCCCTCGTTTCCCTGAACCGGGGGGCCTTTATTTCGACGTGTTTAATTCCGACGAGTAATAATTGCGAATCAGCTTACTCCGGACACCTTATGTGCTATAACAGCGCGCATAAAAAACATAAGGTGTTAATTAAATGAAAAAAATAAAATTAATTGTTGGTGGCGTGATCTGTGCAAGTTATTTATTTACGTCAGTGTTATCAATGGCAAGTGATAATATCAACAACCATACCGTTCATTTTGATAAAGGCAGCAACGGCACGATAATAAAAAGCACCGTGACCGGTGACGGTGTTAACGACTATACGCTGGAGGCGAAAGCCGGCCAGATGATGCATATCAATATGAACAGCCAGCGGCCGCATCCTTATTTCAATGTTATCGCTCCTGATAATAATTCGATTTTTAACGGTTCTCTGAGCGGTGATACCTTTGAGCAACGTCTGATGAGCAGCGGTAAATATACGGTGCGGGTTTATCAGATGGGCGGCGCGCGCGATGAAAGGAAAACCAGCGCTTACGCGCTGACGTTTAAAATTACCGACTAATATTTGGCGGCTGTCTATTCAGGCTGTCCCGGAGGCGGCGCGCTGCGCCTGTCCGGGCTACCGGCCCGCAGACGGCGGGGAACCCGTAGCCCGGTCAGCGCA
>NZ_JBEAFH010000010.1:0-16713 GCF_040061575.1 Klebsiella sp. CB_Kp196
CCCGTAGCCCGGCTAAGCGCAGCGCGAGCCGGGGGGAAACCGCGTCGATGTATAAATCCCGGAGTATCCCCGGGTTGCGGCGTAAACGCCTTACCCGGGCTACAGCCCGCAGACCGCACAACCCCGTAGCGCACCGCCTCCGGGTTTTTATCAGCCAAATACCGGCAGCAGCAGATAGAGCTTAATCACCAGCGCGTTAACGATATCGATAAAGAACGCGCCCACCATCGGCACCACCAGAAACGCCATGTGCGACGGACCGAAACGGTCGGTAATCGCCTGCATGTTGGCAATCGCCGTCGGCGTCGCGCCGAGGCCGAAACCGCAGTGGCCGGCTGCCAGCACCGCGGCATCGTAGTTTTTTCCCATCATCCGGTAGGTCACAAACACCGCATACAGCGCCATAGCCACTGCCTGAACCGCCAGAATAATAATCATCGGCAGCGCCAGCGACGCCAGCTCCCACAGCTTCAGGCTCATCAGGGCCATCGCCAGGAATAGCGACAGGCTGACGTTACCCAGCACCGACACCGCGCGGTCGAACACGCGGTACAGGCCCAGCGCCGACAGGCTATTGCTCAGGATCACGCCGATAAACAGCACGCAAACGAAGGTGGGCAGTTCAAATACGGTTCCCGCCAGCAGTTGCGCAACGATCTTCCCTACCGTTAAACAGATGGCGATCAGCGCGATGCTCTCAATCAGCACCAGCGACGTGATCATGCGCCCCATATCCGGCTTTTCAAACGCGGTCGGCGCGAGCTGATCGTCCGGCGTACCGTCCGGGGAGGAAGAGTGCTTAACCAGATAGCGCGCCACCGGTCCGCCGATCAGGCCGCCCAGGACGAGGCCGAAGGTTGCGCAAGCCATGGCCACTTCGGTAGCGTTGGCAAAGCCATAGCGTTCAACAAACAATTTACTCCACGCCGCGCCGGTACCGTGGCCGCCGGAAAGGGTAATCGAACCGGCCAGCAGCCCCATCAGCGGGTCGAGGCCAAGCAGCTTCGCCATGCCGATTCCGAGCGCGTTTTGCAGCAGCAGCAGCCCCACCACCACAATCAGGAACGTCCCCAGCACTTTGCCGCCGGAGCGCAGGCTGGCGAGGTTGGCGTTCAGGCCGATAGTGGCAAAGAAAGCCAGCATCAGCGGATCTTTGAGGCTCATATCGAAATCGATTTCGATATCCATGCTTTTCTTTAATACCAGCAGCGCCAGCGCGACCAGCAGGCCGCCCGCAACGGGTTCAGGAATGGTGTATTTCTTCAGGAAAGGGACGGTTTGAACGAGTTTTCTACCCAGTAGCAACACGAGTGTTGCGGCAACGAGCGTCGATAAGGTATCGAGATGAAACATAAAAAAGAGCTCCTTATAGGCGCATGATCCATTCACACGCGACGGTATTCCCGGTGTCGATTGCTTCTCATCATGAGTAATCGGGAAGGGATTTTAAGCAGAAGTACGGAAAAAAGGACAGGAAAAGATATTTTGTAGGGATAATGATGCGATCAAGCATACAAAATGTTAATAAATTTTTGACACTTATTCCCTGCTTAAATATTTGCCGCTAAAGAGTGGCAAACGTTTGCTTTTGGTCTACAGTCCGATAAAATCCCCGCTTTGCCACCTTTGGGATTGTTGTGATGTCCGTTAACACCGCAGAATCAGAAAATGCGCAACCGGTTGCGCATAAGCAAACCAGCGAATTAATCTACCGCCTTGAAGACCGCCCGCCGCTACCGCAAACCCTGTTCGCCGCCTTCCAGCACCTGCTGGCGATGTTTGTCGCGGTCATCACTCCGGCGCTGTTAATTTGCCAGGCTCTGGGCCTTCCGGCTCAGGATACGCAACACATCATCAGCATGTCCCTGTTCGCCTCCGGCGTGGCCTCCATCATTCAAATTAAAGCCTGGGGCCCGGTGGGGTCTGGTCTGCTCTCGATTCAGGGCACCAGTTTTAACTTCGTCGCGCCGCTGATTATGGGCGGGACCGCCTTGAAAACCGGCGGCGCCGATGTTCCGACCATGATGGCCGCGCTGTTCGGCACCCTGATGCTGGCCAGCTGCACAGAGATGGTTCTCTCCCGCGTTCTGCATCTCGCCCGCCGCATTATTACCCCGCTGGTCTCCGGCGTGGTGGTGATGATTATCGGCCTGTCGCTGATTCAGGTTGGCCTGACCTCCATCGGCGGCGGCTATGCCGCCATGGCCGACCACACCTTCGGCGCGCCAAAAAACCTGCTGCTGGCAGGGATCGTGCTGGCGCTGATTATTATCCTTAACCGCCAGCGCAACCCGTACCTGCGCATCGCTTCGCTGGTTATCGCGATGGCGGCCGGCTACCTGGCGGCATGGCTACTCGATATGCTGCCGGCCAATACCGCGCCGACGGAAAGCAGCCTGATTATGGTACCCACGCCGCTGTACTACGGGTTAGGCATCGACTGGAATCTGCTGCTGCCGCTGATGCTGGTGTTTATGATTACCTCGCTGGAAACCATCGGCGATATTACCGCCACCTCTGACGTCTCCGAGCAGCCGGTTTCCGGCCCGCTATATATGAAGCGTCTGAAGGGCGGCGTGCTGGCCAACGGTCTGAACTCGTTTGTTTCGGCGGTATTCAACACCTTTCCGAACTCCTGCTTTGGCCAGAACAACGGCGTGATACAGCTGACCGGCGTCGCCAGCCGCTATGTCGGTTTCGTGGTCGCGCTGATGCTGATCGTGCTCGGCCTGTTCCCGGCGGTAAGCGGCTTCGTGCAGCATATTCCTGAGCCGGTGCTCGGCGGCGCGACGCTGGTGATGTTCGGCACTATTGCCGCCTCCGGCGTGCGTATCGTCTCCCGCGAGCCGCTGAACCGCCGCGCGATCCTGATTATCGCCCTGTCGCTGGCCGTCGGCCTCGGGGTTTCCCAGCAGCCGCTGATCCTGCAGTTCGCCCCTGACTGGCTGAAGAATCTGCTCTCCTCCGGTATCGCTGCTGGCGGCATCACGGCGATTATTCTGAATCTGATTTTCCCGCCAGAGAAAAACTGATCCTCTCTGACGCTCCGGCCACGCGATGCTGGCCGGAGCGTCAGCATCATCAACCTCACATCATCTCATTACACAATTCCTGTCTTGAGGATTGCGCATAATTCGGGCATAACAGCCTTATGTGCCTCGCTCAGGATCGAAGACCATGAAATTTCTCAGAAAGCTGATTCTCTGGCTGCTGATTGCCCTGCTGGTGGTGATTATTGCCGCTTACTTCCTGCTGCAAACCCAGTGGGGCGGGCGCCAGGCCAGCGCCTGGCTAAGCGACGGTACCGGCTGGAAGGTCTCTTTCAACAAGATGGACCATAATTTCTCCTCGCCACTGCACCTGCAGCTGCAAAACGTCACCCTCGGACGCGACGGCAAACCCGCCACGCTGGTGGCGCAAACGGTGGATATCGGGTTTAGCAGCCGCCAGTTTAGCGACCCGCTGCATGCTGACGAAATCGTCCTCAGCGACGGCACGCTGAACTTCTCCCCTTCTTCCGCGGCGCTGCCATTCGCCGCCGACCGTCTCCAGTTGCGCAATATGGCGTTCAACAGCCCGGAGAGCGACTGGGATCTGAGCGCGCAGCGCGTCACCGGCGGCGTCAGCCCGTGGGCGCCGGAAGCGGGCAACGTGCTCGGCAAGAAAACGCAGATTCAGATGAGCGCCGGGTCGATGACGCTCAACGGTATTGAAGCCAGCAACGTGCTGATTCAGGGGAATATTGATAACGGCGAAGTGTCCCTCTCGACCATTGGCGCGGACGTCGCCCGCGGTACGCTCACCGGCACGGCGAAACGCAGCGCCGACGGCGGCTGGCAGGTCGATAATTTGCGGCTCAACGAGATTCGCCTGCAAAGCGATAAATCACTCGCCGACTTTTTCGCGCCGCTGACCACCCTGCCGTCACTACAGATTGGCCGCCTTGATGTGACCGACGCCAGCCTGCAGGGGCCTGACTGGGCGATCGCCGGCCTCGATCTTAACCTGCGCAACCTCACCCTGAGCCGCGGCGACTGGCAAAGCCAGGAGGGTACGCTGTCGATGAACGCTAACGAATTTATTTACGGCTCGCTGCACTTCCTCGACCCGATCCTTAACGCCGGATTCTCGCCGCAGGGCATCGCGCTGCGCCAGTTCACCTCACGCTGGGAGGGCGGCATGGTGCGCACGTCCGGCAACTGGCTGCGCGCCGGCCATGCGCTGGTGCTGGATGACGCGGCGTTCGCCGGGCTGGAATATACGCTGCCAACCAACTGGAAGCAGCTGTGGATGGCGCCGCTGCCCGACTGGCTGCAAAGCCTGACGCTGAGAAAGTTCAGCGCCAGCCGCAACCTGATTATCGATATTGAACCGGCGTTCCCGTGGCAAATCACCGCGCTCGACGGCTACGGCGGCGAGCTGCAGCTGGTGAAAAACCGCAGCTGGGGCGTGTGGAGCGGTAGCGCGACGCTGAACGCCGCCGCCGCGACCTTTAATCGTATTGATGTCCGCCGCCCGTCGCTGAAGCTGAGCGCCAATGCCTCCACGGTGAACGTTAACGAGCTCAGCGCCTTTACCGAGCGAGGGATCCTGCAAGCCACCGCGGCGGTGTCGCAGCTCCCGCAGCGCCTGGTCAACCTGAGCCTGAACGGTCGCGGCGTGCCGCTGAATATTTTGCAGGCCTGGGGATGGCCCGCGCTGCCGGTTTCCGGCGACGGTAACCTTCAGCTGACGGCGACCGGCAGCGTGCTGGCGGATGCGCCGCTGAAGCCGACCGTCAACGGCCAGCTGAGCGCGATAAATATGGAGAAACAGCAGGTGGCGCAGGTGATGCGCAACGGGGAGGTCACCAGCACCCAGCCCCCTTCAGCGCCGGCGACAACGACTCCCTGACTTCCCCTCTCCCTCTCCCCCCACGGGAGAGGGGCCTGTTCCATTCGCGAAACCTGTTGCCATTAAGCGGCTGTTTGTACCTATTTCCCGCAACCTGTTCCTTTCAAATAGCGGACTTGCTATAACAAAAATACTGGAAGTTAAAAAAATAATTAAAGTCCCTGAACCTATACCCAAAATAATTCGAGTTGCTTAAAGGCGGCAAGGGAGTGAGTCCCCAGGAGCATAGATAACTATGTGACTGGGGTGAGCGACAAATCTGCCGGGAGCAGATTTGAACGTCGCTTGCGACGGCCCGTGAGGGCGAGGCCCTTGGATGGGCCGAGTAATCCGTAGCTAACACATAAGCAACTTGAAGTATGACGGGTATACAAAAATAAAGGAACGACCATGTCTGTAATACGTCAACGTATTCTGGAGAATATGCAAAAATTCTCCAGAGCAATGATCGGTGCAGTATTGTTCTTGCCGGTCATCGGCTTAATTTTGGCACTCAGTTCAGTCTTAACCAACCCAACATTAATTTCGGAGACCAGCTTTTTACACCAGCTCGGCCAGCTGCTCGGCGATACTTTCTGGCCTTTATTCGGCAATCTGGGATTACTTTTTTGCGTCGGCATCAGCTATGGCCTGGCAAAAGATAAAAAAACCGAAGTGGCGCTGGTGTCGGTGATGTGTTTTATCATGTTTCTTGGCGCCAACCACTCGTGGCTGGAGCATACCCACGGACTCGCGGAAAAAATTAACGGCGAATATTACGGTACCGGGCAGACTCAGCTGCTGGGGTTTGTGGTAGTCGATATGGGGGTCTTCCTCGGGATTATTCTCGGCTGCACCATCGCCTGGGTGCATAACAAAGTGTCGACGATTGAACTGCCCGGCGCGCTCTCCATGTACGGCGGAGCCAAGCTGACGCTGGTGGCGATGACCCCGGTCGTCATTTTCTACGCCATCGCCTTTACCTGGATCTGGCCGTTTATGACCCACGGCATCGCGGCGCTGACCGGCTTTATGAAAAACGCCGGCGTGGCGGGAGTCTTCGTCTACGGCTTCTTTGAAAAATTCCTCATCCCCACCGGCCTGCACCACTTCGTCTGGTCGCCGTTCCAGCTCACGCAAATCGGCGGTACGCTGAACGTCGACGGCCAGGTCGTCTCCGGCACCCAGGCGATTTTCCTCGCCTATATGCGCCACCCGGATTTAACCCCGGTGATGAACGAGGCGCTGCGTTTCTCGCAGCAGGGGATGACCACTATCTTCGGCCTGGCCGGCGCCTCGCTGGCGTTCTACCACACGGCGAAACCGGAGAAAAAAATGATGGCCAAAGCGATTCTGCTACCGGCCATTATCACCTCTATGCTCACCGGCATCACCGAGCCGATTGAGTTTACCTTCCTGTTCGTTTCGCCGCTGCTGTGGGTGATCCACGCCACGTTAACCGCGGCCTCGCAGGCGATTTGCGACATCTTTACCGTGCGTCCCTGGGGCGCTTCCGGGCTGATTGAGTTCCTGATTTACAACCTGCCGCTGCCGGTCTCCCTGACCCGCTGGCCCGGCTACGTGCTTATCGGGATTGGTCAGTTCGCCGTTTACTACGTTATCTTCCGCACGCTGGTCGTTAAGTTGAATCTTAAAACGCCGGGTCGTGAAGACGATGAAAACGTGAAGTTATATAGCAAAGCTGATTACCGAAAAAAAATGGGCGAACCGCAGTCGGTCACCAACGAAATTATTAATGGTCTGGGTGGTAAAGAGAACATTATTTCCGTCGACAACTGTTTTACCCGCCTGCGCGTCGCTATTCATAATATGGATCTGGTTGACGATACGATATTAAAAAGCACCGGCGCAAACGGCGTAGTACGAAATCGAAATGAAGTTCAGGTTATTTACGGCGTCAAAGTGGGACAGGTTCGTTCCCGGGTTGATAGCTGGCTAGCAGAAAATTAATTGGGAGTGATTTATGAAATTAACCGTATTAGGCGGGGGCGGCGTTCGCTCTGCGTTTCTGGCGAAATCTCTGGCATATAACGCGCATCGCATTGGTTTAACGGAAGTGGTCTTTCTCGACAGCTCCGCGGAGAATCTGACAATATTCGGCGAGATCGCCCGCTATGTGTTTAATGCCATTCGCCCGGATATTCATTTCAGCGTAACCAGCGACCCGGTGCCGGCGCTAAAAAATAGCCACTATGTGATAACCACCCTGCGGGTGGGCGGCGATGAGAGCCGGATCCGCGACGAGCGTATCGCCCTGGCGCACAACACGCTGGGCCAGGAGACCACCGGCGCGGGCGGTTTCGCCATGGCGATGCGTTCCATTCCGGCGATTCTTCACTACTGCCGCCTGATTGAAGAGCACGCCGCCGAAGATGCCATTCTGTTTAACTTCACCAACCCGTCAGGGCTGGTCACCGAGGCGATTATCAAATCCGGCTTTAAGCGTCGGGTGTACGGCATCTGCGATGCCCCGTCGGAGCTGATTCGCGAGCTGCCCGAGATCCTCGGCTGCGACGAGCGCGATCTCGGCGTCGAGTGCTACGGGCTGAACCACTTCTCCTGGTTTACCCATTTCACCGTGCGCGGCGAGGATGTCACCGAGCGCCTGATCGCCAGCCCGGACCTGTATCGCAAGACGGCGATGCAGTACTTTTCGCCGGAGCTGGTTCAGCTATGCGATAAGCAGCTGCTTAATGAATATCTTTACTACTACTACTATCGCGAAGTGGCTTTGAAAGCGATTCAGAATGCGCCGGAAACCCGCGGCGAGCAGATTGCGCGCATCAATCACGATATGCGCGAAGCGCTGCTGACCGTTGATGTCAAAGCCAACCCGGAAGCGGCGTTTACCATCTGGATGAAGCACTATCTGCGCCGGGAAAATAGCTATATGCAGAACGAGTCGCAGCAGGAAAAATTCCATACCCGCGAGCCGTTGACCTTAAAGCAGTTTATCGAGGAGCCGGATACCGGCGGCTACGCCGGCGTGGCGCTGGATATTCTGGAGGCGGTGAACAGCACCACCACCAAGCGCATCGTGGTATCGATGCCCAACAACGGCACGCTGGACTTCCTGCGCCCGGATGATGTGATTGAGATCAGCTGCGACCTGAGCAAAGAGGGCCTGAAGCCGGTGACGCCGAAGCATGTGCCGACGGCGCAGAAGAATATGATCGCCAGCGTGAAAGAGTATGAGCGGCTGGCGGTGGCGGCCATTCTGCAGCGCGATAAATCGCTGGCGGTACGGGCGCTGATGGCGCATCCGCTGGTCGGCTCTTATTCGCTGGCAAAAACGCTGGTTGAAGCCTATCTCGACGATAAGCAGTTCGCCGACTGGCAATAAACGCCCGGTGAAATCCCCCGGATGGCGGCTAACGCCTTATCCGGGGAATGTGCCGGGCCTGAGACATCTACTCTGTTGCATCCCGGTGGCGCTGCGCTGACCGGGCTACGGATTCACCGCCGTCTGCGGATCGGTAGCCCGGACAGGCGCGTCGCGCCGCCTCCGGGAAATGTGCCGGGCCTGAGACATCTACTCTGTTTCATCCCGGTGGCGCTGCGCTGACCGGGCTACGGGTTCATCGCCGACTGAGGGCCGGTAGCCCGGACAGGCGCCTCAGGCGCCGCCTCCGGGGATCCCCGTCTGCATAAACCACATCTTCAGCAGCCGCTCAAAGCCGAGTATGCAGTAGCCAAAAAAGGGGTTACTCCAGTAAATATCATCATCGAACTTCTGCGGATCATGGATGATAAACGCCGTATCCGCCGCCTGCGCCAGCGGGCTTTGATAATCGCCGGTAAAGCAGACCAGGTTAATCTCTTTCCCTTCCAGCGCCTTCACCCAGTTCAGCGCCGAACTGCTGCGTCCGGATTTGGAAATAATCCAGATCGAATCAAATTTGGCGGCGTTCTTCTGCTCGAGGATTTCGTAATCCGGCCACAGCGCGAGGCTGGCATTCACCCCGGTCACCAAAAATTTATTATAAATATACTGGGCGATCAGCTGCGAAAACCCGCTGCCGTGAATCAAAATGCGGTGATGTTGCAGGCTTTCCAGCAATGGCGTTATCCGCTCCACCGGCTGAATGCTCATATAATCGATGTCGTTGGTCACATCGAGTTTGGGCATAGTGATATTGAATTTAATAAAATAGACCAGCTCCAGCCAGCCGCTGAATTTCAGCTTCTTCGCCAGGCGTACCAGCGAAGAGGGATTGCTATAACAGTGCTCCGCCACGGCGCGGATCCCTTCGCGAACGCATTGCTCAGGATCGTTCTGAATAAAACGCAGCACGGTCATTTCCGTTTTGCTTAGCTTAACGTCACGAAAGATGTTTTCTAAATCCATACCGGGCTCCTCTCAGCGCTAAACTACGCTATCACCCGGCGGCGCTGGCGTCTGTGGCATCAATCACCAGAATGAAATGAACGTTACTTTTTTAGACAAAATGGAATAAAAAAACCCTCCGGTAAGGAGGGTGATGGATTCGACAACGTCTATCTCTTTTCAGCGCCCGTATTCACTGCACAATAACCATTTTTTCGGTTCATCTTCCTGAATCATCGGGAAGCGGCCGCTATCTTCCAGAAAACGGTTGTCGCGCTTATCATCGTTCACCATCGAAATTTCCCAGCCCATCACCAGCGCGTTTTCAGCCCAAAAACGGTGGTACAGCGTGGGCGGCAGGCAAACGCCCTGCCCGGGGTTAAGAACCAGGGTGTATCCCGGTTTCAGCGTGCGCTGGCGGCCATCAACCGCGACGCTCACGCTGCGCTGCATATCCAGCCGTTCATCTTCTGTCGCCCATGCCAGCTGCAGACAGAGCCGGCCGCCGCCGCGGTTCAGAATATCTTCCATTTTGTGATAATGAAAATGCCAGGGGGTTTGCTGATCCTGCTGAATCTGCAACATCTTCTCGGCGTAGGGCTTGGGATAGCGCGAATCGCCCGGCGCGCCGTTACGCAGGGTCAACAGCGTCAGTCCGGTTTCCTGAAAACGGCCGCTGCCAAAATCGGTAATATCCCAGCCAAGCTGTAGATCCCGAACTTCTCGCCACTCTTCAAACCGCTTTTTCGCCCAGATATCGGCGGTAAAGCAGGCAAACTCGGGTAAGCAAATGCGAAAGGACTCGGCGATAGCATGCGCTTTATCAATCGCGTAGTTAATCTGTGAACGTTTCATTTTCGACTCCGCTTCGGACGGCCAGCCAGGCGGCGCCGCGCATGCCGCTACTGTCACCATGTCGGGCAGGCACGATGGGGGTGGTGAAATGGTCGGTAAACACCAGCGGGGCGACATCCGCCTCCAGGTCGTTCACCAGCAGCGCCACGTTAGACAGACCGCCGCCGAGAACAATCACGCCGGGATCGATAAGATTCACCACCGTCGCCAGCGTCCGCGCCAGCTGCTGGCGAAAGCGCAGCACCTGCTCGCAGGCGGCATGCTCGCCCTCCAGCGCCCGGGCGATAATAGCCTGACTGCTGAGCGCCTGCCGGGTCATCAAACGATAGCGCGCGCTCAGCCCGGTGCCGGAAATAAAGGACTCGACGCAGTTATATTTTCCGCAGTAGCAGCGCTCGGGCGGCCCATCGTTGACCTCCTGATATCCCGGCAGCGTGATATGCCCGCACTCCGCCGCAATCCCTGACGCGCCGGGGAAAATCTGGCGATTAAGCGCAATACCGCCCCCGCATCCGGTCCCCAGCGTCATGCCAAACACCAGCGAATAATCGGCTCCTGCGCCATCGCAGGCTTCTGATAAGGCGAAACAGTTGCCATCGTTCGCCAGCACAACCGGCTGGCCCAGGCGCTGCTCAAGCTCATCCTGTAAGCGGCAGCCGTTGATGACCTGAATATTGGCATTGCGGATCTTGCCGGTCTGCGGGGAGATACTCCCCGGCAGAGCGATACCGATAGCCAAAGGCTGAGCCAGCTCATCCCCAATCGCGGTGATTAACGCCACCAGCGTCGCGATAAACTGCTGCCGGGTCTGTTTTCGCGTTTCAACGTGAAAACGCCTCCATTCATGGCCTTGTTCATCCATCACTACGGCGGCGATTTTGCTCCCGCCAATATCCAGCCCCAAATACTTCATACCGGCCTCCTTATTCATAGCGAGGCAGGTTTCCCCGCCCCGCCGGGGGATTAGTACAGGCTGGCCTTGCCGGTAGAGCCAAAGAGCTTCATTTTGTGGCGAATCACCTTCCGCGCGGCGTTAATCGGTTCCGGATAAATGACATTCGGATCCCACCATGTCTCTTTTGTCAGAATTTCGCGCACTTTCTGGAAATAGGCATATTTCATATCGCTGGAAATATTGATTTTGCCGACGCCAAGCGTAACGGATTCCGCAATTTCCGCATCCGGATTAGCCGAGCCGCCGTGCAGCACCAGCGGAATCGACAGACGCCCGGCGATATCGCGCAGAATGTGCATCTGCAGCTCCGGCTGCATCCCCTTCGGATAGATACCGTGCGCGGTGCCAATCGCTACCGCCAGCGTATCCACGCCGGTACGGGCGACAAAATCTTCCGCCTGCGCCGGGTCGGTATAGGTGACTTCTGACACGCCGCCTTCCACAGAGGTTCCGGTCTGGCCGATGGTCCCCAGCTCACCTTCGACCGACACGCCCACCGCGTGCGCCAGCTGCACCACTTCGCGGGTCAGGGCCACGTTTTCTTCATAAGGCAGCAGCGAACCATCGATCATGACCGAGGTGAAGCCACACTGAATGGCGCGCAGGACATGTTCCACCGAGGCGCCATGATCCAGATGCAGGGTGAAAGGCACGCGGCTGCGCTGGGTGATATCCCGCACGTAGCTAAAAAACGCGTCGCCAACAAAATCGTGCTCGCTGGGGTGAATGGAAATAATCGCCGGCGTATTTGTCGCTTCCGCCTCTTCCACCACGGCGCGAATAAAACAGCTATCCGCCACGTTAAATGCGCCGATAGCAAAACCATGTTCACGGGTGGGTTTAAGTAATTCGTGCATTGAAACTAACATCGTTATTCTCCAGTTTCAGGGTGTGGTAAGTCCTGCCAGGGCATACGGGCGCCGGCATGGAAGGCCTTACTGAGATTTAATCAGGCTTTGTTGATTGAGCCGGATGCGTGTAAATAGGGAACGATGGCGTCAGCGCTGGCCTGCTCCATCACCGATAGCGCATCGGCCAGCTCAATGGTGCTGTCGTGGCACAGGGTGTGCAGCAGCGCCGCTTTCCCCGCTTCAAATACCGCCGCCCCAACGTTGATTTTTGCGACCCCGAATTCCGGGCAACGTTGCAGCTGCTCGAACGGCGTACCGCTCCCGCCGTGCAGCGCCAGCGGCACGGATGACGCGCGCTGTATCTGCGCCAGGCGGTCGAAATCGAGCATCGGTTTTACGCCGGGGGCGTACATACCGTGGGCGGTTCCTACGGAGACCGCCAGCAGGTCAATCCCGGTCTGTTCGATAAAGGGAGGGACGTCCTGCGGCTGGGTCATTAAATCGGCATTGCTGGCCTGGTCGTAGCGCGGCGCATCCGCCAGGTGCCCCAGTTCGCCCTCCACGCACAGCCCAACGCTGACGGCCAGTTCAGCGACCTCTCGGGTCTGGCGGATGTTCTCCGCCAGCGCGAACGCCGAAGCATCGATCATTAACCCGCTAAATCCGGCGCGGAAAGCCTGACGTATTTTTATCGGCTCTTTGCCGTGATCGAGACTTAACGTCACGGGTACGCTCGCCTCCTCCGCCAGTACCCTGACTACCGCCGCCGCCGTCGTCGCCGGAAAGTGCGACAGATGCCCCTGATACAGGTTGAGAATAATCGGCGCGCGATGTTTTTCCGCCACGCGCACCGCCGCGCGTGCGCTTTCCAGGTTCATGCAGTTAATCGCCAGCAGGGCATACCGTTCACACCAGGCTTTGATCACCATACTTTTCATATCGGCAAACATAGGGCCTCCGTTTATTCGAGGGTAAAGGTGATTTCGTCGTCTTTGACCTTTTGGTCGTTCAGCTCATCAAACTCTTCATCGCGCTCGGTTACCGGCTTTTTCCACAGCGAGAGCATCACACCGCAAATCACGGTGCCAATCGCCAGAGAGAGGCAGAACAGCAGGGGATGCGTAAAGAGCGGCACCACAAACATCCCACCGTGCGGCACCGGACTCTCCACGCCCCAGGTCATGATCAGGCCACCGGCCACCGCTGACGCCACCACGCAGGATCCCACGACGCGCAGCAGATCGCGGGCGGCGATGGGGATCACCCCTTCGGTGATCATGCAGATCCCCATCGGGAACGCGGCCTTCAGGGCTTCGCGTTCGGCACGGGTGTATTTATGGCGGGTCAGCAGAAACGAGAGGGTGATGCCGAACGGCGGGATTATCGAACCCACAAACTTCACCGCTTCCGGGCCGTAAACGCCGCTGACCAGCAGACCATCGGCAAACAGCGACATGGTTTTATTCACCGGACCGCCGAAGTCGAAGGTCGCCATGGCGCCAAGGATGGCGCCCAGCAGGAAACGCGAGCCGCCCTGCATCGACTCCAGCATGTGAATCAGCGCGTCCTGCAGCCAGGCAATGGGCTTGCCGATCAGGGTCATCATCAGCAAACCGCTAATGATGGTGCTTAATACCGGCAGCACCATAATCGGCATCAGCCCCTGCATCGACTTCGGCAGCCGAATATAGTGTTTTAGCGCCAGTACCGTGTAGCCCACGAGGAATCCGCCCAGCATGCCGCCAATAAAACCGGTATGAATTTGCCCGCAGACAAAACCCACGATCAAACCCGGAGCGAATCCAGGACGATCGGCAATGGAGTAAGCGATAGCGGCGCAGATCAAGGGCACAATCAGCCCCATTCCCCAGCCGCCGATTTGGTTTAACATCCACGGAATGGTGCCGGTTTTCTCGCCAACGTTCGTCCCGCCAAGGACTTGTCCCAGCGCGATACAGATCCCGGCGGCGACGATCAGCGGTATCATCCATGAAATACCGGTTAATAAATGCTTCTTAATTTCCTGTGAGACGGGAATTTTATTCTCACTCATGGTAGATCCCTCCAGATTAAGGATCAGGCATTCGCTAAGGATTTTTCGACCTTTTCGATAAACTGAATCGGCGACTTAATCACGACTTCCGTTTTTACTCTGACAATCCGTTTATTTTTAAAACGCTCTTCGCCTTTAATTTTCACATCAATGGCAAGAATAACGACATCCGCAGCGTCAATATCTTCCGCCGCCAGTTCATTTTCAGTACCAATGGTTCCCTGGGTTTCGACTTTGACATTGTGGCCCAGCGCTTTCGCACCTTTAATCAGCTTCTCACGTGCAATATAAGTATGAGCAATACCTGCGGTACAGGCAGCAACACAGACAATATTCATCTCGGACTCCGCTAGTTATTGTTAGTAAATGTCCGACTCGGCATATTGGTTAAACAGATCAATAATCCTCTGCGGACTGGTTTCTTTGAGCAGTTGTTCAATAATGTCATCATCCGCCAGCGCTCCGGCGACCTGGGACAACAGGCGAATATGGGTGGTATTTTGATCTTCCAGACGAACGGCAAATAAAATAATGCAGCGTACCTGGCTGCCGTCCAGCGTTTCCCAGGCGATATCCTGCCGGGTGCGGCCAATGGCAAGGGTGGTATTAACAACGGCGGACGACTTTCCATGCGGGATCGCAATATGATTTTCAAACCCCGTTGAGCCTTCCGACTCACGCTGCCAGACATCCTGAATAAAGGTTTCTCGACAGCTTATCGCCCCGTCTTTTTGTAATAAGTCGGTTAACTCCTCGATGGCTTCCGCTTTATTCGTAGCGTGCATATCTAACAAAACGCGTTTGGTGTTTAAAATCCTGGTTATGTCCATATTCTTTACCTCATGGATATAAAACTTCATTATCTACAGCAGATATTGCCGCACGATGTAATTTGTCGGTAACGATTTTTTCCGTAACCCGCCGGATATCGGCATCATTAAAAAATGCGCTAACATAGACTACCGGCAGAGCTATTTCCGGCAGATTGATCGTCGAAATAACCAGTTCAATCTTGTCCTGCGGCTGAAGGGTATGCAGGCTGCTTGCCGAAACCACGCCGACGATGGTCCAGTCAGGAAACGCTCTTAACACTCTACTTTTCAACAGGTGAGATGTGCCGATTCCGGTAGAACAAACCAGCAGAACTCGCTTACTGGCGACCTGTCTTTCCATCGCCGCCTGGAAATGAACGGTGAGATAGCCAATCTCGTCGTCGGAAACCGCACGCTCGCCCCAGCGGCTAAAAACCTGATTGACCGCCCGCTGGGTGAGCGGCCACACGTCCGTCAGCTCGCCCTTGATATCCTCAAGCAGAGGGTTACGAATATAAATCCGAAAGTTAAGGCGGTTAATGAGCGGCTTGATATGAATGAGCAGGCCATCGTATAACGCGCGATCGGCGGTTAAATCGAGATCAATCATGGTGGAAAAAGCGCTAATCAGACGATCGGTAATTTGTCGGGCCTCATCGCTAGAATGCATATAGCGCACCATGCTGACATCATCTCGCTCTTCCACCACAACGCCAGAGGAGATGATGTACTGATAAATAAACCAGACTTCATCTTCCGGCAGCGAATGGTCAATACGGTGTTCAATTTTTCGCAGCATATTCTGGGCAACGCTAAATATCGTCTCATCAAAAATCTGCTGCCCCTGTTCACGCCGCGGTAAGGCATTCCCACGGGTAATGCGATACATCATAATGAGGATATGGGTAAAAATATTCACATAATACGGTTCGCCTAATGACCAGCACAGCTTGCGCTCCATTTCCTGTAATAATGACTGTACAAATAAAACGTCATCCTCACCAAAATAATGCACCAGCGCTTTATAGCTTCCTGAGTCCAGCCGGGAATGGATAATACAGCCGGGCTCATTATGATTAATCACCCCATTAATTAACGACGCCATCGCCTGGCGGACGCTGTTTTCGCTGCCTTCAATATGCGTCCCGCTCTGGCTACGAATCAGCGTTAAGCCGAGCGGAGCAATCCATGACTCAATAATTTTCAGATCATTAACGATAGATGCACTACTGATAAAATAACGCTCAGAGAGCTTATTAATTGATGTCTCCCGCGGAGTCTCACTTAAGAGCTGCGAAGCAATTTTCACACGCCGGGAGTTATTCATCATGACATCGCTGTCCTCCCCCTCGTTACCGAGTAATTGGTCTAATTGCAGCAGATCCGTGACATTATCAGCGATCAGCATCACGCCGGCGCCTGAGCGTTTGTCGATAGTCATTTTCCACTCAGATAACCACTGTTCTAAAAAGCGTAAATCACGCTGAACCGTTTTTTCTGAAACATTTAAATATTCAGCAATTTTCATCAGCGTAACGTATTCTCTGCGGGGCAGGAGAAATTTCAATAATCTGTTCTGTCGTGAGGTAATCATTTGCATTATTTACCCTTATTGCATACCAGATTAATGTCTGGAGGCCAGCGCGATACCACGCGAGCGCTACATAAATCATTGAGGATAAATATAAGTAGCAGAGGCGTAAACAACAATACTAAATTTTGTCCAGACATCCGGACAGAAATAAAACGAGGAGAGGGATTAAGGAATAATTATAATTCAGATCACATTTCAGGAAGAAATATACGTGATAGCGATCTCAATTCACCATAAGAATATACCCGGGAATGGTTAACCGCCTTTAGCCTGACAGCATTCCCGGAGGCGGCGCTTGACGCGCCTTGTCCGGGCTACCGGCGTGCAGACGGCTGGAAACCTGTAGCCCGACTAAGCGCAGCGCGAGCCGGGA
>NZ_JBEAFH010000011.1:0-14828 GCF_040061575.1 Klebsiella sp. CB_Kp196
AAGTGGTCATTTTAATTGAGCTGGATAACGGACATTTCAATTGAGCCTTGACATACAGTGTCAGCACAAAGCGTTATTGTCGTCTCAGCACAATTCACACGCGTCGTGTACGCTAAGCCTTCATTTTGCTCAGCACAGGACCGCGATCTTATGTTGGTGACTATGACAGACAAAGAACTTTACCGGCTTGGCATCATTCAGCGAGTATTTGACCGGGCTTTGCTTCAGCGCGACGCAGCAGACATACTTAAGCTCAGTGTTCGTCAGGTGCAGCGTCTTGTGCGTCTGTACCGGACAGATGGCGCAACCGCATTTGCATCTTCCCGCCGTGGACGTCCTGCAAACAACCGGATCGATGAAGAAACACGCTGTAAAGCCCTGGATTTGATCCGGTGCCACTATTCAGATTTTGGCCCAACGCTCGCAACCGAAAAACTGGCTGAACGCCATCATATATATCTCTCCGTTGAAACCATCCGTAACTGGATGACAGCCGACGGTCTCTGGCGTCCTCATTCCCGCCGGCGAACCCGGGTTTACCAGCCGCGCTATCGTCGCGACTGTTTCGGCGAACTGGTTCAGATCGATGGCTCTCACCATGACTGGTTCGAAGGAAGAGCCCCAAAATGCTGTCTTCTGGTCTTCATGGATGACGCCACAGGTCGCCTGATGCACCTGCGATTCTGTGATTCAGAAAACGCGTTTGACTACATGATGGCTACCCGGCAATACATTGATAAACATGGTAAACCTGTCGCATTTTACAGCGACAAGCATGCGGTGTTCAGGGTCAGCGGACCCGAGAGCCGACGTACCGGCACAACCCAGTTCGGACGGGCTCTCCGGGAACTGGCGATCGAATTGATTTGTGCCAACAGCAGCCAGGCAAAAGGTCGCGTGGAACGGGTAAATAAAACGCTCCAGGATCGACTGATTAAAGAGATGCGCCTGCAGAACATCAGCTCGGTTGCTGAAGCCAATCAGTGGATTGAACATTTCATGTCTGATTTTAACCGTCGTTTCTCCCGGCCGGCAAAATACCCTAAAGATCTGCACCGTGCGGTCACACAGAGTCCACTGGAGCTGAATGATATCTTCGCCTGGCAGGAGCTACGGACCTTATCGAAAGCACTGACTTTTCAGTATGATAAAGTCATGTATATCATTGAACCCACCGAACAAAATACGCGCATAGCAGGTGAAAAAATTACCGTTTATGATTACCCTGACGGAAGCATTACTTTCCGGCATCAGCACCGGCCACTGGGTTATAAGATTTTCGATAAACTGACCTGCGTTGATCAGGGGGCGGTTGTTGATAACAAACGACTGGGTGCCGTTCTGAGGCTGGCACAGCAGAAACAGGACGAGCTGGAGGCTGAAGGAAAGCGAATGCGCAGTACAAAAATGCCCCGCAGGCGCGCTCAGGAGCGTGCACTGGAAGAGCTCAGGGCGATCAACCCGGTGCTGGCCAGTCCGCAGGATTTTATCCCCAGCCTGAAGCGATGAGCCCTTCCCTCACCTGTGGATCTGATATGGCCGACAGATGAGAGAAAAATGGACGACAACAAACCAGTGCTCCTGACACTTCACGAAGCGCTACGCCTGGATTTGATTGAAGCCTATATGGCGCGGGAAATCACGCTGGCAGAAGTGGCAGAGTCCATGGAGCTCACCCGTCGTCAGTGCTCCCGCCTGATTAAGCGCTATCGCGAGCTGGGGCCAGCCGGTCTGGTCAGCCGGCGCCGTGGAAAGCCCGGCAATCATCAGTTAAACACCACCATCAGAGATCAGGCACTGCAGCTTATTCGCTCACGCGGCCGGGGTATGAATCCGTCAGCCATCTGGCGAATTCTGACCACAGAATACGGTGTCCGGATTTCAAAAGAGACCGTACGTAAACTGATGATAGCCGAGAAAACCTGGCAACCACGTTCTTCCTCCAAAGCCTGACTCAACCTTAAAAAGGCATTGTCCAGACTCTCCACTGACGTCAGGTCAGCTTTGTTTTCAGCACGACATTTCAACATTGGCTAGACATACAGTGTAACAGCTAAATTGAGATGTCCGTCTCTGACCAAATAGACATGTCCGCGCTACAGTCTCGCCACCGCGATCGCTGCTTTCAAAGGATGAGACTCATGACGGCATACGGAACGGAGTTTTTCTCGATGAACGATGTAAACCGACTCAGGATCCTGCAGGACGTTATCGACCGGCGTCTTACCACGCGTCTTGCAGCAACCCGACTTGAGATCTCTGACAGGCACTGCCGCCGGCTACTCGAGCGCTATCGTGAACACGGACCGCTATCGCGGGTTAACCGCCGACGTGGTCAGCCTAGTAACCGACAGTTGATGCCTGGCCTCGCTGAGCGTGCGCTGCGCATCATTCGCGAACGTTACGCCGACTTTGGCCCGACATTGGCCTGCGAGAAGCTTGCTGAGATTCATGACCTTTATCTTGCTAAAGAGACTGTACGTAAGCTTATGACCCGGGATGGTTTATGGATCCCTCGTAAGTTACGGCCACCTCGTGTGCATCAGCCACGCCCACGTCGGGCCTGCACCGGCGAACTCATCCAGATTGATGGCAGTGAACATCGCTGGTTCGAGGACCGTGGTCCGGCCTGCACGCTGCTCGTTTACGTTGATGATGCAACAAGTCGGTTGATGCAGCTTCTGTTCGTCAGTTCGGAGTCCACGTTCACCTATTTTGAAGCCACCCGGGGATATCTGGAGCGCTACGGTAAGCCTCTGGCATTCTACAGCGACAAAGCCAGCGTCTTCAGGATCAACAACAAGCAGGCCACCGGCGGAGATGGCCAGACTCAGTTTGGTCGTGCCATGAACGAGCTGAATATCACTGGTATCTGTGCCAACACCAGTTCAGCCAAGGGGCGTGTTGAACGGGCTCATCTGACATTACAGGACCGCCTGGTCAAGGAACTGCGGCTCCGCGGTATCAGCACACCTGAGGCTGCAAACGCCTTTGCTGATGAGTTCATGGAAGATTACAACCGTCGGTTTGCAAAGCCGCCACGTCACGATTTTGACGTACATCGCCAGCTGGATAATGGCGAAAACCTGCAGGCGACATTCACCTGGCGCGAGCAGCGTAAGGTCTCGAAAAACCTGACATTACAGTATGATAAAAAGCTTTATCTGCTTGAAGATAATGAAGAAAACCGGCGTTTTCAGGGGAAGTACATCGAGGTATGGCAATACCCGGATGGTGACATTGAGCTCCGGGCCAGCGGCACTTCCCTGCCCTTTACCACTTACGACCGACTGGGAGAACTGGACCAGGGCGCCATCATCGACAACAAGCGTCTGGGACGTGCCCTGGAAATGATAAAGCTGGTTCAGGACAAACGGGACAACACCCGCTCACAGGCCCTGCCATCACTGGACGGCCAGACCTCACGCAGAAAGAAACAACCCGGCAAGAAATCACAACGAAGTCTGGACCATAACGACATGCTGGAAGCCCTGCAGCAACTTCAGACCCGGAGTAAAGACATCTTCGGCAAAGGCTGAAACATAACCTACATGCGGACATTTCAATTTAGATTGATGTTCAGGATAAACGCGATAACAACCGTTCACAGGCGATCCCTGCCGGTGATGGCTCTTTGCGGCGGCGCAGAAAACCAACAGAGAAATAATCGCAGCGCTCACTGAACGGCGACGACATGTTAGATGCGTTGAAGACATTGCAGTCACGTTCTGAGAAAAGTTCCAATGTTTAACGAGCGATTAAAAAATATATTAAATCATTATTCTCTCATTTCTCTGTTGCAATACTGACCTCCCAGGGCCTGTGTAATTCTGTCACCAAATAGTATCGTCAGACTACGATCATAGTAAATGGTTTCACCAGTGATAGATTCATGCTTTAATATTATCCCATAGCCATATCTTTCAAGCATATTCATACCCACCCTTGCCAAATTGTAAGAATAATTTATTCCCCAAATGGAACCATTTCTTCCTTCAAAAAACTCCGCTCTGTAATATCTTTTTAGAAATTCATAGTGTGCGTCTTCACTAAACATACCCCCTCCCGCTACAGAATTTACATAACAGTTTTTTATAATAAAAAGATGAAATGCATAAATATATATCCCGTTTTTCCTCTGCCGCCCACCATTCACAGATAGAGGATATAATCCTATATTATTTATTGTATGCTTAAATCATTTGATGACTATGGTTTCATATATTTTCATCATGTTAGCACCCATGATGTATGTTTATTTTTTCTGAAGCATACCAATAATCAAACCCCGTTCAACATAACAACATAAAATAATTTATAACAAATTTAGTTGAAACTTAATATATGAAATAGTGACTTTCCATAAGCAGATCATTAGTTTATAGGGCATCCTAACGATGCAGGCTCCTCCTGGCAAAACTGTCGATGATGAGATTTTTTTTGCGGTATATTCCACTTATTTTGGTGGTATTCAGTTTATGCAAAACAATACCGACAAAAGACTGAACCGTTTTTTTGGAGATCAGCAGGCTACGGGAAATTTCATCTATCGAATAACCATTTAAAATCATATTGATAACATGTGTTTCTCTTTTGGTAAATGACAACTTGTCCCTCTTCAGATTGATCCCCATTTTTTTAAACGCCTGCCTCATCATGAGATATTCATTACCGCTTAATTCAGTGTCAATGCATACCGCTTCACGCCCTGTCCCGCTCATTCCTGACGCCGGTTTTAATAAAAAGATAAGATTGACCGGTGAAATGTGTAGGTACTTGAGACGTTCGGCATCGCCGGTGTTCAGCTCTGACTCCACAATCACCACATCGCTGTTGCTGAAGGCAATATCGCTGACCCGTGAAAACACAACCCTGTTGACGGAGAGGCTGTTGTCGCTGAACATACATTTCAGACCTACAAGCATGAAATTATTATTGGTAATAACATAGATATTCATATAGTCCCCGCAGCAATACCTTTTGCGAAGCGTCCCGTTCCTTATGTTCTGACAAAGTGGTGCCTGTATTGGTGTCGCCGGGTAACTATGACGTACTCCGGCTCAGCGGAGTACGTCAACTGCTCTACTGGTGCGCCGCTAGCACGCTATTCACGATTTCCACCGCTTCTTTCTCGATCTGCTTGCGATGTGCTTCCCCGAGGAAGCTCTCGCAGTAGATCTTGTAAGCGTCTTCCGTACCTGACGGTCGGGCGGCGAACCAGCCGTTGTCGGTCATCACTTTCAGGCCACCAATCGATGCGCCGTTGCCCGGCGCGGCGGTCAGACGCGCAGTGATCGGGTCACCCGCCAGCTGACTGGCCCTGACCATTTCCGGCGACAGCTTCGACAGCACCGCTTTCTGTGCGGAAGTGGCCGAAGCCTGCAGCCGGTTATAGCTCGGCGCGCCGAAGCGGGCGGCCAGTTCGTCGTAGTGCTCCTGCGGGTTTTTACCGGTGACGGCGGTGATTTCCGCCGCCAGCAGGCACATGATGATCCCGTCTTTGTCGGTCGACCACGGCGTTCCGTCAAAACGCAGGAACGAGGCGCCCGCGCTCTCTTCTCCGCCGAAGCCGAAGCTGCCGTCGAACAGGCCGTCAACAAACCATTTAAAGCCCACCGGCACTTCAACCAGCCTGCGGCCGAGGTCGTTCACCACACGGTCGATCATCGCGGAAGAGACCAGCGTCTTGCCCACCGCCACATCCTGGCCCCACTGCGGGCGATGCTGGAACAGGTAGTTAATCGCCACCGCCAGATAGTGGTTCGGGTTCATCAGCCCTGCCGGCGTGACGATGCCGTGACGGTCATAATCTGGATCGTTAGCAAAAGCCAGGTCAAACTTATCGCGCAGCGCCAGCAGGCCCGCCATTGCGCACTCAGATGAGCAGTCCATGCGAATGGCGCCGTCTTTATCCAGATGCATAAAGCGGAAGGTTTGATCGACGTGATCGTTGACGATAGTCAGGTCGAGCTTGTAGTGCCCGGCAATACGTTTCCAGTATTCGATACCGGACCCGCCCAGCGGATCGATCCCGAGCTTGAGGCCGGCTTTCTGAATTGCCGCCATGTCGACGATATCCGCCAGCCCTTCGATAAACGGCTGTACCAGATCCTGCTTTTTAACATGACCGGATGCCAGTGCCGCATCGAGGGAGATGCGCCTGACGCCCTGCAGACCCGAGGCCAGCAGTTCGTTAGCGCGATTCTCTACCACTTTGGTGACGTTGGTATCCGCCGGGCCGCCGTTCGGCGGGTTGTACTTAATACCGCCATCTTCCGGCGGGTTATGAGACGGCGTGATCACGATGCCGTCTGCCAGCGGACCACCTTTTTTGTTGTGCACCAGGATGGCATTGGAAATGGCCGGCGTCGGGGTGAAACCGTTGTGTTCCTGCACGATAACATCAACGCCGTTGGCCGCCAGCACTTCCAGTACGGAAATAAAGGCCGGTTCGGAGAGCGCGTGGGTATCTTTACCCACGTAGCAGGGACCGGTAATCCCGTTCCTGGCGCGGTCTTCCGCAATCGCCTGCGCGATCGCCAGAATATGCTGCTCATTGAAGTTATGGCGCCCTGCACTGCCACGATGGCCAGAGGTACCAAACTTCACCGCATGCTCCGCGTTGCCCGCTTCCGGCCTCAGTACGTAGTACTGCGCGGTCAGCTGAGCGACGTTAATCAAATCACTCTGTTGTGCAGGCTCCCCTGCGCGTTTACTGTCCGTCATTTTTCTCTCCTGTCATATCCGTCAGGCTTATTTATGTGTTGCTGCCGGGTCGCTCATCGACGGGGCCGGTCTCCTGCCACCCGCCCCGGCGTTTCCTGGTTGTCAGTACGCGCTCAGAGTTGCGTTTTGTCGATATACCAGATCTTTTGCGCATACTCCCGCACCGTACGGTCCGATGAAAAATAGCCCATGTGGGTTATGTTGAGCATCGCTTTGGCGGTCCACTCTTCCGGGGTTCGGTAGAGCGCATCCACCTTGTCCTGACAGTCAACATAGCTGCGGTAATCGGCCAGCACCTGATAGTGGTCGCCAAAGTTGATCAGCGAATCCAGCAGACCGCGATAGCGGCCCGGCTCCTGTGGGCTGAACACCCCGGTCCCCATCTGGGTCAGCGCCTGGCGCAGCTCTTGATCCTGGTCGTAGTAATCACGCGGCTGATAACCGTTGCTGCGCAGCGCCTCGACCTCTGCAGCGGTATTACCGAAGATAAAGATATTGTCCTCACCCACGTGCTCCAACATCTCAACGTTGGCGCCGTCCAGCGTGCCAATGGTCAGCGCACCGTTGAGGGCGAACTTCATATTACTGGTCCCGGAGGCTTCAGTCCCTGCCAGCGAAATCTGCTCAGAAAGGTCCGCGGCCGGAATGATCATCTGCGCCAGACTGACGCTGTAGTTGGGAATGAACACCACCTTTAGTCTGTCGCCAATCTGCGGATCGCTGTTGATGACTTTGGCGACGTCGTTTATCAGATGGATGATCTGTTTTGCCGTGTGGTAAGCGGACGCGGCTTTGCCGGCGAAAATCACCACTCGCGGCACCCATTCGGCCTGCGGGTCCGCCTTGATACGGTTGTAGCGGGTGATCACATGCAGCACATTCATCAGCTGGCGTTTATATTCGTGGATCCGTTTAATTTGCACATCAAACAGCGCGTTCGGGTTCACCACCACGCCCAGCTGACGGGCGATATAATCGGCCAGACGCTGTTTATTCGCCAGTTTGGCGGCGCTGACGGCCTGGTTAACCAGCGGATAATCCTGATATTCCCCCATTTCGCTCAGCTGGCTTAAATCCGTTCGCCAGGTCTGGCCGATATGGCGGTCCAGAACCGCGGCAAGGGACGGGTTAGCGGCAGCCAGCCAGCGGCGCGGCGTGACGCCGTTAGTCACGTTGGTGAAGCGGCGCGGAAAGATTCTGGCGAAATCGGCAAACAGCGACTCCACCATCAGCCGGGAGTGCAGTTCCGACACGCCGTTCACCTTGTAACTGACCACCACCGCCAGCCAGGCCATCCGTACGCGACGGTCGTTGGATTCATCGATAATCGAGGTCCGGCTCAGCAACGCAATATCATCGGGATAGTGCTCCTGCATGGTTTTCAGAAAATAGTCATTAATCTCGAAAATAATCTGCAAATGGCGCGGCAGGATTTTCCCCAGCATCTCGACCGGCCAGGTCTCCAGCGCCTCGCTCATCAGGGTATGGTTGGTGTAGGAGAAGACCTGACAGGTCACCCCGAAAGCGTCATCCCAGCTGAAGCGGTGTTCGTCAATCAGCAGACGCATCAGCTCCGGGATCGACAGCACCGGATGGGTGTCGTTGAGGTGGATAGCAATTTTATCTGCCAGGTTGTCATAGGTTTGATACAACTGGTAATGGCGAAAAAGAATATCCTGCACCGTCGCCGAAACGAGGAAATATTCCTGACGCAGGCGCAGCTCGCGCCCGGAGTAGGTCGAGTCGTCCGGATACAGTACCCGGGAGACGTTTTCGGAATGGTTTTTATCTTCTACCGCCGCGAAGTAATCTCCCTGATTAAATTTACCGAGGTTAATCTCGCTGCTGGCCTGGGCGCTCCACAAGCGCAGGGTGTTGGTGGCATCGGTTTCATAACCCGGGATAATCTGATCGTAGGCCACCGCGATGATCTCTTCGGTTTCCAGCCAGCGCGAGTTTTTCCCCTCATGCTGAATGCGCCCGCCAAAGCGCACGGTATAGCGGGTTTTATGGCGCTCGAATTCCCAGGGGTTACCGTACTCCAGCCAGTAGTCCGGTGACTCCATCTGCCGGCCGTCGATGATGTTTTGCTTGAACATGCCGTAGTCGTAGCGGATGCCGTAACCGCGTCCTGGCAGCCCCAGCGTGGCCAGGGAGTCGAGAAAACAGGCTGCCAGACGACCGAGACCGCCGTTGCCCAGGCCCGGGTCATTCTCTTCGTCAATCAGCTCTTCCAGATCCAGACCCATCCCGGCCAGCGCTGTTTTCACATCCTCATAGATGCCCAGCGACAGTAAGGCATTCGAGAGGGTACGGCCGATGAGAAACTCCATCGACAGATAATATACCTGGCGCGCCTGCTGCGAGATCCGCGCCCGATGCGCCCGCAACCAGCGCTCAACCAGCCGATCGCGCACGGCGAACAGCGTAGCATTGAGCCATTCATGCTTATTGGCAAGTGAAGGGTCTTTACCGAGAATAAACATGAGGTTATAAGCGATAGCATGCTGCAGCGCTTCTTCATTCAGCCTGGGTGAAATATAACTTATGCGTGGTTCCATTTTTCTTATCCGTAGCAATTAAATAATACGCTGATACAACAGGTGGAAAGACTTTGCGGCACTTTGCCAGCTAAAATCCATGCTCATCGCCTGCCGCTGCACGTAACGCCACAGCGAGGGACGCGACCACAGGACACTGGCCCGGTGGATAGCATGTAATAACGATTCCGTCTCGCTGTCGGTAAACACAAATCCGGTCGCGAGCCCGTCAACAAGGTTTTCGAGCGAACAGTCGGCGACGGTATCCGCCAGTCCGCCGGTACGGCGAACCAGCGGTAATGTGCCGTAGCGCAGACCATAAAGCTGGGTCAGACCGCAGGGTTCAAAACGGCTGGGCACCAGGATGACGTCGGCGCCGCCAATCATCTGATGCGACAGCGCCTCGTCGTAGCCGATCCGGATACTCACCTGCCCGGGGTATTGCGCCTCGGCGGTCAGAAAACGGGCCTGCAAATCCGGGTCCCCGGATCCCAGCAGCGCCAGCTGCCCTCCCTTAGATATAATTCCCGGCAGCGCGCCAAACAGAAGATCCAGCCCCTTCTGGCTGGTCAGCCGGCTCACAACGGTGAACAGCAGCGCCCGATCGTCCGCCTTCAGCCCCAGCGACGTCTGCAGCTGCTGCTTGTTCTTCGCTTTCTCCGCCAGTGAATTCTGGTCGTAAGGCGCTGCCAGCAGCGGATCGCGGCGCGGATCCCAGATATTTTTGTCAACCCCGTTCAGGATCCCCGACAGTCGCCCTTCCCGCTGACGTTGCCGCAGCAGCTCTTCCAGACCAAACGCGTACTGTGGTTCGGTAATTTCACGGGCATATGTCGGGCTGACGGTGGTGATATGGTCAGCGAAATAGAGACCCGCCTTAAGGAAGGAGATTTGCCCATTAAACTCCACCCCGTGCATCTGGAAGAACGACCACGGTAACGCGATCTCCGCCATATGCCGGGCCTGAAACAACCCCTGATAGGCAATGTTGTGCACCGTAAACACCGATTTGGCCGGGTTGCCGCGGGTGGCCAGATAAGCCGGGGTGAGACCCGCGTGCCAGTCATGGGCGTGGACGATTTCAGGACGCCAGAACGGGTCAAGACCACCGGCAAGCTCGGCCCCGACCCAGCTCAGCAACGCGAAACGCAGGACGTTATCAGGATAATCCTGCATCTGCTGGTTATGATAAGGATTACCCGTCCGGTCATAGAGATGCGGGGCATCAATCAGATAGATGCCCACACCGTTAAAATGGCCAAACAGCAGCGTCATCCGCCCGGCGAATGTCTCCCTGCTGGCCACCACCTGCGGATCCTGAACCCCGTTGCGGATCGCCGGAAACCCAGGCAGCAGCACGCGGGTATCCAGCCCCTCGGCAATTTGCGCCGCCGGGAGCGCGCCGGTGACGTCGGCCAGTCCGCCCGTTTTTAACAGCGGGAACATCTCTGCTCCTACATGTAAAACTTGCATGTATGCTCCTTATTATTCAGCCACAGAGACGACCCGCGACAGGGCAATATTTTCTCTGCCGCCGGACACGCTTTTTCCGCAAATGGGCTCATACCTCAAGTTTGTCCAGCATTTCTTTGGTAACCAGAACGATGCCTTCTTCCGAACGATAAAAGCGTCGCGCATCCTCAACGGCATTTTCGCCAATCACCGTCCCCTCCGGAATAACGCATCCCCGGTCGATCACGCAGCGTCTTATCCTGCAGGAGCGACCGACCCAGACGCCCGGTAATAAAACCGACGAATCAATATTACAGAACGAGTTAATCCGAACTCTGGAAAATAGAACCGACTGCACCACCACCGAGCCAGAAATAATACAGCCGCCGGAGACCAGAGAATTCATGGTCATGCCATGACTGCCGGAACGGTCCTGAACAAATTTGGCGCTGGGCAGCGATTCGACATAGGTACGGATAGGCCAGTTACGGTCATAAACGTCCAGCTCTGGCACTACTGAGGCTAAATCCAGATTCGCTTTCCAGTACGCCTCCAGGGTTCCGACATCGCGCCAGTATGGCTCGGCATTATTATCCGACTGAACGCAGGAGCGCGGGAACGGATGCGCATACGCTTCACCTGCCGCCGTTATCCTGGGAATAATATCTTTGCCAAAATCATGGGTGGAGTGTTCATCCCGATCGTCGTCTTCCAGCAGCTGGTAGAGATATTCCGCATCAAACACATAAATGCCCATACTGGCAAGCGAGCGGGTTTCATCGCCAGGAATGGTGGGCGGATTAGCCGGTTTTTCAACAAATTCAATGATTTTGTCATTCTCATCCACGGCCATGACGCCAAAAGCGCTTGCCTCTTCAACCGGGACCGGCAGGCAGGCCACGGTACAGCGCGCCCCTTTTTCAACGTGATCGAGCAGCATCCGCGAATAATCTTGTTTATAGATATGGTCCCCGGCCAGAATAACGACATATTCCGCATCATAGCGGCGGATAATATCCAGATTCTGGGTCACGGCATCCGCCGTCCCCCGATACCAGTTCTCACCATGCACCCGCTGCTGCGCCGGTAATAAATCCACGAACTCATTCATTTCTTCGTTAAAGAATGCCCAGCCGCGTTGAATATGCTGCACCAGTGAATGGGACTGATATTGTGTAATGACCCCGATACGTCTTATTCCGGAGTTAATACAATTCGATAAAGCAAAATCAATAATTCTGAATTTACCGCCGAAATGCACCGCAGGTTTTGCGCGAATAGTGGTCAGGTCTTTTAATCGTGTGCCACGTCCGCCGGCGAGGATCAGGGCCACGGATTTAAGCGGTAACTGGCGCGACAGCATTAAGTTGTCAGTATATTCAAGTTTACTCATAATAATGTCCTGCTATTAAATAAAAGCCATAAAAGAAAATAATGAAGAAAAAGCCTCACTCTTCTGCAAAATAATTCAGAAGTGATCACCTCCGGTAATAAGTCAGCTGCAATAAATCAGCTGCGCGTTTTATTGCCCTGCAGATTCCCGTACCAGCCAGATTGTCGCCAGCGGCGGCAGAGTCACCGACAGCGAATGCTCCCGACCGTGGCTGGCGATCGCCTCGCTTGCCACGCAGCCGCCGTTGCCGGTGTTGCTCCCGTGGTAGTGCATCGAGTCGGTGTTCAGCTCTTCACGCCAGCGCCCCGGCTGGTTAATCCCGAAGCGATAGCCGTGACGCGGTACTGGCGTGAAGTTGCTCGCCACGATTATCTCGTTCCCGGCTTTATCGCGACGGACAAAGATAAACACCGACCGTTCATGGTCATCCACAACAAGCCATTCAAAGCCGTAGGGGTCAAAATCCAGTTCGTGCAGTGCCTTATGGTGGCGATAGGTATGGTTCAGATCGCGCACCAGACGCTGCACCCCGTGATGCCAGTTGTCGCCCCCTTCCAGCAGATGCCAGTCGAGGCTGGCGTCGTGGTTCCACTCCCGCCCCTGGGCAAACTCGTTGCCCATAAACAGCAGCTTTTTACCGGGGAAGGCAAACAGCCAGCCGTAGTAGGCGCGCAGGTTGGCGAACTTCTGCCAGGCATCGCCAGGCATCCGGTCAAGAATCGATTTTTTGCCGTGAACCACTTCATCGTGTGACAGCGGCAACACGAAGTTTTCGGTGTAGTTGTAGAGCATCCCGAAGGTCATCTTGTCGTGATGATAACGACGATAGATGGGATCGAGCTGCATATAGTCGAGGGTGTCATGCATCCAGCCGAGGTTCCATTTGAACCAGAAGCCAAGACCGCCCGTCGAAGACGGTCGTGTAACCCCGGCGAAGTCGGTGGACTCCTCCGCCATCGTGACCGCTCCCGGCGTCTGCTCACCGAGCACACGGTTGGTATTGCGCAGAAATTCAATCGCTTCGAGGTTTTCCCGGCCGCCGTACTCATTGGGCACCCACTCCCCCTCTTTGCGGCTGTAGTCGCGGTAGATCATTGACGCAACCGCATCCACGCGCAGGGCGTCGATCCCGAAGCGTTCAATCCAGTACAGCGCGTTCCCGACCAGAAAGTTGCTGACTTCACGGCGACCGTAGTTGTAGATCAGCGTATTCCAGTCCTGGTGATAACCTTCTCGCGGGTCGCTGTGTTCATACAACGCGGTGCCGTCGAACGATGCCAGCGCAAAGTCATCCGACGGGAAGTGGCCCGGCACCCAGTCGAGGATCACGTTCAGACCCGCGGCATGGGCAGCATTCAGGAAGTAGCGGAAGTCTTCACGGGTACCAAAACGGCGGGTCGGCGCGTACAGCCCGGTGGGCTGATAGCCCCAGCTGCCGTCGAACGGATGTTCGTTTACCGGCAGCAGCTCCAGATGGGTGAAGCCCATCCACTTCGCGTAAGGCACCAGCTGGTCCGCCAGCTCGCGGTAGCTGAGCCAGAAATGGTTATCGGCGTGGCGGCGCCACGAGCCAAGGTGCACTTCATAAATCGAAATCGGTGCATCAAACTGGTTGGCCTGCTGACGGGACTGTGGCTGTTCGACCTTTTCCGGCATGCCGCAGATAAGCGACGCGCTTTCCGGGCGCATCTGTGCCTCAAAGGCATACGGGTCGGATTTCACCCGCAGGTGGCCGTGGGCGTCAATCAGCTCGAACTTATACAGCTGGCCGTTATGCGCGCCGGGGACAAACAGCTCCCAGATGCCGGACTCTTTGCGCAGACGCATCGGGTGGCGGCGGCCGTCCCAGTAGTTGAACTGTCCGACCACCGACACACGACGGGCGTTCGGCGCCCAGACGGAAAAACGCGTCCCGGTGACGCCGTCCATGGTGTCGGCATGGGCTCCCAGCGTCTCGTAGGGCCGCAGATGAGTCCCTTCAGCGAGCAGCCAGGCATCAAGCTCCTGCAGCAGCGGGCCAAAGCGATAGGGGTCGTCAATCAGGTTTTGCTGACCGTGCCAGGTGACGGCCAGCTGGTAACGAAAAGGATTTTTCCGGCGCGGCAGAACGCCGCTAAAGAACCCGCGTGTGTCGAGGCATTCGAGTTTACCGACTTTGCGCCCGGTTTTCGGTTCAATCACCCATACATCGGTGGCATCGGGTAATAATGCGCGCACTTCCAGACCCGCATCGGTTGAGTGCATGCCAAGCACGGAAAATGGATCGGAACAATGACCTGCGAGAAGTGCGGAGATCGCACTTTTTTCATTATAATCAGACATGGCAGTCACCCTACTATCATCCTGCGGAAAGAATTAAAACGCCTCTTCCTGCTTTATTGATCCGGTAATATTCCGCTGCATGCTACGCATCGAAATATCAACACGTTATTCCAGAGCCTTAAGACATGTCGGTTGTCCACAAATAGAGAGTGATTAACCTCCTGAGAAGTGAGTTAAATGCGCTGTACGACTTCTGTATTATCTGTCTTCAGAATAATTACTCCTGATTTTCTTTCTGTGAGTAAACACTCATTTCTATATTAATGGGGAAACTAATTTTTATTTCGTCACGAATGATGAGTTTCCTTCTGCTGAATTCGTCAGATCGTATATAAAAAAAGGCTTTGTTGAATAAATCGAACTTTTGCTGAGTTGAAGGATCAGATCACGTATCT